>JAIXPK010000400.1 GCA_027486335.1 Verrucomicrobiaceae bacterium | reverse complement strand
ATCGCCTTGTTGATCCGCGTCAGATCCTGATAAACAATCCGCCCAGCCCCCAGATTCAGGTGCCCCACCTCGCTGTTCCCCATCTGCCCGGCCGGCAACCCAACGTCCTCGCCACTCCCCGAAACCTGGCTCCAGGGGTACTTCCCGTACAGCTCATCATGAAACGGCGTCCGCGCCAGCAGCGTCGCGTCACCATTGTCCTCCGCCGCCGCACGTCCGCCCGGATTGATGCCCCAGCCATCACGAATGATGAGTACCACAGGTTTTTTCGCCATAATGGCCCGCACATAGACGCTCCACCTCCCGCAGCAAGGCGGGAAATGCCCCACTCCCTCCATCTCCATCCCTCCTCATGAACCTCTTCGTCTACGGCTCCCTCATGTTCGACGTCGTCTGGCAACGCATCGCCCGAACCTCCAACCCCGGCCTCCCCGCCACCGCCCACGGCTGGTCCGTCCGCTCCCTCCAAGGCGTCTCCTACCCAGGCCTCATCCCCGCCCCACACGATTCCCTCGCCTCAGGCCTCCTCCGCACCAACGTCTCACCCATCGCCCTCGCCCGGCTCGACGCCTTCGAAGGCCACGACTACCTCCGCCAGCTCATCACCGTCACCATGCCCGACGGCGCCACCTCCTCCGCATGGGCATGGATCGTCAGCCCAGCCGCCATGCACCTCGTCCTCCCAGACCCATGGGACGCCGACACTTTCGCACGCGACTCCCTCACAGATTTCCTCCGCAACGCCACCGGCGATCCCCCCTGATTCCAGCCTCAGAAATCCCGCGCCAGTAAATGCCCCGCCAGCTCATGCAGCCGCCGGGCATTCGAACCAAACGGTGCCAGCGCCGCCGTCGCCTCCGCCGTCAGCCGCGACGCCTCCGCCCTCGACGCCTCCAACCCCATAATCGCCGGATACGTCGACTTCCCCACCGCCACATCCTTCCCCGCCGTCTTCCCCAGCTTCTCCGACGTCTGCGTCACATCCAGAATGTCATCAATCACCTGAAACGCCAGACCCAGCGCATGCCCGAACCTCGTCAGCGCCGCCAGCTCATCCTCGCTCGCCCCACCCGCCATCCCCCCCAGCCGCAGACTGCACGTCAGCAATGCCGCCGTCTTCCCCTCATGGATCGCCCGCAGTTCCTCGAACGACACCACCTTCCCTTCCGCCTCGATGTCCCGCACCTGCCCGCCAATCAGATGCCGCGACCCCGCCGCCACCGCCAGCTCCCCAACCATCGCCCCCACACTGTGCCCCGCCCCCGGCGGCGACTCCAGCACCAGCCCGAACGCCAGCGGCTGTAGCGCATCCCCCGCCAGCACCGCCACCGCATCACCATACACCTTGTGACAAGTCGGCCGCCCGCGCCGGAAATCATCGTCGTCCATGCACGGCAGATCATCGTGAATCAGCGAATACGTGTGAATGCATTCCACCGCGCACGCCACCCCCACCGCTCGCTCGTCATCCCCCCCGCACGCCTCGCACGCCGCCAGCGTCAGCACCGGCCGCAACCGCTTCCCACCCGCAAACATACTGTGCCGCATCGCCGCATGCAGCGTCCCCGGAGCCTCCCCAGCCCCCGGCAGCCATCGCTCCAAAGCCGCATCAATGCGATCCTTCTGCCGCCCCAGATATTCAGAAAGTGTTTCGTCCGTCATGTTCGCCCGCTCTCTCACAACACTCCGCGCCTCGCGAAACCGGAAACTCTCTGCGCATTCCCGCGCCCACCCCTCTCCCCACCAGCCCCGTCCCCTCCCAACCAGCCCATCCCCGAACAGGAGCGCCGCAGGCTCTGGACTGCTTGAGCAATCACAGCTCTCGGGGCGTACGGAGTGCGCGCGGCCCGCTCTCCGAACTCGCGCCTCCCCCCAACAAGCCCCGTCCTCTCCCAACCAGCCCTCCCCCCGCGCCAAAGGCGCCAAAGGTGAAAGCCTGGGGCAACGCCCCAGGTCACCAATAACATAAACCACAAGCCCTGAAAGGGCGCCATACCCCCCACTCATCCCCCAACCACGGCCGCCTACGGAATTCGCACCTCCTCCAACAAGTCTCTCCGGTCCTGCTCCCGGAGATAAAAATAAAGGTGAATCGGCTTCGTCGCCTTTTCCACACGGAGAACTCGAACCTGCCTGACAATTTCCTCTCGTTCGTCCGCCCGGTAATCACCATAAACAAAAATCTTCGTGTAGTCCGGATGCGGCTTCATGTACACCGCCGGACGCTTGGAATCCGCACCCATGACCCGGAACGGATAGCGCTCCTGGAGCGCCGCAACCAAATTGCTTGCTTCCTCGACATCAGGCCCATTCGGAATTTTGAGGCTCCCGAGAAACCACAGACACGCCCCCAAAAACACAACAACAGGCGCACCCACGATCCAGCTGCTCCGCAAATCGCCTCTCTTCTCATGGCCCTCTCGAACTCGATCCCCTGACATTTCCACCCGTCTACCACACCCCGACAAAACCTGCAAGCAAACCAACGCACCCTGCTCCCCGCCTCGCCCCCCTTCAACCCTCTCCCAACCAGCCCTTCCCACTTCCCCATCACCCCCGCCACACCGCCAGCAGTTTCTGCAACGACGCCGCAATCTGCGCCTCCGTACACCCTCGCAACGCCAGATTCTCCCTAATCAGCCCACTCTCCACACTCCGGTCCTTCTCACGCTTCTGCCAGCACCCAAGATACCCGTCCCCCAACCCATCAGGCCTCCCAGGATCAGTGAAAAGCCCAACCACGCTGTCGTGCGTCCGGCACACAATTCGGGGTCGCTCTCAACATGGGGCATCAGGGCTAAACAATTTTATCCAGTACCGAAAGCTTGAACCACACTGGAATTCGATCCGTCTTGAGTTCAAGAGTGCGGCCGTCCGTAATCTCGGCCAGCCAAGTGTGCTTGCGGTCAGCGTTATCCGTGGAGTTGTCGAAGATTTACGCGCGACTGGTGCATAGGATCGCAGACATCAGCAGGTCCAGCGAGCGGTAGTAGCGTTTTTCCACGAGTTCAGGTGGCACACTATGTCCGTTGAGCTTCACCCGGTTCTCGACGCGGGATACATTGATCGCAGGGTCATCCGTCGCCACATAATAAAGATAGCAGCGGTAGCCTGCCTCCTGAGCATTCTTGAGCAGTGCCACCTTGCCTGGGTGAGACATCACGGTCTCTAGCGTGAACGTCCGCTGCGCCGCCAGCAGCTTCTGCCTCAGGAAATCAGCCACCACCGAGGCAAAGTAGCTGTTGACCAGCCCGGATGGGAACCAAAGCCGACCTTCCGCAAAACGCAGGCGTCTCGCCGCCTCTGCAAGCCCCTGCTGGGCCAGAAAATCCGAATCGCCAAAAAACCGCAGCACCTCCTCTTCCGTCGCATCAATCCCGTACGCCCTCGCATCCACATATCCCCGCTCTTTCACCCCAGCCTCAATCTCATCAGCATTCAGATACACCCCAAGCAGCGGCTCCGGCAGGTAGGACTTCAGCACGCTCTTCCCCGACCCATTCGGCCCGGCAAACATGCGCAGCCTTGGCGTCCCCTCGTTCATCGAAGAGTGTAAATCGTGCCGGACTTCACCGAAATCGGCGGCTCGATCCGCTTCACCACTTCTTTGCGCCCGTCAGGATAGACCCTGACCACCAACCCTCCCTCCGTCTGCAGCACACTCTGCCCCGACGCCAGTACCTCCAGACGCGCACTCGCAAACGCCTGCCCGGAAAAGGCGGGAAACTGGCTCTCAAGGGCATCAATATCAGCTTCAGACATTCCTGCCCATTAGCTCATCTGATTCTCCGCATCAACCTCGTCCTTCCACCGTCAAATTCCCGCATCTTTGTCCCCCTCGGCATCCATGTCGCTCAAACACCCGGGCGATCCCGCATCCGATCCTCGTCCACATCCCCGAGAATGTCGCCGTGCTCAGGCCGGTTTTTCAATGATCCAGTTTCTCCTTCCTCCGCTCCTTTCCCCCCCGGCACCCGTACCTCTCCCAACAAGCCCTTCTCACTTCTCACCCCCCATGCCCGACCACCTCTCGAACATCATCCGCCTCGCGTGGGAAGACCGCACCAGCTTCGAGGAAATCAAAGAACGCACCGGCTTCACCGAAAAACAGGTCATCGACCTCATGCGCCGCACCCTCAAACCCTCCAGCTTCCGCATGTGGCGCAAACGCGTCGCCGGCCGCGTCACCAAACACCGCAAACTCCTCGAACACCACCTCAACGCCCCCCTCCATCACGACGACCCCTCCGATCCGTAGCCTCCTCACCCGCACTTTTCCTAACACTGCCATCTCACTTCTCACTTCTCATGACCACCACCCCTCCCCGCTGGATGCGGAACGTCCTCCTCGCCGCCGGGCTCTACAACATCCTCTGGGGTGCCTTCGCCGTTCTCTTTCCTGGCGCCTTGTTCACATGGCTCGACATGCCCCAGCCGAACTACCCCCAGTTCTGGCAATGCATCGGCATGATCGTCGGCGTCTACGGCCTCGGCTATGCCATCGCTGCCACCGATCCCGCCCGCCATTGGCCCATCGTCCTCGTCGGATTCCTCGGCAAAGTCTTCGGCCCCCTCGGCATGGCTCAAGCCCTCTGGACCGGTGCCCTCCCATGGCCCTTCGCCCTCAACTGCCTCACTAACGATCTCATCTGGTGGGTGCCGTTCTTCCTCATCCTCAAATACGCATGGGATCAATTCCAGAACGAACCCGCCAACTCCCAGCCGCCCGACGAAGCCACCCTCCTCTCTAACGCCATCACCTCCACCGGCACCACTCTCGCCGCCCTCTCCCAGCACCATCCCGTCCTCCTCGTCTTCCTCCGCCACTCCGGCTGCACCTTCTGCCGCGAAGCCATGGCCGACCTCTCCGCAGCACGCACCGCCATCGGCAAGAATGGCACCACCCTGGCCCTCGTCCACATGGGCACCGCCGATTCATTCGCCGCCTTCGCCGCCCGCTACGGCATGGAAGACGTCCCCTCCGTCTCCGATCCCGATCGCCACCTCTATCAAGGCCTCGGCCTCCGTCGCGGCAACCTCCGCCAGCTCCTCGCCCTCTCCGTCTGGTGCCGCGGCCTGACATCTTTCCTTTCAGGTCATCGCCCCGGCCCCATCGAAGGCGACGCCACCCAGATGCCAGGCGTCTTCCTCATCCATCACGGCCGCGTCGTCCGCCGCTTCTCCCACACCACCGCCGCCGCCCGCCCCGACTACGCCGCCCTCGCTCAACTCCCCGCTCCCGCCTGACATGTGCCCGCTCCTGCCCATCCACGCCGCCGCAACCTTCGCCCTCACCGGCCTCATCTGGACCATCCAGCTCGTCCACTATCCCCTGTTCTCCCTCGTCGGTCCCGAATCCTTCCCAGCCTATCACCAGCAGCACACCACCCGCATCACGTGGCTCGTCGCTCCCCTCATGCTCACCGAACTCCTCACCGCCGCCGCCCTCGTCTACCTCGGCAACCGCAATCCATGGCTCCTCGCCAGTCTCCTGCCCCTCATCTTCAATTGGCTCGCCACATGGCGCGTCCAGATCCCTCTCCACAACATCCTCGCCTCCGGTTTCAACCCTCACGCCCACCAGCGTCTCGTCTCCTCCAACTGGTGGCGCACCGCCGCATGGTCCTCCCGCGCAGCCTGCCTCCTCCTCATGATCCCCTCATAGCCCGCTGAATTTCCCGACCCCGCTGCCCGCTTGCCCTCCCGCCCCACCCTTGCTTTCTTCATTCCTCCTCCACAGCAGCAAGGCCCCCATGAACAAGAAAGGCATCATCCTCGCCGGCGGCGCCGGCACCCGTCTCGATCCGCTCACCCGCATCGCCTGCAAACAGCTGCTGCCGATCTACGACAAACCCATGATCTACTACCCGCTCAGCACGCTCATGCTCGGCGGAATCCGCGAAATCCTCATCATCTCCACCCCAAAGGACCTCCCAGCCTTCCGCGACCTCCTCGGCGACGGCTCCCGCCTCGGCATCCGCCTCGAGTACATCGAACAACCAGCCCCAGAAGGCATCGCCCAGGCCTTCCTCCTCGCCGAAGACTTCCTCGCCGGCTCGGGAGCCACCCTCATCCTCGGCGATAACATCTTCTACGGCAAACTCGACTTCTTCCGCTCCGCCCTCGCCATGGAAAAAGGTGCCTGCGTCTTCGGCTACCACGTCCGCGACCCCGAACGCTTCGGCGTCGTCGAATTCAACGCCTCCCGCCGCGTCATCAGCATCGAGGAAAAACCAAAACTCCCCAAAAGCAACTTCGCCGTCCCCGGCCTCTACGTCTACGACGAGTCCGTCGTCGCCCGCGTCAAACAGCAGAAACCCTCCGCGCGCGGCGAACTCGAAATCACCGACCTCAACAACGCCTACCTCCGCGACGGCGCTCTCGAAGTCCGCCTCCTCGGCCGCGGCATCGCATGGCTCGATACAGGCACCCCCGCCAGTCTCCTCGAAGCCGGCAACTACATCGCCACCATCGAACACCAGCAGAACCTCAAGGTCGCCTGCATCGAAGAAGTCGCCTTCAACCGCGGCTTCATCAACGAAGCCGAATTCGAACTCGTCATCAGCGCCACCCGCAGCCCGGACTACCGCCGCTACCTCGAAGGCGTCCTCACGGAATGGCGCCAGCAACCTCGCTGACCTCCCCACCATGCGCCTTCTCCCCACCCTAGCCGCCCTAGCCGCCGCCGCCCTCCTCCCGGCCTGCGAGTCCCAGCGCACCATCGTCGCAGGCCCCACCCAGACCAGTCTCTCCGCCGCATCCGGCGGCGGCGAGGTCGACCCCAACGCCCGCTTCCAGGCCGCCGACCCCTTCGGCTACCAATCCAATGGCTCCGGCGGCCTCAACGCCCTCAGCGGCAAAATGTTCTCCGGCAAGACCGCCCAGAAGGACATGCGCTCCTTCAACCAGACCCGCGACTTCGTCGCCAAACGCTACGGCGGCTCAACAAAGGAAATCGGCACCTCCGACAAGCAGTCCTTCCTCCAGAAAATGACCTCCCGCTTCTCCGGCAGCTCCGCCTCGGAATCAGGCAACGCCTCGGAAGCCTCCAAAAACTTCCGCGAACAGGACCGCTCCGTCGCCGCCTACACTAACCGAAACCAGGACCGCGCCGCCAACACACGCGACTTCCCCGACAGCAACCGCACCGCCCGCACCGGCTACTACTATCCAGCCGAAAAAGACGCCAAAAACGGCTTCACTCAGCCAAAGATGATGAACGCCGACAAAGGCACCGCGGAAAAAATCACCAGCCTCATCATGAGCGGCACCAACGAGGAACCCGCCACCGTCGACGATATCCGCCAGGCCCTCGGCAAACCCTGACACTTCCTCCCTCAGCGGCGCTTCCGCCGCCACGCCAGCATCACCCCCGCCCAGCCCACCAGCCCCTGAATCATCGCCGATTCAGGCTCCGGCACCACCGACACCGGACCGAAGACAAGGTCGTTCACCGTCGGCCACACCGGCCCGCTCCCAGGCTGCACCGCCCTCACACTCAACCTCGTGATCGGCTCATCCGAAATGAACCCCACAAACGACGCCATTTCCGAATACGTCACCGTATGCGTCGTCAGGTCGTTCACCATCACCTCCACACTCCCTTCCGTCCATTCCCCACCGTTATCAGAGGTGAAAAAATACCCGCCCACCGCATAGAGCGCGTCCCCCGTAAAATCAAAATCAATCACATGCTCGGGCTCCTCCGTCGATAGCCAGATGTCCGCTCCATCCCCCGCCGTGTACAGCTCGCTCCCAGTCGACGCCACCACCATCACCCCTCCCACACTGAAACTCCGCTCCTCCCCAAGCAAGCTCCCCGACGCCGGCAGTCCGTCAAAACTCTCGCCGCCCATCGCCGTCACCTCCGCCAGAAACTCCGCAAGATCTGTGTAAACCACCGTCGCCGCCTGCCCCGACAGCCCAAAAGCCATCAGCGTCCATCCCACCACGAAGAAGATTCGCATCTACCAACTTTTCCATCATCATCCGCCTCGTCAAGAACTTCTACCCGCACCCCCCAATTGCAGGACCCCTCGCCCGCTCCTCATCTCTCCACTCGCACCATTTTCCCGCGCACTCAACCCACCTCCGCCCAGCCCCCTCACAGGACTTTCGGCTGCAGCGCATAGAAGCCCTCCGGAAAACGCCCCGCCGCTCCCCGGAAGTCGTTCGCCAATCCCGACACACCGCGCTCCACCCTCATCCGCCTCCCCCAAACCGTACCGCTTCCCGGTGGACACCGCCCCCGCCAGCAGCCATAACCTCCCGCGACTTCCCCGCTTCATGCACCTCACTTATCTCTCTCCGTTGTGGTGGCTGCTCAGCCTCCTTGTGCTGGCCGGCGGTTTCTGGTTCACCCTCGTGGACAGGCCGAAACGCCTCATGACGGCCTCCTTCCTCCTCCGCTGCCTCGCCGTCATCCTCCTCGTCCTCGCCCTCTGCCGCCCAGGCTGGATGAAAGACGCTGACGACGCCCACGTCGTCTT
>JAIXPK010000241.1 GCA_027486335.1 Verrucomicrobiaceae bacterium | reverse complement strand
CTCCACCCCACCGTCAAACGCACGGTCGTCGACAAACGCCGCAAGGCCGCCGAAGACGGCGGTCCCTTCGACTGGGCCAACGCCGAAGCCCTCGCCTTCGCCTCTCTCCTCACCGAAGGCTCCCCCGTCCGCCTCTCCGGTCAGGACGTCCGCCGCGGCACATTCAGCCAGCGCCACGCCTGCTTCTACGATACCGAAAACCGCGACCGCTGGATGCCTCTCCAGCACCTCTCGGAAACCCAGGCCACCCTCCGCGTCTACAACTCACTCCTCAGCGAAGCCGCCGTCCTCGGCTTCGACTACGGCTACAGTCTCCGCGCCCCGGAAATGCTCATCCTCTGGGAAGCCCAGTTCGGCGACTTCGTAAACGGTGCCCAGGTCATCATCGACCAGTTCATCTGCTCCGCCGAATCCAAATGGCAGAAGCCCTCCGGCATCACGCTCCTCCTCCCTCACGGCTACGAAGGCCAGGGCCCGGAACACTCCAGCGCCCGACTCGAACGCTTCCTCCAGCTCTGCGCCGAGTCCAACATGCAGGTCTGTAACCTCACGACCCCAGCCCAGTACTTCCACGCGCTCCGCCGTCAGCTCAAACGCCCATTCCGGAAGCCTCTCGTCATCATGACTCCCAAGTCCATGCTGCGTCTCCCGGAAGCCGTCTCCACCGCCGCCGACTTCACCGGCGACACCGCCTTCCAGGAAATCCTCGACGACGAAGCCTTCAAATCCCAGACCAAGGGCGTCACCCGTCTCGTCTTCTGCTCCGGCAAGGTCTACTACGACCTGATCAAATACCGCGCCGAACAGAACATCACCAACACCGCCATCATCCGGATCGAACAGCTCTATCCTTTCCACGACGACCTCTTCGCCAAAATCGTCGCCCGCTACCCCAAGGCCGCTCAGAAATGGGTCTGGTGTCAGGAAGAACCCCTCAACATGGGCGCATGGAGCTACGTCGTCCACCAGCTCGAAAAACACACCACCAACCGCGTCCGCTTCGCCGGCCGCGATAGCGCCTCCAGCCCCGCCGTCGGCAGCTACGCCCTCCACAGACGCGAACAAGTCGAAGTCGTCTCCAGCGCCTTCGAAGCCTGACCCGCCACACCCTCACAACTCCCCGGCACCGCCCGCGCCTGATCCCCTCAGGCCGGGCGGTTCCTTTTTGCCAACGGAGGGGGGACATTCCTGTCCCCCGCACCCAACAGAAGCAAAACGCAGGGGGACCTTCCCGCCACCCACGCACGCCGCCCTAGCACGCCCCCACCGTAGCAAGGGCGTCCCGCCCTTGTCCTCCATACCAGCTTCTTCCAACACACCCTGGGTCTCACCCGTTCAGCTCCCCATAACGCCACGCAAACCGCCCGAACCTCCCCTCGCCCTCCCCAACCAGCACCGCCTCCCCCACCGGCAACCCCGCCCGCAGGCACGCCAGCCACGCCGCATTCACCACGCCGCTCCCCGTCACCCACGCCTCATCCTCCGGATCTGGCGCACCGCCCGTATCCAGCATCCCCGCACGCTCCACCATCAGCGCCAGCACCCGTTCCGTGAACCAGTGCCCCGGCACCGCCGCCACCGCCACATCTCCTATCCAATCCAGCGCCCCCGCAGGCATCCCCGCCACCCACCGCACGCGCTGCCGCTCCTCAAACTCCTCAACCGTCATTCTCCCCTCCACCGCCAGCACCAACCCGCCATCCCCCATCCCCTCAAACCGCTCCAGCGGCCTCATCTCCGCACTCAGCCACACGCCCCCTAACCGCCACAGCACCAGCCACCGGAACAACCGCTCCCGCTGCCGGTCCAGCGGATAGAAATCATAACACTCCAGCCACTCCGGCATCATCTCCGCCACCCACTGCCGCGCCTCCACATGATTCCAGAACCGATGCTCCCACTCAGGATGCATCGCCTCCAGCCGCCTCCCATTCTCCACCATCGCCGGCGTCATCAGATACGCCGACCGATAACATCGCAGAATCCGTCTCGGTATCATAAAGCCCCCTGGCTTCCTCACAGACACCACCCCCACTCCACCGGCCGGCACACCTCCACCCCAGCTCCCGTCACCCGCGTCGTCCCCACACTCCCCCCTCTCCGCACCGCCTCCCGCCACAGTCTCAAGCTCAGAAACACCTCAAACGGCATGTCACCACCCATCGCCAGCCACTCCGCCAGCGCGTCCTTCATCACCTCACGCCTCACCATCGTCGCCGGCGGCCCTAACCGCACATGCCGCATCAGCCGCCCCAATCCCAGTTCCTCCGGCACCCTCACCTCCCCTCCCTCCAACCCATCCCCCCCGAACACCCGCCCAATCCACCCGCTCTCCTCCTCCCCGATCCTCCGGAACGCCCACCCAGGCGCATAAACATCCGTCTCCTCACCACCTCGCATCCGATGCCCCAGAAACAACTCCGCCCCACTCGACGGATGCATCATCGGATCCACATAAATCAGCCACTCAGTCTCCGCCCGCACCGCCGCCGCGCCCAACGCCGCCGTCCAATACGGCTCCCCCGCTTCCGGCCCCGGCCACCCCGCCACCGGCACCAGTCTCACCACCGCACAACTCCCCTCCGGTCCCGCCGGCAACGCGGCCCTAACTTCCTCCGCACTAACCCCGCACAACCCCACATACACCGGCACCGGCACCCGAATCCTCCACTCCTCCTCCATCGTCACCGCCGCATAACGCCAACTCGTCGCCATCCAGTTCCTCCCAAACCCAGCCAGATCATCCCGCAAAAGCCCCGTCACCACCGACGCATCCCACCGCACCCGCACCGTCACCGCCCACGCCCGCATCACCTCCCCCTCCAACCGCACCCGCTCACCCGCACCCCGCCCCTCCATCCCACGCCGCAACCGCAGCACCTCCACCTCTCTAACACTCCCCCGCACCCCCTTCCTCCCCGCCCCCGACCGCCGCGCCCACTTCCCTATCTGTTTCCCATGCCCAATCACCCCAGCCTCAATCCATAAACTCTTCACAAACGGGCTCCACTCCCGCACCATCGTCTCCACATCAACCCTCACACTTTCCTCTTCACCCTCATCCCCCTCATCCTCCTCATCAGGCCCCGGCACCTCCCGATACCACGCCCCATACCGCGCACACGCCACCCGCACCGCCGGCGACTCCACCCCGCTGTACAACACCACCACCTCCCCTGCCCAGTGCTCCCGCAGCGAATGCAGCGACACCATCAGCCCTTCCAGCACGTCCCCCGCCCGACTCTCCTGACAAAACACCACGCCCGCACCCCCAGCCACACCCTCCAGCTCCGCAGCGTCCAACGGCAACCCGCGAGGGTACCCGCCCCCATCCCCCGACACCACCGGACTCCGCTTCAGCCACTGCCCGTCCACCGCCACCACCTCCGGCGTCCCCAGCAGCATCCCCACCGCCGCCGTACTCTCCGGCCAGTTCACCACATCATAAAACGCCCCGCAAATGACCCCCTCACAACCCCGCATCCTCCTCCGCCACCGCGGCACTTCCCGCATCACCACCCCATACCCAATCTCTCCCCCCAACCACAACCCATCCACGCCCTCCTCTTCCACAACCCCATCCTCCAGCGGATCACTCCCCCCTTCACCCAATATCCGCACCACTCCCCCCGCCACGCCCCGCACCCCTTCCTCAAACCGCTCCCGCGTCAGCCGCCGGTCCGCCGCAATCAATTCCAGGAACAATGGCACCACACTCTCCCCCAACGACGGCATTTCCTCTCCACGCCACCTCGCCTCCCGACACCTCCGCCACGCCCCCGCTCGCCACCCCGCAATCCCACAAAGCCACTCCGGCAAATCCTCCACCCGCGACACTTCCCCCTGATTCAATTCCCACGAATCCACCACTAGCACCTCCCCTACCGCCCCCACCACCCCAGCCAATCCCACCGCATCATCCGGCCCATACACCCCCAGCACCACCACCACCCGCCCACGCAACGCCTCACCAAACCACTCGCCCGCCCCCACCACGCTCCCCTCACCGCCGTCCCCACCCGTCTCCAACCGCCCGTCATAACCACTCCAGTGCCGGCTCACCCCGCCCACATGATGACTCGCAAACGGCAGCGCCACACAGTTCCCATCCCCATATCCCATCGCAAACACCCAGTCCTCATGCGCTTCCCCCCAGACACCCCCACCCTCCCACATCCCCAATCGCCCCCCACCATCCACCTGAAAATACCCAATCACCCCCTCGTGCCGCTCCAGATACCACCGCGGCATCAACCCGCGCACCGGCACCTCCAGACAAACCCTCCTCCCCGCCAACCCCAGCAGCACACCACGCTCCCCACACACCTCCACCGCTCGCCTCACCCGCACCAGCAGCTCCTCACTCAACACCATGTCCGCATCATGCACCACCACCCTCACCCCTTCCTCCCCTCCCTTCGCCTCCCGCAACATCCAGTACTTCGACCACGCCGCATTGAACAATCCCCCCAACCTCACCCGCCCCTCCCCAACAGGATCATCAGGCACCGTCACCACCACCCGATCCACCCACTCCAACCCCTCCACCCCAACCGCCCCACTCAACGGATAATGCACCGCCGCAGTCACCAGTTTCATTCTCTCACTCATCGCTCCATCCTCCTCGGCTAACGGCTTTCACTCTCGCTCTGCATGTTGTCCACCCGGCTGAAACACGCCTTTCTCAGCGCAGGATCGGATATCTGATTCACCAGCTCCCGCGCCTCCTTCGGATACCTCTCCCCAATCATCGAGATCACCAGATCCATCGCCGCATCAAAATACCGCCCCGGCGGCAGGTCCTGCACCCACTCCACCGTCGCCTTCACTCCCTTCGCCGACACACCCGAAGCCAGACTCCGCATCACCCCCGGATCAAACCGCTCCTGGTTGCCCAGCACAAACTGCGTCGCTCCCTCAGGATCATCAATCCCCCACGAAAACACCAGCTTCTCCCGCATCTCCGACGCCAGATCATCCTTCGCCTTAGACACCGGTATCAGCTTCTCCAGCTCCTTCGGATCCGAATCCTCCCCAAGTGAGAACGAATCCAGCATGTTCCCAAACTCCGACGTCACTTCCTTCCCATCAAAACGCTCAAACAGGCTCTTCACTGCCGCCGCCGAATCCACCCGACTCAACTGGCAGAGCTGTCCCGTCGCAAGAATCCGCGCACTGAACGGATCCCCCGCCGCCTCCGTCATCCACGCCGCCTGCTCCGCCGTGCAATCCTTCGACGCAAACTCCATCCAACTTTTATAGTACAAACTGTTCTGGTACTCTGAGTCGTTAGATGCAACCAGCGCCCGCAGCGCCTCTTCCGCACGGTCAGACCGCAATAGAAGTTTCACTTCGTACTCGAATGAGAATGCAATACTCGGCCGCCCCTCGTCAGCCGATATCGTTTCCAAGAGTTCAACCAGTTCACTGCTGGGCAGCAACCGATCCACTGTTTCTCTCATCAGCTCACCTTGCTCCTGCGTCGTTTTCAATCGCGCTCCCGGCTTCGTCATAACAACACGCCAACGCTCCTTGAGTTCACTGAGTGCGCTCTGTCGCGTCTCTCGCCCCGTCGTTATCGCAGATAAACTTGCCCGCGCCTGGGCCGCCGTCCAGGGCGCTGCGCCCTGGACGGCTCCACGTGCAGCCACCGACACCGGAATCGGAAGCACGCTCGGCCAAGGCCACGCCGCGAAAACCGCGGACAAAAGCATGCAGGCAAGAACAAGTGATCGGCTTCGCTTCATAACGGGTAGGATACTGCATCAATCGGGCACCCTCAGTCAAACCGGTATCCCCAGATTTCCGACAGGCCAGATGTCATCTGGAGTATCGGTCTTCCCGTCATACCCCGCCACTTTGTACGCCACCGTCGTCGGTATAGGGCTTTTCGCGCATGCACACCCCACGGTGTCGGCCATCAACTCCTCAAACTCGCGAAGTTTCTCCCACCCCTTGACTCGGTCCGCCGGGGGCACTCTCGGATCATTCTCCGTATCCCTGAATGCGATACAGCCGGTCGAGATTCCTGGCATATGAATCTGTATATCCTTCCGCTCACCAATCTCGTGGACACCCGTGTCGGTCACGTTATACCGATGCGAACTGTTCCCGGTACTCAGGCTTCCTCTCGTCGGAGCCGTCGAAGTCTGGAACTCTCCGGCCGGACAACTCGTGTCGCTTCCCGCCTTGTTCGCATCAGTCTCGAAATTGCTGTCACCCTCAGGATCTTCCGACGGATCCGGAATCTGAGTCCTCGACTCAAGATCAAGATACCCGCCCGATTGCACCGGATACTTCTTGAAATCCGGGGTCCTCCGGAACGGATTCCTGCTCACCGTCACCACCGTCACCGTCATCATCCCATAGAAAATCCGCCCGCACCGCTCATACTTGTCATTCGGGGCCAGCACATCCATCGCCACGGCGCACGAATCGAAGACCACGTCGATCCGCTCGACATACTGACACGGCCCGCTCCCGTGCCGCGGACAATGCGTCTGCGTCGCCTGCTTCGTCGGCACCGCCCCCAGCGGCATCGCCAGCATCGCTAAACTCGCCGCCCCCGCTCGACGCATGAACCGCCGTCGCTCCAGCGGCCGACAACAGTTCTCATGACTCACTGGCCTGCCTTCAGATGAACTAGAATCCAATTCTGGTGTTTTCATATGTTTGGCTGCAAATGCAGTACCGCCATAATTGCGCCCCGCACGCATTCCGTCTACCAAAATATTTCCATTGCCGTTGTTTTGGTTTTACCGCATACCCCACCCTTCACCCTTCACCCTTCACCCTTCACCCTTCACCCTTCACCCTTCACCCTTCACCCTTCCCACTTCTCACTTCTCACTTCTCACCCATTGCAGCCCCCGCCAGCAAAGGCATCGGTGCCCCTAATGGCCTTGTTCCCCAGCAAACGTTCGCTCCACGTCCTCAGCCGCCAGCCGGCATTCCTCGCCAAACTGACCGCCGCCATTCTCGGCACCGGAGTCCTCCTCACATGGCTGGTCGCCCCTGCAAATCCCATGGCCGAAACCGCAGAGCGCTTCCGCTCCGCGTACGCCGCCGACTCCCGCGACGCCGTCCCAGCCCTCCTCGAACGCCTCCGCCACACCGCCACCGCCCATTCCGGCCTGCCCTCGGAAGAGGAAATCGTCGACGACTCGCCACCCGCCTCCCCCGACGCCGTCGACGCACCCACCCCCGACGATCCATCCGACCTCACCGTCCCCGGCCTCACACCCGAAGAAAACACCCTGCTCAACCAATACCCTGGTGCCTTCCATCGACCCCGCCCAACCCGCGCCCTCGTCGAAAAATGCCTCGCCTCCGTCTCCGCCGCGCAGGACGCCGGCAGTCTGCACCATGCCATGGCCGCCGACATCCTCCGCCAGGCCGGCGAAGACAAACCCGCCCTCGCAGGCTACGACCGCGGAGCCGCCGCCACCGACTCCATCGGCCGCTATTGCCGCCGCCGCGCCATGGAACTCTGCGCCGCTCGGAATTGGCTCGACGCCCTAACCACCCGCTACACAACCAAGGGCTGGGCCGATGCCGTCATCGACTCACCCGAAGCCGAAGAAGCCGACGCCGTCATCCTCGCCGCACACGACTGGCCCGGCCTCTTCCGCCACTCATGGAACCACGTCGCCGCCGGCGCCCGCCAGACCCCATGGCTCCTCCTAACTGGCACCATGGCTACCGTCTGGTTTCTAACCATCGTCATGCTCTGCGGCATCCCCCGCCGGCGCTGGTGGCTCTGCGGCCTCGCCCTCGTCCTCGGCATCCTCAGCGTCGTCCCCGTCCTCATGCTCGTCATGGCACAGCACCGCCTCTCCCCGCTCCATCTCAACGGCACCCCCTTCAACGACCTCGTCTACTACGTTAGCGGCGTCGGTCTCCGCGAGGAACTCGCCAAACTCCTCGTCCTGCTCCCGCTCCTCCCTCTCCTCCGCGGCTCCACCCCAGCCATGTACTTCGCCGCCGCCTCCTGCGTCGGCCTCGGCTTCGCCGTCGAAGAAAACCTCAACTACATGGCCGCAAGCATGGGCACCGCCTCCCTCCCCCGCTTCATCACCGCCAACTTCCTCCACATCGCCCTCACCGGCCTCAGCGGCGGCTTCCTCGGCCTCGCCATCCGCTGGCCCCGTTCCTTCTTCCACGAATTCGCCATCGTCTTCATCGGAGCCATCATCGCCCACGGTCTCTACGACTGGGGCCTCAGCCCAGGCTCAGGCTCCGAAGGCGGCACCATCCAATGGTTCACCTTCCTCGGCGTCGCATGGTTTTATTTTCAAAATCTCCGACGCTTCGGCGACCGTCTCCCCTCCGTCATCGCTCCCCAGGCCGTCTGGATCACCGGCGTCTCCCTCATCGCCGTCCTAACCATGGTCACCGTCGGCAGCCAGTTCGGCTTCCGCCTCGCCATGGCCTCCGCCGTCCTCCCAGCCATCGCCCTCTTCACCACCGCCGCCCTCATCATCTGGCAGATCCGCCACCACTAACAAGCCTCCCGCTCCCACGCCCGCACCCTCACACCCTCCCTTCCTCACAAAAAAAGGGCCGGCACCTCGCGGCACCGGCCCTCAATGATCTTCTCGTTTCCGGGTCGCCCCGGAATCACCTCAGTAGCGCAGACGCAGACCCACGTTGAACGTGATCTCGTCCTTGCCGGCGCTCAAACCGCCAGCGAGATCAACATTGTCAGTGATCCCGTAGTAAAGGCGGCCAAAACCAGCCCACTCGTTCGTCACGTCAATGTTCGACCAAGCCGCACCAGCGTGCGCTTCAAAACGACCCCAGCGACCACGGAAGTGCGGGCGCACATACAGGCTCGAATCGTCGTCAGACCCGATCGGGCTGTTGTCGAAGCCGTAGAAAGCCGCGCCAACTTCCGTCACGAAATGAATGTTCGTCGTCACCGGAATGAATCCACCAATCCCGACGTTCGCCATCCAGAGATCAGCCGTATCACGAGCCGTGTCCACCGACGACCAGGCCCCGCCCGCCGTCAGATAGAAATTGTTGATCGGCGAGTAGCTCAGCGAAAGGCCGACGCCGTCCGCAGAATCAAGGCCCGGAGTGTCGAACTCCGTATGCAGCCATCCCACTTCAAGCAGGTTGTAGGACAGATCCGACGGAACCGCCGCCACAGGGGCCGAGGGCGCGATCGGAGCAGGTGCCGGCGTGCCGGCTGTCAGTGAAGCGCTGCCGATGGCGAGCGCGCCGAGAGCAATGATGCTGATTTTGTTCATTGTGTTGCGTTTGTTTTGGTTTTTTCCAGACGCGCCATCAGGCCGCCGGTTCAGTCACCCCAAGCCCGGCTCCGCACATGGCAAAGCCCGCCCCAAAGCGTCCGATGTCTAATATTTACAAGAATTGCTGAAGTTTTGCAAATAAACTTTCCCGGAAATCTCACGCCCCCGTAATATCCCCTCTCTCCCCTCCTCCCCCAATCCGGAATTTCCATTGACCCCGGGTGCCCGTCTGCAACCGTCCCACCCATGAAGAAAACCCTGATCATCGGTGCCGGCGGCGTCGGACGCGTCGTGGCTCACAAATGCGCCCAACTCCATGAGGTCTTCGGCGACATCCTCCTCGCCAGCCGCACCGTCTCCAAATGTGACGCCATCGCCGCAGACATCAGGGAGAAAAAAGGCGTCACCATCAAAACCGCGGCCGTCGACGCCGATGACGTCGCCGCCACCGCCAGCCTCATCCGCTCGTTCGGCGCTGACATCGTCATCAATGTCGCCCTCCCCTACCAGGACCTCTCCATCATGGACGCCTGCCTCGAAGCCGGAGCCCACTACGTCGACACCGCCAACTACGAACCACTCGACACCGCCAAGTTCGAATACAAATGGCAGTGGGCCTACCAGGAAAAATTCCAGAAGGCCGGCCTCACCGCCCTCCTCGGCAGCGGCTTCGACCCAGGCGCTACCAACGTCTTCTGCGCCCACGCCGCCAAACACCACTTCGACGAGATCCTCTCCCTCGACATCGTCGACTGCAACGCCGGCTCCAACGGCCTCCCTTTCGCCACCAACTTCAACCCGGAAATCAATATCCGCGAAATCACCGCCCGCGGCCGCTTCTGGAAAGACGGCGCATGGCAGGAAACCGCCCCCATCTCCGTCGGCACCACCTTCGACTTCCCCCAAGTCGGCCCGAAAAAAATGTACCTCCTCTACCACGAGGAACTCGAAAGTCTCTCCAAGCACTTCCCCTCCGCTCGCCAGATGCGCTTCTGGATGACGTTCTCCGACTCCTACCTCACCCACCTCCGGGTCCTCGAAAACGTCGGCATGACGAGCATCAAACCCATCCCCTTCAAAGGCGGCGAAATCGTCCCGCTCGAATTCCTCAAGGCCGTCCTCCCCGACCCCGGCTCCCTCGGCGCACTCACCAAAGGCAAAACCTGCATCGGCGACGTCATCACCGGCACCAAAGACGGCAAAACCAAGCACTACTTCATCTGGAATGTCTGCGATCACGAGGAATGCTTCCGTGAAACCGGAGCCCAGGGCGTCAGCTACACCACCGGCGTCCCCGCCATGATCGGTGCCAAAATGGTCCTCGAAGGCAAATGGCAGCGCCCCGGCGTCTGGAACATGGAACAATGCGACCCGGATCCCTT
>JAIXPK010000542.1 GCA_027486335.1 Verrucomicrobiaceae bacterium | reverse complement strand
GCCTTTGAGGCGATCTGTTGGGAGACAGCGGAGGACTGGAAGTCCTCGGATCGGATGCTGTTGAAGAGTTGTTTCAGCTGGGCGCTGGTCCAGTTGCCGTTCAGTCTTCCGTCCAAGCCCGAGATCAGACGCTCGGCATGGTTGATGGATATCGATTCCATGCCGACAAGGAGGAGGGGAACGGCGTCCTTATCCCACAACTTGGCGAGTGCTTCATCGGGTCCTCCGGCTTCCACGAGCGACTGGAGGATGGCTGATTCCGACTTGGCGGCGGGAGGGGCATCCTTGGCGAGTTCGAGCGCCCGGCCGAGATTCTGCTTCGCGGCTGCGGTGAGCATGGTTTGCCAGAGAAGGTTGGATTGTGCCTCCGTGCGAAGCAGCTTGAGGACTTCGACGAGGCGATTCTCGGGGAGTTCCCACAGGCTGCCGGCGAATTGGGGGATGAGCTTGAGACTTTCTTCCAGACTGGCGGTCTGGAGAAGTCTCGCCATGGCGACCTCGTCAGGTTCCCCGGCCTTTGTGGAAAAGGGAGGATGCTCTTTGGCTTTCCGCGCGGGCTGCGTTGGCTTCGCGAGTGTCGGAGAGTCTGCCTTTGGGCTGTCGAACAACGTCCGGCGGATGAGGACACCGCATCCGATCCCGATGCCGCCGCTGAGCACCACGGACAAGATCTTCGATAAAAGTGAACGGTGGGCGGGTGTCATTTGATAGGTTCTCCAGAATGAGTGTTGTGCCTCGACAGCATTTCCTGTTTCAGGTTCGGGTCGGCGAGGTGCTGGGCCCAGATGCGGCAGGCCTCCGGGTCGTTCCTGATTTGTCCGATGAGGGCGACGATTGCGGTGTCGGGAATGGGGTGCCCGGATTGCATGACCCGATCCAGTTGGAGGGACGCCTCGTGGGGGTCGAGCTGGGCGAGGGAGGCTGTGGTTTGCTGCATGAACTTGGTGCGCAGCGTTTCATCTTCGATGAGGAGGGCGGCATCGTAGACGCGAGTGGCGTCGGCGGAATGTTCGAGGTAGCTGCTGACGACTTCCTTCACCTTTGAATCCAGTTCGCTGGTGGTGGACATTCTGCCGTGGGAGGCCGCGACTTCGGACGTTGGTGCGGTGCCGGCGAGCGATTGCGCCGCCTGGGCGGCGAAGACGTCGTCTCTGCGGTCGGGAGGGAGCCCGGCAAGGAAATTGTCAGTGATCTGAGCGGGAAGCCGCTTCATGAGGGCTTCGCGGATGTCCGGGTTTGAGGTGGACGCGAGGACCTCTGCGGCTTTTGCGGGATCGAGGGTTGCGATGCGGTCGGCGGCGGTTCTGACGGCTCTTGTGACGTGCTGAGATGATTCTAGTTTCTCGAGGCTGAGCAAAGCGAGTGTCAATTGCGGGACGTCTGCGATCTCGAGGGTCGTAGGAGCTCCGCGGCTGTCGAGGAGTTCCGGGTATTCCGTGGACAATGGCAGGAGTGTTTCGACGAAGAGCTGTTTGCCCTGTGGATGCAGGTCCCACCAACCTTTTGCCAGTTCGGCCGTCCGTCCTTCGGCGATCGCTCTTTGCAGCCAGTCTTTCAGCACGAGAGGATTCTCTTCGCGTGCCAGGCGAAGTGCGAACAGTAGACTATCTCCAAGCAGTTCCTGCAGGTCGGGCCACGTCAGGTCGAGCAGTCTGGTGCACAGCAGAACGCCGTCGTTACGCGTGCGAATTGGAAGGAGCGATTGACGTTCGTTCATCGGCACCGCCGATAGAGTGTGGGCGAGTTCTTGTGCGCCTGCGTCCCACCGCTTGCCGATAGCCAGTTCGGTTTCCGAGGGGATCTCTTTTGTGGGTGGGGATTGATGGCTTTCTGTCCGGCCCGCGGGAGGAGGGGATGCCTGTATGGGGTGATGGCCCTCTGGAAGGGTGAAGATGCCGACGAGGCAGCACAGCAGGGATGAAACGAGGCAGAGGAGTGGGTTGCTTCGGTTCATGTTTGCCTTGGTCTCCCAGATGGTGGGGTGTCGTGCTGGGGTGGTCGGATGACGGAGGGTGTTGGTATTCCAGGCCTCACATTATCGGGATTGGTGCGGCGGGTAAACAGAATTGTCGTGGTGGCAGGGGGGATTCGATGGCGTGAGGGACCCAGGGTAGGCCTTTTGTGCAGTCCAACCGTAGGCTGGGTGACGCAACCCTGATAGGGTTGTGGATTTGTTTTGGGGTGGACCCAGGGTAGGCCTGCGTGCCGCAGTCCAACCCTGGGCTGGGGGACGCAATCCCGTTGGGATTGGTAAGGGCGACGGCATTGGCATTGGGGGTCACAGGCGGGATGCCCGTGCCACGTTGCGTGTTGGGATTACATGTGGAGGCATTGGCATTAGGGGTCACAGGCGGGACGCCTCGCAGGCGTAGGCCTTTTGTGCAGTCCAACCGTGGGGGACGCAACCCTGATAGGGTTGTGGATTTGTTTTGGGGTGGACCCAGGGTAGGCCTGCGTGCCGCAGGCCAACCCTGGGCTGGGGGACGCAATCCCGTTGGGATTGGTAGGGGCGACGGCATTGGCATTGGGGGTCACAGGCGGGACGCCTCGCAGGGTAGGGATTTTGTGCAGTCCAACCGTGGGGGACGCAACCCTGATAGGGTTGTGAATTTGTTTTGGGGTGGACCCAGGGTAGGCCTGCGTGCCGCAGTCCAACCCTGGGCTGGGGGACGCAATCCCGT
>JAIXPK010000093.1 GCA_027486335.1 Verrucomicrobiaceae bacterium | reverse complement strand
TCAGTGCCGTAGCGAGTCACCCACGCGGCGAGGGTGATTGTGCTGATCCCAAGGTCGCGAGCCACCTGCGCCCGCGACCGTCCTGTCTGCTGGAGCAGGCGGACGGCGTCGAGCTTGAAGGCCTCGTCGTAGCGCTTGCCGGTTGGGGCTGTGCCCCCGTTCTTGGTCTTAGTCTTCATGTCGTGAAGTTTGGAGTTTATACGTTCCGTGTCCACAACATCCCGGCACCCTCACACCTCCTTGCTCTGAGTTGATGGTGAATCCTTCGAGGCGGTAGGCAGTCTCGGCGAACAGAACCGCGTGGAGACGCTTGCGCACAAGGCAATCCCCGAGCGTGCTGGAATTCACACAGTGGAAGAGTCGCTTGAACCAGCGCCCAAGGTCCGGGTCATAGACTTGATGTTCGGCACCGCCCCGTCTGCCCTGGGAGTCCCAGAATCCATTGAAACGACCTTCCTCCAGCACGAAGCCGTTTCCCTCCGCCCATGCGGCAATTGGCTTGCGTCGAGCACGATCAAGCGGCCCCAGACGACTCAGCTCCCGGAGCTGTTTCGTTCACAAGGCTCCCTCGTCCGGACCGGACCGCGAAGCGCCGTTCCCGCCCTCCTCAGATCGTGCCCGCCACCCGGACCCAACACTCTCGCGGCGCTACCACGCCTCCACAGCCCCCACGTCCACCAATTCATATCCTAGAGAGACAACAGCCACGCACTCAATCCGCCACACCTTATCCGCGACAACCCCCAACACATTCTGGTCCAGCAGGAGCTTCACGAAGCCATGGATTGCAGATGCCGCTCGCGATGCGCGGCAAAAGCAAGGCAGGCGTTGATATCCTCAGGCTCCAGCTCCGGAAAACCCTCCATCAACTGCTCCCGGCTCGCCCCATGAGAAAGATACTCCAGCACGTCCGCCACTGCGATCCGCATGCCGCGCACACAGGGTTGGCCACCCCGCTTTCCAGGTTCAATCGTGATGCGACCTTCCATGGACTCACCATGCACCCGGTCATCGGCCGAACGAATGCCGAAATTCCCAACCGCCCCCCTCCAACGATTCTCCCTGCCGGCGTGATAGCAGAGAGACCCCACCAAGCCAGCCGATCGGAACAAGATCCGCCATCCACCGGCTCCCTGCACCGGTGATTCGCAGCCTGAGGCAAACCCAGCATCCCGAACCACCCACCGCCAAGGCCCTGCCCACTAGCTCAGCCACACAGGGTGCTTAGCTTACGGCGGCGAATCGGGCCTTGCGGACTCCGCACCCGTGCCGCTCGCTCTCGTCTGGAACCCAACCACCTCCAAAACCCGGCCCGGCTTCGATCCCTGCAGGCGCTGGTTCAAGGCTGCCGTGACCTCTCTCCCCTCCACCTGACTCCCCCGCCTCACGCCTTGAACGGCCCGATCCGCTTCACCGCATTGTCCGTTATGAGCGTCCCCGCCGCCGTCCGGCCCTTCACTTCGATCGACCCCAGATCCAGCGCCATCTCCAGCTTCTTCAACCTCGGAGCCGGTTGGAAATACACCGTCAGCTTCTGCTGCGCACTCTTGTCAGGATTCTGGTGGCTCGCAAAATACACCACCCGCGACCCCTTCGTCCCCTTCGTCAGCTCATACACCGTATCCCGCGTCACCCCGCCCATCTTGAACCGCTTCGCATAATACTTCCCGCGCGCCCCGTCCCGGTAAATCAGACTGATCACCGGCTGCGCTTCCCGATCATAAATCCCCACATACACCGGCTTCGGGCCGAAGAACGCCTTCTCCTGCACGCGGCTCACCTTCACCGTCCCATCCTCCAGAATCACCATCACATCATCCAGCCGCGAACACTTGCACACCGCATCCCCCGTCCGCTTCAGAGCCCAACCCACATAACCATCCTCGCGGTTCACATACAGGGTCTCCGTCGCCACCGCCGCCTCGCTCGCCTTCACCGCCCCGAACGTCGTGATCTCCGTCTTCCGCTCCCGGCCCACGCCGTACTTCTTCTTCAATTCCTTGAACCACCCGATCGCATACCGCGTCAGGTTCGCCAGATTCCCCTTCGTCTCCTCGATGTCTTCCTCCAGCGACTTCAAGTGCTCATCCGCCTCGAACGAATTGTACTTCGAAATCCGCTTGATCCGGATCTCCGTCAGCTTCGCCACATCCTCGTCCGTCACCTCCCGCCTCAACTGCTTCAGATAGGGCTTCAACCCTTTCCAGATCGCCGCCATCACCGCTTCCCACGTCGTGCATTCCTCAATGTCCCGGTAAATCCGCTTCTCGATGAAGATCTTCTCCAGCGACGCAAAATGCCACTTCTCCTCCAGCTCCCCTAACCGCAGCTCCAGCTCCTGCCGCAGCAGATCCCGCGTCTGATCCGCCGCATGCTTCAGCAGATCATTCACCGTCACAAACACCGGCGCATCATCCCGGATCACCACACAGTTAGGCGAAATGCTCACCTCGCAGTCCGTGAACACATACAGCGCCTTCAGCATGTCATCCGCATCCGCATCCGATGGCAGATACACATTGATGTCCACCTGCGCCGCCGTGCAGTCCTCCACCCGCGAAATCTTGATCTTCCCCTTCTCGTTCGCCGACAGAATCGACTCAATCACGCTCCCCGTCGTCGTCCCGAACGGAATCTCCGTAATCCGCAGAATGTTCCCTTTCTTGATCTTCTCAATCCGCGCCCGCACCCGCACCTTCCCGCCCCGCGCCCCTTCCTGATAATCCGTCGCATCCATCAGAGCCCCTGTCGGAAAATCCGGCAGCAGATTCGACCGCTTCCCCCGCAGCGACTCAATCGCCGCATCAATCAGTTCATTGAAATTGTGCGGCAGAATCTTGCACGACAACCCCACCGCAATCCCCTCCACACCCTGCGCCAGCAGCAGCGGAAACTTCACCGGCAAGGTCACCGGCTCCCGGTTCCGCCCGTCATACGACATCGCCCACGCCGTCAGCTTCGCGTTGAACGCAATATCCAGCGCAAACTTCGATAGCCGCGCCTCAATGTACCGCGCTGCCGCCGCCTCATCCCCCGTATAGAGATTCCCCCAGTTCCCCTGGGTCTCAATCAGCAGATTCCTCAACCCCAGCACCACCAGCGCATCCGTGATCGCCGCATCCCCGTGCGGGTGATACTTCATCGTCTCCCCCACAATGTTCGCCACTTTGTTGAACCGCCCGTCGTCAATCCGCTCCATCGAATGCAGAATCCGCCGCTGCACCGGCTTCAGCCCGTCATTGATGTGCGGCACCGCACGCTCCAGAATAACATAACTGGCATAGTCAAGAAACCAGTGCCCGTACATCTCCCCCACGTAATTCAGATTCCGTGGCGTCACCCGCGTCGTCACCGCCTCCATCGGATGCAGATGCTCCCGCGGCGCTTCCGCTTCCTCCACGACCGCCGCCGCTTCCACCACCGTCTCAACCGGTTCCACTACCCCGGCCGCTTCCACGCCACCTTCCTCCCCGTCTCCACCCGCCCCATCAAGGCCAAGCGGCAGTTGTTCATCCGGTGAAGGATCTTCGGGCGGGCGCGGTTTGGACGGCATGGCTGGTTCAGGCAGGAAATCGGAACCCGTCCTTATGCCATTTCCGCCGCCCTGCAAATGTTTAAGAAATGCGTACCACCCGCCACCCGCGCGCTTGCACCTCCCCCCACCTCCCCGACGCTCCCCCATGAACATCGGGATCACCGGAGCCTCCGGTTTCGTCGGCCGTCACCTCGCCGCCGCCGCCATCGCCGCCAACCACTCCATCGTCGGCTTCTCCAGAAACCCCAAACCGCTCGCCCCCTTCGCAGAAATGCGCCCGTGGCAACCCCACCAGTCCATCGACCTCTCAGGCCTCGACGCCATCATCCACCTCGCCGGCGAATCCCTCATGGGCATCTGGTCCGCTTCCCGCAAACACCGCATCCGCCACTCCAGAACCTCCGACACCGCCGCCCTCGCCCGCGCCATCCAGCACCACGGCGGCCCCTCCGTCCTCGTCTCCGCCTCCGGCTCAGGCTTCTACGGCGACCAAGGCGACTCCCCTCTCACCGAATCCTCCCCGCACGGCGACGGCTTCCTCGCCGAGGTCTGTCGCGGCTGGGAATCCTCCGCCGCTCAAGCCGCCCCCGCCGCCCGCACAGTCTCCCTCCGCTCCGGCATGGTCCTCGGCCCCGACGGCGGTGCCGCCCCCATCCTCGCCTCCATCTTCCGTCTCGCCCTCGGCGGCCGTCTCGGCCACGGCCGTCAATGGACCCCATGGATCCACATCGACGACCTCACCCGGCTCTTCCTCTTCGCCGCAGAAAACCCCGCACTCCACGGCCCCGTCAACGCCGCCGCCCCCGGCGCAGTCACCAACGCCCAGTTCACCGCCGCCCTCGCCACAGCCGTCCACCGCCCCGCCATCTTCCCAGTCCCCGCCTTCGCCCTCCGTCTCCTCCCCGGCGGCATGTCCGAAATGTTCCTCAACAGCCAGCGTCTCATCCCCTCCGCCGCCCTCAACGCAGGCTTCCGCTTCCTCCACCCCGAACTCCCAGATGCCTTCACCAGCATCCTGACACCCTAGCAGATCACGGCACCGCCGTCGCCCTCAGTCGGAAATACAACCGCTCCTCCCCAGACGGCATCCTCGCCGTCACCCGACGCCACCCAGCACTCGGCGTCCCCACACTCACCGTCGCATACGGATCCGCCGCCCGCCAGTCCATCGCCACCGGTCGCTCGACTAGCGGAAACCACGATCCACCCGTCAGCTCCGCTCCCGTCTCCAGCACCACCGCCACCCCATCCCGCGGCGGCCCCGGCACATCAAACGTCACCACAATCTCCGCACCCACCCGCACCACCCGCAACGGCATCACCGTCGCCACCGCCCCGTCCGTCCCCAGCGCATACTCCAGCAGATTCGCCAATCCGTCCCGGTCCGCATCCTCCTCAGGCCCCTTCGCACTCAACCCCGCCGACCACTCCCCATACCTCGGCCCCGGACTGCTCAACCCTAACCGTAAGGTGTAGTTCCCCGACGCCGCCGTCGCCGCCGTCACCTTCACCCGCCACATCCCGCTCTCCCCAGCCACCGCCGTCACCCGCGCATTCCGCCCGTCCGCTCCACCATTGTCATCCATCGCCGCCACACCCCCGCGCGGCGGACACAGCATCAGCACCGGATCCAATCCCCCAACCGCCGGAGCCCCCGGCGTCTCACTCTCCACCACCACCGTCTGCCCCGCATCCGCATAAAACGCATACACGTCCTCCATGTCCGCAGGAGCCACCGATCCTAACACCAATGTCTCCCGAATCGCATCCGGCACCTCCGCGTCCGTCGAATGACACTCGATCGTCAACCCCTGCGAATGCGCCGCCACCTTGACCGCCGCAAACCCCTGATAACGAAACTGACTCGCCGGATGCGGCGGATTCGAAAACCCATACCCCGGAGCCCCGCTCGCCCCGCAAATCACCAGCGGCCTCCCCAGATACAGCAGCCGCTCGTAAAAATGATCATGCCCGCACAGAATCGCATCCACCAGCTCCAGCTCCGGCCACGCCATCCACGTCGCCCCAGGCCGCGACGGATGCGACGTCACCGGCGAATGATGAAACACCGCCAGCTTCCACCGCGCCGTCGACGCCTTCACCTGCGCTGCTAGCCAATCCCGCTGCCGCTTCATCAACTCCGGAAACGCCGGCACGTCAGAGTCCATGATAAACAAATCCACCGGCCCCCGCCTCACCGCATAATAACTCACCGCACTGTCATGCACCGCCCCACGGTCCACCGGCAACCTCACGCCTCCCTCCCCGTCACTCAGAAAATAATCCACATACCCGTCAATCGGCCCCCCAAGCCCACCGTCCGGCCACGAATCATGATTCCCCACCGAAGGAAAAAACCGCTGCACCACACTCGTCTGCCGCGCAAACTTCCGGTCCCGCCGCCGCTGAATGAACTCCCCATAGTAATCCCCCACAAACACCTCCCAGTCACACTGCACCCCCGGCAACCCAGGATTCCGATCCACATTGACATCCAGACTCCCGTAATTGTTATCCCCCGTCGTCACAATGAACTCCGGCAGCCACCGCTTCACCATCGTCGCCACCATCCCCTCACCAACCCCGCCCGCCCCGTAATCCCCAATCACCGCAAAATTCACCGTCTCACTCCCCGCAGGATACAACGCCCCATACACCTCCAACCCTCCCCCAAACTCCTCCGCCGTCTCCGGCCCACCCGGCAGATCATCAGGATCCGCACACACCAATCCCACCGGCCCCAGCACCGCCGCCATCACCCAACGCCACACGCCTGCTCGCATCGGTTTCGTCTTCATTAGTGAAAAATGAAGACACCAATAACGCCCCCGCACCCACTCTGTCAATTCCGACACGCTCCCACTCTCCCTCTCACACCGTCCCCACCCACCGGTAACTCTCCTCCACCACCACATCCGGATGCAGGCTCCGCCGCACCGGACAACCATGCGCCGCCGCCTCCAGCAACCCACGCTCCGCATGCCCAGGATCCAGCGGCACCACCACCTCCAACTCCAATCGCGCAATCCGCCGCGGCGCCTCCGCCGTCATCACCTTCCTCACCGTCGCCACCGCACCCGCCAGCTCAATCCCCTTCCGCTGCGCCACGATCCCCATCGTCGTCAGCACACACGACGCCAACGCGGTCCCCACCAGATCCGTCGGCGAAAACCTCTCGCCCTTCCCCATGTTGTCCACAGGCGCATCCGTCTCAATCCCAGACCCACTCGGCCCATGCACAGCACGGCACCGCAGCGCCCCTTCATATCGAATCACAGCTTCAACCATAATAACCACCCCACTACCCCGCCTCCCCCGCCTCCGCAAGCATCCTTCTCCAAACAAACCCTCTCCGAACAAGCAGCCGAAGGCTCTGGACTGCTGTCAGAATTACAGCTCTCCCCGCGCACGGAGTGCGCCTACAGACCCCTCCCAACAAGCCTCTCCCAACAAGCCCCTCCCAACAAGCCCTTCCAACAAGCCTCTCCCAACAAGCCTCTCCCAACAAGCCTCTCCCAACAAGCCTCTCCCAACAAGCCCTTCCAACTTCTCACTTCCAACTTCTCACTTCCAACTTCTCACTTCCAACTTCTCACTTCTAACTTCTCACTTCCAACTTCTCACTTCCAACTTCTCACTTCTAACTTCTCACTTCCAACTTCTCACTTCTAACTTCTCACTTCTAACTTCTCACTTCCCCCGTCCCCGCCCGCGTCTCGCACCACCACAGCTCCTCCCCGCATTCCTCCCGCACCGCCGCCAGCACCGGCTCCAGCGCCGCCCCCTCCTCCAGCACCGCAAACACCGTCGACCCCGACCCCGACATCAGCGCCCCACTCACCCCCTCCACCTCCAGCAGCCGCCGCTTCAGCATCCCCAGCACCGGATACTTCGCAAACACCGGCCGCTCCAGATCATTCACCAGCACCTCCCCTCCCGCTAACACCTGTTCCCCGTACGGCAATCCCGGCACCTCGCGCGAATCCCTCCACTCCCGGTACGCCCACGGCGTCGGCACCCCGAACGGCAGCTTCACTAGCAAGACCCTCAGCCCTCCACCCCATCCCTCCACCGGCGTCACCACTTCCCCTCTCCCCGTCGCATCACACACACACCCATGCAGGAAAAACGGAATGTCCGACCCGATCGTCGCCGCCGCCCCACTCAATTCCTCCACACTCAACCCTAACTCAAACAACTCATTCATCCCCCGCAGCACCGCCGCCGCATCACTGCTCCCACCACCCAGCCCCGCCCCGTGCGGCACCCGCTTCTCCAACCGAATCCCCACCGCCGGCAGCTTCCCGCACCGTCCCTCCAGCGCCCGCACCGCCCGCACCGCCAGATTCCGCTCATCACCCGGCACCGTCTCATCATCACACCAGAACTCCACCGTCCCCGCCTCCCCGACCTCCAATCGCCGCAGCTCCACCCCATCCGCCAACCCCAGCGGCACCATCCGCGTCGCAATCTCATGAAACCCATCCTCACGCCGACGCAATACCCGCAGCGACAGATTGATCTTCGCAGGCGCACTCAGTGAAATCTCAGACCGCATCCGCTCACTTATCCACCCACCACGCCTGCCGGCCATAGAAAAATCGCCCACCCCTCAACCCCTCCCAGCCCGCACCCTTCAGCATCCCAAGCATCTCCCCACGCGAAAACGCCGCCACCGCCGACCGCCGCGCATCCTCCACCGTCATCGGCTCCCGGTAAAAACACGACGCCGCCCACACCCCAGCCACCGCCCACCACGCCCGCTCCAGATCCGCCACCATCATCCCCCGTCCACCCATCTCCCCCATCCGCCTCAAAATCACCCCCGCATCCGCCTCCGTAAAATGATGCAGCGCCAGCGAACACACCACGTAATCCGGCCGCTCCTCAGCCTCCCACGTCCGCGCGTCCCCCGCATGCAGCCTTATCTCCGGCCATCCCGCGCAATGCCGCCGCGCAATCTCCAGCGTCGCCGGATGCGCATCCACCGCATCCACCACCAACGGACAACCCGCCGCCCTCGCCATCTGCACCATCAGAATCGGCAAATCCCCAGACCCCGTACACAAATCCACAATCCTCAACGCCCGACCACGCTCCAGCCGCGGCCCCAGCCAATGCCGGATGATCCGCCACGCCCCAAACCACCGGTTCAACCCTCGCAGGTTCTCCAGATCCTTCTCCAATGCCGCACTCACCGGCTGCGGCCGATCCATCAACTCAGGATCCTCCGGATCAAACCGCCGCGCCATTCCCCACCCGCTCATCACGATTTCTGCCTCATCTCCTGCGCAAACTGACACAATTTCTCCAGCTGCGCCTTCGGCAGATCATCAATCTGAATCACATGATCCCCCCGATCCAGCATGCTGAACGTCGTCCCCATCAGGCTCTCCCTCATCTCCACACTCATGATGTCCTTCCACTGGTGATCCTCCGTCCGACTCCCCCCCAACCCCTGCCGCGTAATGATGATCCGCTCGTTCGTCACCACCACACTGTCAGGCTTCTGCTTCAGCATCTTCGGCTTCTGATGCGCAATGTAATAAATCTGCTCGTGACTACTGATGATCCCGCTCGTGTGCGTGAAAATCTCCGCCACCAACCCAGGATCCTGCCCCTCATCCATGAAATGCGTGATCGCTTCCTCCACATCAAAAATCTCATCCAGCGGCGCCCAGTCCGGCAACCCCTCGTAAAACACAAGGTCCCGCTTATGCACCGCTCCCTCGCGGAGCAACTCCAGCAACTGATCCTGATCATAAGGCCCATGCTGCTGCTGATCTTTGAAAACAAGTATGTCCATGGCTCGGGGGGGCGTTGGAAGGTTGGGGAGGAGGTAGTTACAATGTAAACCTACCATACAAACGCCCCGCCGGATACAAAAAGATGCGCCCCCACCCCAATTCCCTTCCAACCCCTCTCCCAACGAGCCCTCCGAACCAGCGCGCCGCAGCCTATGGACTGCTGTGAGCATCGCAACTCTCTCTGCGCACGGAGTGCGCCTACCCCCTCTCCCAACGCGCCCCTCTCCGAACAAGCAGCCGCAGGCTCTGGACTGCTGTTAGCATCACAGCTCTCTCTGCGTGCGGAGCACGCCTACCCGCTCTCCCAACACGCCCTCCGAACCAGCGCGCCGCAGCCTATGGACTGCTGTGAACATCGCAACTCTCTCTGCGTGCGGAGCACGCCTACCCGCACCCGCCCAACAAGCCCAAGCACGCGAAACCTCCGCTCACGCCCTCCGAACAAGCCCATCTCAAATCTCAAATCTCAAATCTCAAATCCCCTCCCCCCTCACCCCGCAATATCCGCTAGCGACGAATTCCGGTAATCCCGATTCAGCTTCCGGATGTAATCCGCACTGATCGACTTCGGACACACCGCCTCGCACTCATACTGGTTCGTGCAGTTCCCGAATCCTTCCGCATCCATCGCCCGCACCATCGACAACGCACGCTTCTGCGCCTCAGGCTTGCCCTGCGGCAGCAGATTCAAATGCGTCACCTTCGCCGACACAAACAGCATCGCGCTGGCATTCTTGCACGCCGCCACACACGCACCGCAACCAATGCATGCCGCCGCCGCAAATGCCGCATCCGCATCCTGCTTCGGCACCGGCAACCCATTCGCCTCCGGCGCAGATCCCGTCCGCACCGACACATAACCGCCCGCCTGCACAATCCGGTCAAACGCCCGACGGTCCACCGCCAGATCCCGAATCACCGGAAACGCATTCGCACGAAACGGCTCAATCCAGATCGTGTCCCCGCTCCGGAAACTCCTCATGTGCAGCTGACACGTCGTCACCCCGCGGTTCGGCCCGTGCGGCATCCCGTT
>JAIXPK010000152.1 GCA_027486335.1 Verrucomicrobiaceae bacterium | reverse complement strand
GTGCTGGCGAAGCATGGCGTGCGGATGATCGGGGCGAAGGCGGACGCGATTGAGAAGGGTGAGAACCGGATGAAGTTCAAGGAGGCGATGATCAAGATCGGCCTCGACATGCCGATGAGCGGGATTGCGCACACGATGGAGGAAGCGCGGCGGGTGGCGGATGACATCGGGACGTTTCCGCTGATCATCCGGCCTGGGTTCACGCTGGGTGGGACGGGCGGGGGGATTGCGTACAACCGTGAGGAATTTGAGACGATTGTGGCGCGCGGGCTGGATCTGTCGCCGGTGAGCGAGGTGCTGATTGATGAGAGCCTGCTGGGCTGGAAGGAATTCGAGATGGAGGTGATGCGGGACTGTGCGGACAATTGTGTGGTGATCTGTTCGATTGAGAATCTGGATCCGATGGGGGTGCATACGGGGGATTCGATCACGGTGGCACCGATTCAGACCCTGACGGATCGGGAGTATCAGATCATGCGGGATGCGTCGTTTGCGGTGATCCGGGAGATCGGGGTGGAGACGGGGGGATCGAATATTCAGTTTGCGACCCATCCGGAGACTGGGCGGATGATTGTGATCGAGATGAATCCGCGGGTGAGTCGGTCGTCGGCATTGGCGTCGAAGGCGACGGGGTTCCCGATTGCGAAGATTGCGGCGAAGCTGGCGGTTGGTTATACGCTGGATGAGATCAAGAATGACATCACGCGGGAGACCCCGGCGAGTTTCGAGCCGACGATTGACTATGTGGTGACGAAGATCCCGCGGTTCACGTTTGAGAAGTTTCCGGCGGCGGATGCGACCCTGACGACGCAGATGAAGTCGGTGGGTGAGGCGATGGCGATCGGGCGGACGTTCAAGGAGAGCCTGCAGAAGGCGTTGCGGAGCCTGGAGACTGGGCGGGCGGGATTGGGTGCGGATGGCAAGGATCCGGTGAATCCGGCCAGGGAGGAAATTGTGAGGAAGCTGAGCATTCCGAATGCGGAGCGGATTTTCTGGCTGGGTGTGGCGTTCAGGGAAGGTTATACCGTGGAGGAGATCTTCGAGCTGACGAAGATTGATCCGTGGTTCCTGCGGAATATCGAGGAGATTGTGGTGGCGGAGCGGGCGATCCGGAGTGGTGAATTGCGGCTGGAGGATGCGGATGATCTGAGGAAGGTGAAGCGGCTAGGGTTTTCGGATCAGCAGCTGAGTGTGCTGCAGCCGACGGAGGTGCCGGTGCGGGAGTTGCGGCGGCGGCATGGGATTATCCCGACGTACCGGCTGGTGGACACGTGTGCGGCGGAGTTCGAGGCGTACACGCCGTATTATTATTCGACCTACGGGGAGGAGAATGAGACGAGGCCGTCGTCGCGGAGGAAGGTGATGATTCTGGGGGGCGGGCCGAACCGGATTGGTCAGGGGATTGAGTTTGACTACTGCTGTGTGCATGCGGCGTTTGCGCTGAAAGAGATGGGGTTTGAGACGATCATGGTGAATTCGAATCCGGAGACGGTGTCGACGGATTATGACACGAGTGACCGGCTGTACTTCGAGCCGCTGACGTTCGAGGATGTGATGAACATTTACGAGAACGAGGCGTGCTGGGGGGTGATTGTGCAGTTAGGGGGGCAGACGCCGCTGAATCTGGCGGCAAAGCTGGAGGAGGCTGGGTGCAACATCATCGGGACGTCACCGAAGAACATCGAGCTGGCGGAGGACCGGAAGTTTTTTGCGAAGCTGCTGGATGATCTGAAGCTGAATCAGGCCCCAAGCGGGACGGCGGTGACGGAGGATGAGGCGGTGGCGATTGCGCAGAGGATTTCGTATCCTGTGCTGGTGCGGCCGAGTTTTGTGCTGGGTGGGCGGGCGATGCAGATCGTGTACAGCGACGAGGAGATCCGGCATTACATGCGTTATGCGGTGCAGGCGAGTCCTGACCGGCCGGTGCTGGTGGACCGTTTTCTGGAAGATGCGGCGGAGGTCGATGTGGATGTGATCTCGGATGGTGAGACGACTGTGGTGGGCGCGATCATGGAGCACATTGAGCAGGCGGGGGTGCACAGTGGGGACAGTGCGTGTGTGATTCCGGCGTTCGGGTTGAGCGAGCCGATCAAGGTGGAGATCATGCGGGCGGCGAAGGAACTGGCGAAGGCGCTGAATGTGATCGGGCTGATGAATATTCAGTTCGCGGTGAAGGATGAGGTGCTGTATGTGATTGAAGTGAATCCCCGGGCGAGTCGGACGGTGCCGTTTGTGTCGAAGGCGATCGGGCGGCCGCTGGCGAAGTATGCGGCGAAGCTGATGGCGAGTGACGGGTTGAAGCGCGAGGGGCTGACGGACATCGGGGTGGAGACGCTGAAGACGCTAGGGTTCACGACGGAGATCATCCCTGCGCAGTACAACGTGAAGGAAGCGGTGTTTCCGTTTTCGAAGTTCCCGGGTACGGACATTGCGCTGGGTCCGGAGATGAAGTCGACGGGTGAGGTGATGGGGATTGATGCGGATCACGCGATGGCGTTTGCGAAGAGCCAGATGGCGGCGGGGAACAGTCTGCCGCTGAAGGGGAAGGTGTTCATCAGTGTGACGGACCGGCAGAAGGACCGGATCGGGGTGATTGCGAAGGAGTATCACGCGCTAGGGTTCACGCTGGTGGCGACGGAGGGGACGCGGAAGGCGATTCTCGAGGCGGGGGTGCCGTGTGAAGTGGTACACAAGATTGCGGAAGGCCGGCGCCCGAACATTCTGGACATGATGAAGAACGGGGAGATCGCGATGATCATCAACACGCCGAGCGAGAAGGAGACGCGGAAGGACGAAGTGCTGATCCGGGCGACGAGTGTGAGCACGCGGAC
>JAIXPK010000076.1 GCA_027486335.1 Verrucomicrobiaceae bacterium | reverse complement strand
GTGGTGGCGGAGGGCGGCCATGAGTTCCTGCATTTCTGCGTCGACGGAGGAGCGGTCGGAGAGGGTGTCGGCGATTTCGTCGCGGGTGAGTTCGCGGAGGCGGAGTCTGAGGCGGTGGATGGCCATGGCGACGGCTCCTTTGGAGAGACCGAATTGTGAGGCGATGGCGTCGTGTGCGCCGGGGTCCGGGTCTGAGGCGAGGAGGGGGGAGAGGGCGGTGAAGAGGTCGGCGCGGGAGGAGGCTTCGGCTTCGGTGCGGAGGCGTGAGGCGGCGCGGTGCATGACGGTGAGGGCCCAGCGTCGGTCGAAGGCGTGTTCGGGGGATTCGGAGGGGTCTGGGATTTCCGGGACGAGTGGGTTATCGAGCGGGAGGATGGAGGAAGATCCGCCGCGTTTGGCGCGGGTGGCGAAGTCGTGCTCATTGGCGAGGAAGCGCTGGAGCATGGTGAGGAGGAACGTGCGGAAGCGGCCGCGGTGTGGGTCGGCGGACTGGAGCCAGTTGAGGGCGAGGAGGCGGGAGAAGAATTCCTGGGTGAGGTCGAGTGCTTCGTCTTCCGAGTGGCCGCGGCGGCGGATGTAGGCGTGAGCTGGGTGCCAGTAGGATTGGCAGAGACGTTCGAGCGCGGCGAAGCGTTCGGATTCGCCGCCGTTGCCGGCGGTGAAGACGAGAGTCCAGCAGGTGGTTTGGAAGTCGCTCACGCGGGCGGTCGGTCGGACTGGGGGGTTCGGACCGGATGATGCCGGGTGAGGGCTGGGTGGGCAATCTGAATGTGGGGGGGCGGGGGATCAGTCGACGGTGACGCTTTTGGCGAGATTGCGGGGTTTATCGATGTCGCGGCCGAGGGCGAGGGCAGTGTGGTAGGCGAGGAGCTGGAGGGGAATGGTGTGGAGGATGGGTTGGAGGAGATCGAGGGTGGCGGGGATGCGGATGACGGCGTCGGCGAGGGAATCGATTTCCGGGTTTGGATTGGAGGTGATGGCGATGACTGGGCCGCGGCGTGCTTTGATTTCGTGGATGGTGCCGATGTTTTTGGAGAGGAGGGAGTCGTCGGGGCAGAGACAGACTGAAGGCGTATGGGGGTCGATGAGGGCGATGACCCCGTGTTTGAGTTCGGAGGCGGCGAAGCCTGCGGCGTGGATGTAGGAGATTTCCTTCATTTTGAGGGCGCCTTCGAGGGCGATGGGGAAGAGGAGCCCGCGGCCGAGGAAGAGCATGCCATGGGAGGAGGCGAAGCGAGCGGCGATGGCGGCGATGGAGTGGGACTGGGCGAGGATGGAATCGATTTGTGAGGGGAGTTGTTCGAGTGCGTGGATGAGTTCGAGGCCTGAGTGGTGTGGGAGGTGGCGGAGACGACCGAGGGCGAGGGCGAGGAGGGCGAAGGCGGAGAGTTGGCTGACGAAGGATTTGGTGGCGGCGACGCCGATTTCCGGGCCGGCGAGCAATTCGAGGGTGGCGTCGGCTTCGCGGGCGAGCGAGCTGGAGGGATGGTTGGTGAGGGCGAGCGTGAGGGCGCCTTTGCGGCGGGCTTCGCGGAGAGCGGCTAGGGAGTCGGCGGTTTCGCCGGACTGGCTGACGGTGATGACGAGCGAGTGGTTGCCGAGCGGGCGGTTGAGGGATCGGAATTCGCCTGCGATTTCGGTATCTGCGGGGAGGAAGGCGGTGGATTCGATCATGCGGGCACCGGTCATGCCAGCGTAGAGTGCGGAGCCGCAGCCGATGATGCGGACGCGGTCGATGTGGTGGAGGGAGGCGGGGGAGAGACCGAGTTGGTCGAGGTGAGCGGAGGCGTTGTCGTGGTCGAGACGGCGGTGGAGGGAGCGGGAGATGGCGAGGGGTTGCTCGTGGATTTCCTTGAGCATGAAGTGAGGGAAGTGGCCGCGGGAGGCGGCGTCAGGGGCGAGGTCGAGATCGGAGATGTGCCATGAGGCGGTGTGGGGGCCGAGGGAGGCGATGGAGAAGTTGTCAGGGGAGATGGTGGTGATGTCGAGGTCGTTGAGGAAAATGACCTTGCGGGTGTGGGGGAGGAGGGCAGCGGCGTCGGAGGCGAGGAGGTGCTGATTTCTGCCGAGGCCGAGGACGAGCGGGCTGCCGCGGCGGGTGCCGACGATAATGTCAGGGAGATCCCTGTGGATGACGGCGAGGGCGAACGTGCCTTTGACGGAGGCGAGGGCGAGTCTGAGGCTGTCTGTTAGGCGATCCGGGCCGGAGGCGGAGGAGGCGTCGTAGTGCTGGCCGACGAGGTGAGCGAGGACCTCGGTATCGGTTTCGGAGAGGAAGTGGTGGCCTGCGGCGAGGAGCTGGGATTTGAGGTCGGCGTGGTTTTCGATGGTGCCGTTGTGGACGAGGGCGAGGAGACCGGACTGGTCGAGGTGTGGGTGGGCGTTGGAGTCGGAGGGCTCGCCGTGGGTGGCCCAGCGAGTGTGGCTGATGCCGAGGTGGGCGGGGGGTGGGGAGGAGGGGAGGTGAGCGGCGAGGGAGTCGACGCGGCCGATTTTTTTGTGGACCTCGAGATGGCCGGAGGTGGTGAGGACGGCGAGGCCTGCGGAGTCGTAGCCGCGGTATTCGAGGTGGCGGAGACCGTTGAGGAGGAGAGGGCGCACCTCTTGGGTGCTGGTACAGGCGATGATTCCGCACATAATCAGGAAAATACTGGTGAGTGCGGGGTAAGTACACCCGATTGCCCGGAATGCATGGGAAAAGTTTCAGATCATGGTGGAAAAAGCGGAGTCGGGGAGGGCGAGCGGGGGTGTGGCGCGGGAGTGTTGGTTGTTAGGCTGGAGCCTGGGCCTTACGGGTGGGTCAGGCTCCGGCGGCGGAGAGGATGGGGGAGATGGCGCGGACGGCGTTGGCCCAGAAGTCGGGTTTGGTGATATCGGCTCCGAGGGTTTGGCGGGCGGCGGATTCGCAGGAGGCGCTGCCGGTGAGGGCGAGGAAGGCCTCGTAGCGAGGGAGGAAGGCTGGGCCTTCCTCGTGGAAGCGAGCGAAGAGGGCCTGGCTGAGGAGGTAGCCGAAGACGTAGGGGAAGTTGTAGAAGGAGACCCCGGTGATGAAGAAGTGCATTTTGGAGGCCCAGAACATGGGGTCGGTGCCGTCTGGGAGGAGGGTATCGCCGTAGAGCTTGCGCTGGGCGTTGTTCATGAGCGTGGAGAGGTCTTCTGCGGAGACCTCGCCGAGGGATCTGGCTTCGTAGAACGAGCGTTCGAACTCGTAGCGCATGGGGATATTGAGGAGATAGGCGTGGGCGCGGAGGAGTTCCTGATCGAGGAGCCACTGACGGACGGCTGGGGTGAGGTCCGGGGATTTCATGAGCCCGTCGAGGAGGATCATTTCGCCGAAGTTGGAGGCGGTTTCGGCTAGAGTCATGGGGTATTCGGCGGCCATGGGTCGGGCGGAGCGGAGGACGCAGGAGTGCCATGCGTGACCGGCCTCGTGGGCGAGGGTGACCATGTCGTGGACGGTGCCGTTCCATGTCATGTAGACCCGTTCCTCGCGTTTGAGGAGCGAGCCTGTGCAGAAGGCTCCGGGGCGTTTGCCGGGACGGGGCTGGGCTTCGATCCATGAGTTGCGGAGCATGGAGTCGAAGTAATCGCCGAGACGAGGGTAGGCCTTGTGGAAGGCGGAGCTGACGGTTTCGCAGGCCTGCTGCCACGTTAGGGATTCGGAGGCCGGTGCGGGGATCTGGGGGGCTTCGAGGTCGTAGAAGGCGAGGGCTGGGGTGCCCTGGTGTTTGGCGGCGAGACGGATGGCGCGGCGGGGGAGATCGGCGTTGTCGACGATGGCGGAGAGCATGGCGTCGAGCGTGTCGCGGGAGAGGGCGCCGTCGAAGAGCGGGGCGTCGAGGAAGTGGGGGATGCCGCGGTTCTTGTAGAGTGTGAGGCGAGTGCCGGCGATGCCGTTGAGGGCGGCGGCGAGGGTATCGGCGTGGTCGAGGAAAGGTTGCTGACCGTGGAGGAAGGAGGCGGCGCGGAGACGGCGGTCGGGGTCGGCCATGAGGGCGCGGCGGCGGGCCATGGGGATGGATTCCGAGTGGCCGTCGGGGAACGGCATGGAGAACGTCATTTTACCGGTTAGGGTATCATAGAGACGGCCCCATGCGTGGATGCCGTCGACATTGAGGTCAGCGGCGAGGGCTTCGCGGGGAGTGTCCATCTGGTGGCGTCCGGCGGTGCGGAGGCGGGAGATGGCGAAGGAGGCGTCCTTGCATTCCGGGGCGAGGAGGAGGGAGGCGAAGGCGTCGTCGTCGAGAGCGGCGAGGGAGGCCTGGAGGGAGGCGCGGCGTTTTGAGAACGAGGCGTCGAGAGTGGCGAGCCATGCTTCGTCGCGTTTGACGGCGGAGTCGGCGGCGTTGTCGGCGGAGAGACAGCCGAGGAAGGCGGAGAAGTGGCCGAGGCGGACGGAGAGGGATTCGAAGGCGGCGACGGCGGCGGCGAGCGAGGAATCTGGTGGGGGTGGGGTGGCGAGGTCGGCGGCGAGGGCGTCTTTGAAGGAGAAGTAGTCAGGGGCGCCGAAGGCTGAGAACCATGAGCTGAGGGACCAGCGGTCTGGGGCGGGAGACGGGACGGAAGGCATGCCGTTCCGTGGAACGGGAGGGCGGGGCGGGCAAAGGCGAAAGGGTGGTCAGGCGGAGGGGGTTTCCTCTTCTTCTGGTTCGTCTGGGTCTTCTTCGATTTCGCGGCGCCAGCGTCTGGAGACCCATGGTCTGACGAGACCGTAGAAGAGGTAGCCGACGAAGAGGACGGCAGGCATGATGTAGGGTTTGTAGACGATGAGGGCGACGAGGAAGATGGCGGCGAAGAACCATGGGATGGAGCGTTTGGTGCGCCATGAGAGCCCTTTGAAGCTAGGGTAGCTGCGGGTGCTGACCATGAGGAAGGAGAGGAGCACCATGAGGATGGGGAGGACCCAGCGCCACGGGCCGATTTCGAGGAATTGCTTGGCCTTCGGGTTGGGGTCGATCATGAGGAGCGTGACGGAGGCGATGACGCCTGCGGCTGCGGGGATGGGGCAGCCGGTGAAGTCGCGCGAAGGTTTGCCTTCCGAGGAAGCGGCGAGGCAATTGAAGCGGGCGAGGCGGATGGCACCGCAGAGGACGTAGAAGAAGGCGATGAACCAGCCGGCGCGGTCGGTGACCATGCCGTCGAGGACGACGTAGTGCATGAGGAGGGCTGGGGCGACGCCGAAGGAGACGATGTCAGCGAGGGAATCGAATTCGCGGCCGAAGGGGGATTCTTCGCCGACGGCGCGGGCGATGCGGCCGTCGAGCATATCGAAGAGACAGGCGATGAGGATGCACCAGATGGCGTTGTGGGCCTGGTCGGAGGCGCGTTCGGTGTCGCGGAGGAGGAGCTGCATGGCGTAGAAGCCGCAGTAGAGGTTTCCGGCCGTCATGAAGTTGGGCCAGAAGTGGATTTTGGGGAGATCTTGGTTCATGGGTGCGGGCGGGC
>JAIXPK010000126.1 GCA_027486335.1 Verrucomicrobiaceae bacterium | reverse complement strand
GCCACTTCCTCAGGCGTCGTCGGCTGCTTGTACACATAGGAATACCCGCCGTCATTGTGACGCGTGAAATTCGCCGGAGCCGTCTCCCGGCACAGGTCACAGTCGATGCACTGGTCATCTACGTAAAACTGCCCGTCTACATTCTCCGCATGCTTGTTGTCGCGATCAGCCATGGTTCTCGTTGTGATGATTGATGAAACCAAACCCTAGGGAATACTTCCGGTCTTGCAATGTGATTTTCGAAATCGTACTTCCCTTCCCCCGGCCCCACCAGCCACCATAACCTCGGCCACCCCAACAGGCTCCCTCCCAGCCACCAATCCCGCCGCCCAACACCCAAAGGCCAAGGCCCAAACGATTTCCCAGCTCCTCACGGTATGGACACTCTTCCCGATTCCCCCAAAGAACCCCGCAAGGTTCCCTCCCCCATCAACCCCTCACCGGTCCACAGACCCCAGTCCTTCGAATCCAACCCCGCCTTCAGCCGCCCAGCCGACGACGAGTTCGCTTTCGACGAAGGCCCCTCCCTCCCAGACCGCCGCGCCCCTGCCGCCCCGGAACCCTCCCCAGTCTTCGCTCCCTCCCCTTCACCCGCTCCCGCTCCCACCACTGCGGCCCCCACTGCCCCACCCAGCACGCACGACTTCGATCTGCCCGACCAACCCGTAGCCGCCGCAGCAACCACCGCCGCCGCCGCCGCCGCCGACTCAGACCTCGACTCGTTCCTCGCCCGCCCCATCACGCCTCACGCTCCCGCCGCCCCGCGCGCCCCCCGCCCCCCTCTCTCCCTCATCGAAAAGGCCTCCCTCGCCATCGCCTCCGCCATCCTCCTCGGCTTCGCCTTCTGGTTCGCCTCCACCATCATCAAATCCAACCCAAAGGACGGGCTCGTCGAAAGCAGCCACTGGCCCAAGCTCCCCATCTCCGGCACCATCGCACGCATCACCACCGCCTCCGCCGCATGGCGCCCCACCCGCGAATCCGACAACGTCGGCCGCGTCGAATCCTCCCTCCCCTTCCCCGGCCTCCGCGCCCCCGCCATCATCCCAGTCGTCTCGTTCTCCATCGAACCAGCCCCCAACGCCTCGGGCTTCCTCCGCTTCCTCTTCGTCGACTCCACCGGCCGCAGCTCCGGCGACGTCCGCGTCGCCCGCATCGAAAACGGCCAACTCAAGCCCACCGAGCGCGCCGCCTTCTCCATCACCAATGGCTCCGCCGCTGAAGTCCACGGCTCCCTCGGCTTCCTCGACCTCCCCTCGTTCCTCTCCTACACCGCCAGCACGGAACGCCGCTGGCACGTCGAGGTCTCAGAATGCTCCCGCGCCGACGCCCCGGACCGCGAATGGTCCCGTCTCGCCGTCTTCGACCTCCGCAACGACCTGAAAGACTGACCCGGCCCACAAGGACCGCCGCCCACGCGCCGCTGCGGGTGATAACCGGATGGCCCTCACGCCGTTCCGACTCTCCCCCGCCATGCTCCTCTCCGCCCTCCGCTCGCTCTGCACCCTCGTCGCGCTCGCCGCTCTCTCCCCAGCCGCCGACCCCGCCCCAACCCCCATCTTCAACGGCCATTCCCTCGACGGCTGGCAAGGCAACCAAGGCATCTGGTCCGTCAAGGACAGCACCATCACCGCCGAAATAAAATCCGGCTCCTCTCTCGATCACAACGAGTGGCTCTGGTTCCTCCAGCCTCTCCACGACTTCGAGCTCTCCCTCGAATACCAGATCTCCGGCAATCCCTCCGCCAACAGCGGCATCCAGATCCGCTCGGAACGCCGCCCCGACAACTCCGCCCACGGGCTCCAGTGCGACCTCGACGACGGTACCCAGTGGCTCGGCCGCATCTACGACGAACACGGCCGCGCCCTCCTCATGGAACGCGGCACGCGGGTCTCCATCGCCCCAGACGGCCGCCGCTGGTCCGACCCCTTCGCAGCCCCGAAATCCTTCCGCGCCATCCCCACCGCCAACTCATGGAACCGCTACCGCATCCGCGCCTCCCACACCCACATCCAAGTCTGGATCAATGACGTCTTCTTCGGCGCACTCGACGACCACCAGTCCAGCGTCGCCCGCACCTCCGGTCTCCTCGGCCTCCAGCTCCACTCGGGCCCCGGCCCCGTCTCCATCCAGTTCCGCAACATCCTCCTCACCAATCTCGGCCACTCCGATCTCCCGCCCCCGCTAACATCGGAAAAACCCACCCCCACCGACCCGCCCGCCTTCATCCCCGTCTCCCCTTCCGGCCAACCACTCCCGCTCAACTTCGAATCGGGCTCGCTCACCCACTGGTCCGCCACCGGCAACGCCTTCGCTAGCCAACCCGTCAAGGACGACTCGGTCGAAGCCCGCGGCCGCGGCCAGCACAGCCGCCACGCCGGTCAGTGGTGGGTCGGCACCTACGAACTCTCCTACTCCGACGCCCCCACCGGCACCCTGACCTCCGATCCCTTCACCGTCTCCCACCCATGGGCCAGCTTCCTCATCGGCGGCGGTAGCGACCCCAAAGGCGTCCGCGTCGAAATCGTCGACGCCGCCTCCGGTACCGTCTTCCACTCCGCCTCCGGGCGCGACTCGGAAGAAATGCACCGCGAATCCGTCGACATGCGCCCGCTCGCCGGAAAATCCGCCTTCCTCCGCCTCGTCGACCAAAGCTCCGCTCCATGGGGCCATCTCAATTTCGACGACTTCATCTTCCACCCGGACGCCCCCGTCTTCCCCTCCTCCGCCCGCTCCCGTCAGGAAGAAAGCCCGGTCCTCTGGCACCTCCGCCCTAACCCCGGCCCGCCCTCTCCCGTCCCTAACTCCGCCGCCCAGCAGACGGTCGCCGGCATGATGCTCACCCACGGCTTCAAAGCCGACCTCATCGCCGCTGAACCCGATGTCGTCCAACCCATCGCCTTCTCCATCGACGACGCCGGCCGTCTCTGGATCCTCGAAGGGCTCAGCTACCCTAACAAGCAACCGGAAGGCATGGGCCGCGACCGCATCGTCGTCCTCGCCGACCGCGACAGCAACGGTTCCTTCGAATCCCGCACGGTCTTCACCGAGGGCCTCAACCTCGCCAGCGGCATCGAAACCGGCTTCGGCGGGGTCTTCGTCGGCGCAGCCCCGCACCTCCTCTTCATCCCCGACCGCAATAACGATCTCGTCCCCGACGGCCCGCCCGAAATCCTCCTCGACGGCTGGGGCTTCCAGGATACCCACGAAACCCTCAACAGCTTCTCATGGGGCCCCGACGGCTGGCTCTACGGCTGTCAGGGGGTCTTCACTTCCTCTCTCATCGGCAAACCCGGCGCCCCACCCGATCGCCGCATCCCTCTCAACTCCGGGGTCTGGCGCTTCCACCCGCTCTCCCACTCGTTCGAAATCTTCGCCCGCGGCGGCAGCAACCAGTGGGGCCTCGACTACAACGAGTTCGGCCACTTCTTCATGACCCACTGCCGCAGTTTCTTCGGCGGCGGCGGCACCACCTGCGTCATCCGCAACGGCCACTTCTGGAATCAGGCTAACAACGGCTACGCACCCTTCATCTCCAGCACCGCCCCGGACTTCGCCCCGCGTCTCCGCAACTACCTCCCAGCCTCCGCCCTCTACGACAGCGGCGAAGGCGGAGCCGGCAAACCAGGCACCACCGCCATCTTCGGCGGCCATTCCCACATCGGCACGCTCATCTATCAAGGCACCAACTGGCCAGCACCCTATCAAAATCACCTCTTCACCCACAATCTCCACGGCCACCAGATCAATCACCAGCTCAATGTCCGCTCCGGCAGCCTCTACGAAACCATGCACGCCGGCTCAGACCTCGCCTTCACCCCGGACCCTCGCTACATGGCCGTCGACCTCCAAAGCGGCCCCGACGGAGCCGTCTACTCCATCGACTGGTTCGATCAGCAGCACTGCCACTCCCCCATCGAGGAAAAATGGGACCGCTCCAACGGCCGGGTCTATCGTCTCTCATGGGCCGCCACCTTCCAGCCCGCTAACGTCAATCTCTCCACCGCCTCCGACTCGCAACTCGCCGACCTCCAGCTCCACCCCGATGTCTGGCACCGCCGCCACGCCCGCCGTCTCCTCATGGAACGCGCCGCCGCCCGCCCACTCGACATCGACGCCGTCACCTCCCTCCTCAACCTCGCCGCCAGCCCCAACACCCCCCTCGCCCTCCGCGGGCTCTGGTCGCTCCACCAGTCCGCTCTCCTCACACCAGACGTCCTCGCCGCCGCCGCCCGCCACCACCACGAGGCCGTCCGCGCATGGGCCATCCAGTTAGGCTCGGAATCCTCAGGCCCGCGTCTGCCCGCAGATACCCTCGTCTCCCTCGCCGCCTCCGACCCCTCAGCCATGGTCAGGCTCGCCCTCGCCTCGGCTCTCCCTAACCTCGACGCCCCGACCGCATGGGACGTCATCTCCCGTCTCGCCTCCCGCCCGGAAGACCGCTCCGACCGCTTCCTCCCCGGCATGATCTGGTTCGGCATCGCCCCGCTCGCCCCCTCCAACTGGCCCCGCGCCTTCTCCCTCGGCGCCAACTCCCCCATCCCGGATCTCCTCGACAACCTCACGTGGCTCGCCGCTCAGGACGAACCCGGCCGCCACGCCCTCGCCGCCTTCACCGCTTCCCTCGACCCAACCCGCGCCGGCCGCATCGCCCGCCTCGCCGCCTTCGCCCTCCAGCAATCCCCTCCTCTCTCCCCACCCGCTAACTTCGCTGCCGCCCTCGCCGCACTCGGCTCTAATCCTTCCCCGGAAATCACCGCCGCCACCGATTCCCTCGCCGCCACCTTCGGCGATGCCTCCATCCTCTCCCGCCAGCGCAAAATCCTAGCCGACACCACCGCCCCGCTCCCGCTCCGCAAGGCCGCCTTCTCGCTCCTCGCCCGCGTCAACGACGCCGACGCCCTCCCCATCTTCGCCTCACTCCTCGATTCCCCGGAATTCCGTCGCGACGTCATCCCGCTCCTCGCCCGATCCGACAACCCCGACGTCGCCACCGCCCTCCTCTCCCGCTACCCACGCCTCTCTCCTCAAGACCGCTCCGCCTCCCTCACCACCCTCACTAGCCGCACTCCTCTCGCCCTCGCCCTCGTCAATGCCATGGCCTCAGGCACCTTCCCCAAATCCGACCTCACCGCCCTCCACCTCCGCCAGATGCAGCAACTCGGCAATCCAGCCCTGACCGCCGCACTCGAAAAAACATGGGGCCGCTTCAACCCCACCAGCGATTCCGCCAAAGCCTCCATCGCCCGATTCTCCAAACTCTTCTCCGAAGCACCCCTCTGGGCCTACGACGCCGCCAAAGGCCGCGAGGTCTTCAATAAGGTCTGCGCCTCCTGCCACGCCCACGGCACCTCCGACCCCAGAATCGGCCCCAATCTCGCCGGCACCCACACCAACGGCCTCACCTACTTTCTCGAAAACATCGCCGACCCCAACGCCGTCATCGGCGACGCCTTCCAACTCTCCATCATCACCCGCCTCGACGGCTCCGTCGCCGCAGGCATCATCGAAAAAGATTCCCCAGAATCCCTCTCCCTCCGCACCCTCACCGAATCCCTCTCCATCCCCACCAAAGACATCAAATCCCGCGAAACCCTCCCCCAAAGCTTCATGCCCCAGGGCCTCCTCGACGCCCTCTCCGAACGCGAAACCATCGAACTCCTCAAATTCCTCACCTCCCCTCCCTGACTCCCGCGCCCGTTCCAGCCGCTCCGGCATATCGCCGCTTCGCCCCCGCGGAAATCATTGCTCCAGCACGCAGCATCACTCATCCTCTGCACTCTCCCTCGCTCTCCTCCGGCAATTCCATGAAATCCGAATGGTCACCCAAGGACAAGGCAATCGCCACCAGAGCCATCGGACGCGCCAAGGAAGCCGCCGAAGCCAGTCTCATCGAGCAGTTCCACAACTACAAGGTCCGGCAGGTCGATGACCTCTGGAAACTCGAACAACTCCTCAACCTCTGGCGCCGCGACATCAAGGACAGCTTCTACTTCAAATACGAATCGCTAGAGTCCAACCTGATCTCGTGGATCCAAAAGGGATGGCTCGCCCTCGATGACATCTCCGGTCTCTCGGAACCCCGCTTCGAACGCATCCGCAGCAGGATCAAAAAGAAGTGACACCCCACGCCCTCTCCGTCCAATCCGTCCTATTTCCTCCCCCACCCCGCCCTCCTCGCCAATCGGATCGCGCGCAAGACCAGCCCGCAGAACATCCAGGCCACCACCAAAGCCAGAGTCGCCACAATGGCAGTGGAGAGAGTCCAGAGCCAGCAGTTCCATAGATCCATCTCGCTCGGCGCCACCCCCAAATCGACATCCACTGCCGTATCCTTTCGGATCCAAAGCGTCAGAGCACCCGAGATCAGCGAAAACAGCCCAACGACTCCAGTCAATTTCATCTCATCATCCCTCAGGTGAAAATTGCGGTTCACCCCCTGCGCTTCAGCAGCATCCAGCCAATCGAAGATAACACAAAAACTGTCAACGCCGTCAGCATCGTCACTTCAAACGGCCCCCTCACGCGCGGGTGCACCGAAACAAACTGCCCGAAAACCAGAACCATCAGGCTAGCCGAAGCCACAGAAAAACAAACCGCCTTCATCGCCGCATCCTGTTCGAAATCACACCCCCCTCACACCGGAGCCGTCGGCACCACCGCCCCCGGATCCTGCCGGTAATGCAGCGCCGGTGGCTCGGCCGCCACAATGATCCGCCGCACCCCTTCCCTCAGATGCGCCACATTGAAATTCACCAGCAATCCCACCTCGTACCCCGTCAGCCGCAGCAGGCTCCGCAACCGCTCCATCGACGGCCCGTCCCCGGCATCTGCACTCACCACACTCACTAGCAGCATCTCCTCCACCAGAAACTCAATCACCACCCCCGGCTCCACCCGCATCCCTTTGTAAAGGTAAGCCGCACTCACATCCCGGCGGAACAGAATCTCCTTCATCCGCAGTTCCTGCGCAAGGCAATCCCGGTACACCCCGCACGGCATGCCCGCCCCTAGGTGGCGGTGCACTTCCATGCATGCCCCCACAACAAGATGCGGTAATTCCTGCGGATCAAGGTTCACGGCCCCGCACCATACGGGCACTCCCCCCATCATGGGAAGCAGTTCCTCAGCCGATTTTCACCGCCCCGACCCGCCTCACAACGGCGTCACCGTCAGCTTGTGCTTCACCGGAGCCAGCGCCGCCCGAGCCTTCATATCCAGCGCCGCCTGCCGCCCCGCCAGCTTCTCCTTCAATGTCTTGAACGCCGCCGCGACCTCCGGATCCGCCTGCGCATCACCCTCAAACCCACGGAAATTCGTCACCAGTTGCTTGATCAGCACGGTCTCAAACTGCTGCTTCTCACCCACCTGCCCAAGGTACGCATTGAAATTCCCGTCAAACGGCGTCGCCCCGAACTCCGCCGCCAGATTGATCCCCGCCGCCAGTTGCTCCCGGCTGAATTCCTTCGTCGCCTCACCCCACGCCACCTTCGCCCGCGCCGCCGTCAATCCCTTCACCGTCAGCATGTAACGGTTCAATTCCCGGTTGAACGGAATGTACGGCGCAATGCTCCGCGTCCCCTCCGGCATCTTCTCATCCCCCGAAAAACAGAACGGATACCGCGTGCTCTCAATCTCCGCACTCCCATTCCCCCCGCCCGTCACCACATGCCCTTCACTCCCAGTCGCCGCCCCGTTCATGTCAATCGTCAGCGTACCGATGCTCCCATCGCACCCCAATCCCTTCAGAAAGGCCGCCGCCATCACGAGATGCCCGTTCGCATCCGGATGAAACCCGTCACCGCCGCACACATGATACTTCTCCCCAAGCACCGGCTTCGCCTTAAGCATCGCGTCAACCATCGGTTGATGCACATCCGCAAATCCCTGCCCGAACTCCCCAGCCAGCTGCTTCCCGATCCCACCCAACCGCGCCAGCACCGCATTGTAACCATCCGCTCCACTCATCGGCGCAAAATTGTCCCGCTTGAAATAAAAGGTGTCCACCGCCCCAGGCGACCCCACTACCACATGCTTCACCCCTGCCTTCTTCAATTCCTCCATCACCCGCCGCATCGACCCCTCATACCCCTTCCCCGTATTCTCATCAAACGGCCGGTACCCGCCATCATTCATCCCATAACACAACGTCACCGTCGTCGGCTGGAAAATCCCCAGATCATTCGCCGCCCGACCCGCAAAGCCTCCCGCCGTCTCCCCACTCCACCCAAATTGAAACACCCGCACGTCCGCCCGCCCCGCACACGCCACCAGATACGCCTCAATATACCGCGAATACATCTTCTGCTCCGTAATCGAATCCCCCACCACCGCCAACCGCGCCTCCGCCGGCAGCATCGCTCCAGCATTCAACGCAGGTTCAGCCAGCCCGGTCAACGGAATCGCAGCAAGCACAGACAACAGAGAGAAACGGATGCACATGCCCACTCAACGCTGGCACCCTCCCTGCTCTGTCACCCCTCAACTCCCCGCGGTTCCCGTTGCCCCCTCCCAAAAGCACGGCTTTCCTCACCCCATGGACTCGATCGCTGAACTCACCGCCCGCATCCGGGCCTTCCGCGACGCGCGCGACTGGATGCAATTTCACAGCCCTAAAGACCTCTCCGTCGCCATCATCGCCGAAGCAGGCGAACTCCTCCAGCACTTCGTCTGGAAATCCCCCGAAGAATCATGGCAACGCGCCGAAACCAAAAAAGACGAGGTCGCCTCCGAAATCGCAGACGTAGCCATACTCCTCTTCGAACTCGCCGATAATCTCGGGCTCGACCTCGCCACAGTCATGCACGAAAAAATCACCCGCAACGACTCCCGCTACCCCGCAGACAAGGCCCGCGGCTCGAACCTCAAATACAACGAACTCTGACCCTCCCCTCGCACACCGCATGAAAATCGCCTGCCTCGGCTCCGGTAAAATGGGAACCGCCCTCCTCAAGGGCTTCGTCGCCCAAGGGCTCTGCGCCCCACACGACATCACCATCAGCGACTCCTCCCCAGCCGCACGCGCCGCCGCCCTCGCCGCCATCCCCGGCATCCTCGAAGCCCCGGACAACCTCGCCGCCGCCCTCACCGCCGACGTCGTCCTCCTCTGCGTCAAACCCGCAGGCATCGTCCCCCTCATCCAGTCCCTCCAGCAGCTCCCTCCCAAACTCCTCATCTCCATCGCCGCAGGCATCACCCTCAACGCCATGGAAGCCGCCGCCGCTCACCACCGCGTCATCCGCGTCATGCCCAACACCCCCGCCCTCATCGGCAAAGGCGCGTCCGCCTTCTCCCCAGGCCGTCTCGCCTCCCCAGACGACTGCGCCACCGCCTCCTCCCTCCTCAACGCCGTCGGCTCCGTCACCCAGGTCCCCGAACCCCTCCTCGACGCCGTCACCGGCCTCAGCGGCAGCGGCCCAGCCTACGTCTACACCATCATCGAAGCCCTCGCCGACGGCGGGGTCTGCGAAGGCCTTTCCAAAGAACAAGCCCTCACCCTCGCCGCCCAAACCCTCGCCGGCGCCGCAGAAATGGTCCTCCAATCCGGCCTCCACCCAGCCGTCCTCCGCGACCAGGTCACCAGCCCAGGCGGCACCACCATCCACGGACTCGCCGCCCTCGAATCCGGCGGGCTCCGCGCCGCCCTCATCTCCGGCGTCCGCGCCGCCTCCCTCCGCGCCCGCGAACTCGGCCGCCCATCCTGACCATCCCTTTCGCTCTCCCTCTCTCAACCTCGCCGCCATGCCAGCCATCAGCATCCTCAGCCTCGCCCTCGGCCTCGCCTTCCTCTCAGGCATCAATCTCTACCTAACCACCTTCCTCGCAGGCCTCGCAGGCCGCATGGGCTGGCTCCAGGCCATCGGCGCTCCAGACGTCCTCGGCTTCGTCTCCCACCCGGCCGTCATGACCATCGCCTTCCTGCTCTTCCTGCTCGAAGCCTTCGTCGATAAAGTCCCATGGGTCGACAGTCTCTGGGACGCCCTCCACACCGTCATCCGACCCGCCGGAGCAGTCCTCCTCGCCCTCGACGTCATGGGCACCGCCGACCCCTCCTACAAGGTCATGGCTGGCATCCTCGCTGGCGTCGCAGGCCTCACCACTCACCTCACCAAGTCCGGTCTCCGCCTCCTCATCAACACCACCCCGGAACCGCTCTCTAACATCCTCACCAGCATCGCCGAAGACGTCCTCGTCGCAGGCCTCTTCGCCCTCCTCCTCTACCACCCCCTCGCAGGCCTCATCACCTGCCTCTCCCTCGTCGTCCTCCTCTGGCTCCTCCTCCCCAAACTCTTCCGCCTCATGAAGGCCAATCTCTACCTCATGTGGAAGAAACTCCGCCTCCCCGGCAACACCGACGAAACCCAACTCAGCATCCCCAGCCGCATCTCCGCTGAACAGGACATGCTCCTCCACTCCCAACTCTCAGGCCCCCTCACCATCTCATGGGCCGTCCCCTGCGTCACCGGCAAAATCCGCCGCTTCCCTAACCTCTTCCCCAACGCCTTCGGCACTCTCGTCAGCACCAGAGAACACCCAGGCACTCTCGTCTTCCTCTCCCGCCGCTGGTTCCAGCAAGCCCCAGCTCGTCTCTCCCTCCCAGGCTGCGACATCCTCCACGAAAGCAGCTTCCTCTCCGAATCCCTCGTCATCTATAACAAATCCGAAAAACGCCAGGCTTCCTTCCGCTTCACCCGCGGCCACCAGACCCTCGCCGCTTTCCTCGAATCCGACCTCCGCCAGCGCCTCAAATCCGGCATCCCATCCGAACCCTCCCCGCTGACTGATCCTTCGCCGGAATCCTCTCCGCTGCCAACTCCAGTACCAACCCCAGCACCCGCTCCAGAACCAACTCCAGTTCCTGTTCCCGAGCCCACGCCAGAACCAACCCCGGAGCCAGCTCCAGAACCAACCCCGGAACCTTCACCGGCACCTGTCCCCGAGCCAACTCCAGAACCAACTCCAGAACCTTTGCAGGAACCTACCCCGGCACCAACCCCCGAGCCATCGCCAGAACCAATCCCTGAACCAATCCCTGAACCAATCCCTGAACCAACCCCGGTTCCCGCTCCCCAGCCGACCCCGGCCCCCGTTCCAGACCCATTCCCCTCTCCCTCCTCGGAATCCCCAACCTTCTTCCAGGAACTCCCCCCACCCCCTGCCCCTCCCGCCCCACCTTCCCCGGACCCCATCCCAGCCTTCCCTGACCCAACACCCTCACCACCACCCGCCACCCCCGACTCATCTCCTCCTCCCCAGTAACCATCGTAGTATTTTCCCGCAATTTCAGTTGCCCCAAAATCCACCAGCGCCATCCTCTCGCCACCATGCCTGAGGATCCCGCCCCTCCAACCTCCCGTCTCCACGACCTCCCGGAATCCGACCGACCCCGCGAAAAAATGAAGCGGCTCGGCCCCACCGCCCTCACCAACGCCGAACTCCTCGCCATCTTCCTCGGCACCGGCACCGTCGGCCTCAACGCCGTCGAAGTCGGAGCCGCCCTCATCGCCCGCCACCGCAACTTCACCGCTCTCGGCCGTCTCTCATGGCAGGACTTCACCGACCAGCGCGCCGTCGGCGAAGTCAAAGCCCTCCTCCTCGCCGCCGCCTTCGAAATCGGCCGCCGCCTCGCCACCGAAAAATGGGACTCCGTCCCCCTCGATAAACCAGACGCCATCGACGGTCTCGTCGGCCCCTCCCTCCGTCTCGAACCCGCAGAAGTCCTCAAGGTCGTCCTCCTCTCCGTCCGCTGCACCCTCATCGGCATCGAGGAAATCAGCCGCGGCACCCTCACCGAAACCAGCGCCCACCCGCGCGAGGTCCTCCTCCCAGTCATCCGCCGCCGCGCATGGGGCTTCGTCCTCGTCCACAACCACCCCGGCGGCGACCCCACCCCAAGCTCCGCCGACCGCCAGTTCACCCGCAGGCTCCAGGACGGTGCCCAACTCCTCCAGCTCAACTTCATGGACCACCTCATCATCGGCCAACCTTCCGCCGACCGACCAGGATATTTCAGTTTCCGCGAGCACGGCTTGATGTAACCGTCCCACGCCCAGCATGCATCACCCGACCGCCCTCATCCACCAAGG
>JAIXPK010000049.1 GCA_027486335.1 Verrucomicrobiaceae bacterium | reverse complement strand
GGCGACGAGGGCCTTGATGGCGTCGACGACGCGGGGGCGGTCGTCGGGCCATGTGACGCCGAACCATTGACTGTCGGTGGGGAGGACGCGGCAGGTGGCGGCTCCGGAGCGGATGGCGGAGTCGACGCCGAGAGGGATGTAGAATTCGGCGGACGGGCTGGAGATGGAGGCGGCGAGGAAGCGTGAGAATTCGGCTCCGAAGGTGTCGAAGACTGAGGGGGTGAAGCCCCACATGTTCATGGAGACGGTTTCGTCGCCGGTGAGTGTGCGTGGGGGGGAGCCCGGGGTGCGGTTTTCTGCGCCGGATGCGGTGCGGTAGATGTCGGTGAGTTCTTCGACGGAGGAGAGGAGACCGCTGGGGTTGACCGAGCAGAGACCGCGGGCGACGCGGCCGTGTTCGCTGAGGGTGTTGCGGAGCGGGAAGCCGACCATGCTCCACGGGGCGGGGTTCTGGTCGGGTTGCAGGGAGCGGAGGAAGGCACCCATGGCGGCGAAGGAGGTGGTGCCGTAGTAGTCGTCGGCGTTGATGACGCAGAATGGCTCGTGGATGGCGTGGCGGGCGGCCCAGACGGCGTGGCCGGTGCCCCATGGTTTCTGGCGGGTGTCCGGGGTGGAGAAGCCTGCGGGGAGGTCGTTGAGGTCCTGGAAGACGAGATCGACGGGGAGGTGGGGTTCGAGACGGCGGACGACGCGGTCGCGGAATTCGGATTCGCCTTCGCGGCGGATGATGAAGACGACGCGGGAGAAGCCGGCGGCGAGGGCGTCGAAGACGGAGTAGTCGAGGAGGGTTTCGCCGGCCGGGCCCATGCCGTCGGTTTGTTTGGATTTACCGCCGTAGCGGGAGGACATGCCTGCGGCGAGGACGAGGAGGGCTGGGGGTGGCGTGAGGGAGGCCATGAGGGGAGAGCGGGAGTGCTAGAGATTGCGGCGCAGACCGGTTTCGAGGGCGGTGATGCGGAGGCGGACGTTTTCGTCGGCTTTCATGCGTTTTTCGACGGTGCGGCAGGCGTGCATGACGGTGCCGTGGTCGCGGCCGCCGAAGGCTTCACCGATTTCGTGGTAGGAGAGACCGGTCATTTCGCGGGTGAGGTGCATGGCGGCTTGGCGGGCGAAGGCGATGGCGGCGGTGCGTTTGCGGCTGACCATGTCGGCAAGACGGATGTCGAATTCCTTGGCGGCGAGCTTCTGGATTTTGTCGATGCTGATGCCGTTTTCTGCTTCCTGGCGGAGGAGGTCGCGGAGGAGGTCTTCGGCCTGGCTGATGGAGAGGGGCCCGTTGAGGGAGATCCATGAAGCGATGCGGATGAAGGCACCGTGGAGGCGGCGGACATTGCTGCGGATGCGGCCGGCGAGCCATGAGATGATGTCTGCGGGGACATCGACGGAGAGGGACTCGGCTTTTTTGCGGAGGATGGCGACGCGGGTTTCCTCGTCTGGCGGGGTGAGTTCAGCGGTGTGGCCCCATTCGAAGCGGGTGACGAGGCGGGTTTCGAGGTCTTTGATTTCGCCTGGTGGGCGGTCGCTGGAGAGGACGATTTGTTTGTGGCCGTCGAGGAGGGCGTTGAAGGTGTGGAAGAATTCTTCCTGGGAGCGTTCTTTGCCTGCGAGGAAGTGGATGTCGTCGATGAGGAGGACGTCGGCCTGGCGGAAGCGTTTACGGAAGCGGACGATGGAGTTGGTCTGGAGGGCCTGGATGAAGAGGTTGGTGAATTCCTCGCTGGTGATGTAGACGACGCGAGCTTTTGGGCGGCGGGAGGCGATGTGCCAGCCGATGGCCTGCATGAGGTGGGTTTTGCCGAGGCCTGAGCCGCCGTAGAAGAAGAGCGGGTTGTAGGCGCGGCCGGGGCTGGCGGCGACGGCGTGGGCGGCGGCGTGGGCGAACTGGTTGCTGGCACCGACGACGAAGCTGTCGAAGGTGCGGTCGGCGGTGAGGCCGGCGACGGCTGGGAGGTCAGGTTCCGGGTCCTGGCGTGAGGAGGCTGGGTCTTCGGCGAGATTGCGGTCTTCGCGAGGAGCGGAGGAATCGCGAGGGGTGGCGGTGTCGCGAGGCGGTTGGTCGTCGACGGTGAGGGTGACGGGCGGGGCTTCGCCGAGGACGAGGGTGAGGGCCTGGCGGAGGGCTGCGAGGTAATTTTCCTCGATCCAGAGGTGGTGGATGGAGTCTGGGACGGCGATGGTGACGCCGGAGTCGGAGGCGTTAAGGAGACGGGTAGAGGAGAACCAGCGTGAGAAGGCGTCGGGGCCGACGTTCTGACGCAGGTGGTCGGAAACGTGCTGCCAGAGGATGAGAAGCCGGTCTTGGGAAGGCATGTGTCTGGGGACGGGAACGGGGAAGGTGCGCAGAGGGAGGGGGGAGGGGGAACTGGCAGAGCGGCGGGGCCATGAGAGTGCTGTTCAGGCCTGAATCCGGGAGGCGGCGGAGGCCGCTGGAACCGGAAGTTGAGGGCTGAGAGGAGCGGTTCATGGGTTTGTCAGGATGCCGATGCAGTGGTCAATTCAGGTGTAGAGCGGAGAGGGTCCGGAACAAGAAAATTTTGTCCTGACACGGTAAATTTTTTATGAATTTCCGCTTGCCTGG
>JAIXPK010000276.1 GCA_027486335.1 Verrucomicrobiaceae bacterium | reverse complement strand
AGGGCTTTGCGGGTGGCTTCGGCTTCCGGGCCTTCGCCGGTGGCGGCGCGGACGCGGTTTTTCATTTCTTCGCGAGCGGCGGATTGTTCGGATTCGTTGAGTTTGCCGTCGCCGTCCTTGTCGAAGCGCTTGATGATTTCTGCGCGGTTGGGGGCAGGGGAATCCGGGGCGGGATTGGTTTTGGCGAGGGAGTCCCGAGCGGCTTGTTTTTCGGAGTCGCTGAGTTTGCCGTCTTTGTCGGTGTCGAAGCGCTGGAGGACGCGTGGGCCGGGTTTTTCGAGGAGTTTTTCGAGATTGGCGAGGGCTTCTGCGCCGCCCTTGGCACCACCGAAGCCGGAGGCAGGTTTGGTGGCGTCGTCGGATTTGCCGCCGTTGAAGCGTTCGCGTGCTTCGGAGGCTGCGGCTTTGCGTTCGTCGTCGCTTAGGGTGCCGTCGCCGTCCTTGTCGAAGCGTTTGAGCATGGCGCCGATGCGGTCGACTGGGCCGCGTTGCGGGCGGCCGGGGCGAGCGGTTTCGGATGGGTTGGAGGGTGGGGTGACTGGTTGGGCGGCGCTGTCGTCGGCGGCGAGGGCCGGGAGGGCGAAGGAGGCGGCGGCGATGGAGGTGAGGAGGAGATATTTCATTGGTAGAAGGGTGATAGGGATGGGTTGACGATGGATAGTGACCTCGAGGTGTTGGTGCTGGTTACAGTGAGGTACACAGAACTGCCGTCTAGGCTTGGTGCGGACAGGATGTTATGGCCGCTGGCCTTGCCAAAGGTGGGCACCGGTGACTGGGGTCATGCCGGGGGGAGGCGCAAAGTTGCTGGCGGGAGGGGAGAAGGACGGGGTGGGGAGAGGGGAGAAGCCTGAGGCGGGGCGGACGTTGGGCTGGGGGATATTGATGGGTTGGGTGACGGGGCGGGAGCCCGATGCTGGCGGGACGTTGGGTTGGGGGACGCGGATGGGTTGGGTGACGGGGCGGTTGCCGGTGGCGGGGAGGACGTAGGGGATGCCGTTGGTGAGGTTGCTGATGGGGAGATTGGAGATGGGGAGGGGAGAAGGGCGGATCGGGCGGGTGGGAGGCGGGCAGGGATCCGGGATGGGAGTGGGGACGGGGACGATGACGGGGCGGTCGACGAAGAAGGGGATGAAGTCGGTTTGCTGGACGACGGCGACGTCGAGGGGGCGGTTCTGGAGGGCGGCGACCTGGGCTTCGAGGTCGCGGATGCGAGTGAGGAGTTTTTCGCGTTCGCGTTTGGATTCTTCGGTGCCGCGGACGGCTTCGCGTGCGGCGAGGGTGGCGCGGTCTTTTTCGAGGAGATCGGCGAGGTCTGGCCGGTTGGCTTCTTTGAGGATGGCGATGCTGTCGCGGAGGGCCTTGTCGACCTGGGCGAAGTTGTAGCCGCCGTCGGAGAGGAGCTGGTAGAAGGCTTCGCGGGCGCGCTGGACGTCGGATTCCTGGTTGCTGGCTTCCTTCTGCATGACCTCGGAGGCGAGACGGCGGGTTTCTTCGGCGGCGCGTCGGGCGTCTTCTTCGAGGGCGGCGGAGCGGAAGGCGGAGGCTTTATCGGGATCGAACTGGAAGCGTGCCTGGAGGGATTTGGGGAGGTCTTCGAAGGCGACCTTGCCGACGCCGGCGGCGTGTTCGAGGCGGAGCCCGTCTGGTTCGGCGCGGAGGAGGGAGACTTTGAGGAGCGTGCGCCCGTCGTTGAGGCGGATGTCGCCGAGTTTTTCCGGCGAGGGCGGGAGGGGCGCGGCGGTGAGGGTGAGGGGCAGCAGGAGGAAGGCTGCGGCGAGCGGGGAGAGTTTCATGGCGGGAGCGGGAAGAGAGAGGACAGGCGCACAGACGCGCGGGAGAGGGATTTATTCAATCGCGACGCCGGGTTGGGGAGAGGGATGGGGGTGAGGGGTGAAATTTGCGCTCGCGGAGGTGGATGGAGGGCGGTTTGATGGGAAGGAATCCGCGATCCGATGACTGAAAGAGCCCGACCCGTTTACTATGACAACCACATGCACACCCCGTTGTGCAAGCATGCGCAGGGGGAGCCGGAGGAGTATGCGGAGATGGCGGTGCGGCGCGGGTTGAAGGGGATTATCTTCACGTGTCACAGTCCGATGCCTGACAACTGGTGGCCGAATGTGCGGATGAGTCCGGAGCAACTGGATGAGTACATCGCGATGGTGGAGCGGGCGAGGGAGGCGTACGCGGGGCGGCTGGACGTGCGGTTAGGGATGGAGAGTGATTTTTTTCCCGGGTATGAGTGGTGGATCGAGCGGCTGAACGAGCGCTGTGATTTTCATCACGTGCTAGGGTCGGTGCATTTTTTCGGGAAGGATTACCGGGAGCGGTACTGGAAGGGTGATCCGGTGGCGTTTCAGCGGTGTTATTTCGGGCATCTGGCGGAGAGTGCGGAGACCGGGTTGTTTGACACGCTGGCGCATCCTGATCTGGTGAAGAACCACAGCCCTGCGGACTGGGATCTGGAGGTGATTGGTGAGGACATTGCGGCGGCGCTGGACCGGATTGCGCGGACTGGGGTGGCGATGGAGTTGAACACGTCTGGGTTGCACAAGACGGTGCGGGAGTTCAATCCGGGGCCGGGGATGCTGCGGATGATGTGCGAGCGGAGGATTCCGGTGGTGCTGGGAAGTGACAGTCACCATCCGGGGCGGGTGGCGTCGCATTTTGAGGAGGCGCTGGATGTGCTGGAGTCGGTGGGGTATCGGAGTGTTTCGTATTTTCTGGGGCGGAAGCGTCAGGACATTGCGATCGGGGAGGTGCGGGCGTCGTTGAGAAGTGAGAAGTGAGAGGTTAGAAGTGAGAAGGGCGTGTTGGGAGAGGGGGCTCCCGCGAACGGCTGGGGGATTTGAGATTTGAGATGGGGCTGGTTGGGAGGGGCGAGAACGGAGAGGGGGTGGAAGTGAGAAGTGAGAAGTGAGAAGTGGGAAGGGCTTGGTCGGAGAGGGGGCTCCCGCGAAGCTCTGTGGGATTTAAGATTTGAGAGGGGGCTGGTTGGGAGGGGCGAGAACGGAGAGGGGAGGGGGATGGGATGGTGGGGAGTCGGGAGTATGGATGCTTGTTTTCGGTTGAAGTGGGGTGGGGTGACGGATTTTGTGAATTGTTGCGGACGGCCCTGTTCCGAATCACGATGTCCATGAGTGCAAAGCTGAGAAAGATTCCGAAGTCTGGCACCGTCACCAGCGTTCCGATTGACCAGAACCTCTGGGCCTACATCGCGTCGCGGAACACTGACGGCACATACTGGCTGTATGACTTTTTGACCACCGAAAGAGTCTGTGACCGGAGCCTGTTTTCGCCCGCGCGGTGGAAGAAGTTCTTCGACTTTAAACCCAACGGTGTTCCTGTCAGCTACATCGATGAGTTGAAGATGGAGTTGACTGCCGATGAAATGAAAATGCCACCAATTTGGAAGAAGTGCGTCGACTGGAAGATTGAGAGAAAGGAAGTGCCTGCACCCTATCGCGTGACCACGCATGACTACGTGGAGTTCTACGTCGAGGAAGATCAGCTCGGGAAGTATCAGGAATACGTCGTGCTCACCCCCAAGGATCTGGTGGCTTATGTGAAGGCGAACTTGGATCAGTTCGAGATCATCACGCCGAGGGAGGATCAGCTGGCGTCGCCGGTGGAGACGCTGCCGGAGGTGGCGACGTTCTCGCCGCCGGGGTGCATTTACGAGATCTGGCTGTCGGGGTTGGAGCAGATGGAGATGACCGATTTGGAGGAGATCAGCGAGGAAATCGACGAAGAACTCGAGGAGCACGAGGCTGGGGAGGTGATCGGGGTTGGTGCCACGACCGAGGATCAGCACAACATTGCGGTCGAATCAGCGCCCGGGATGAACAGGAAGGCACTGGCGTGTATTCGGAGGGTGCTGAAGCGGTTGAAGGCGAATCCGGAGACGACGGATATCTGGGTGCAGGGAAAAGCAGACAAGAACCTGGGGTTGAAGTGAGGGGGGGTGGAAGTGAGAAGTGAGAAGTGAGAAGTGAGAAATTTGGGAGGGGGCTTGTGGGGAGGGCGGGCAGGCGCACTCCGTGCGCAGAGGGAGCTGTGATGCTCCCAGCAGTACAGAGCCTGCGGCGCGCTTGTTCGGAGAGGGCTGTTTCGGATGGGGCTTGTAGGTGCACTCCGTGCGCAGAGGGAGCTGTGATGCTCACAGCAGTACAGAGCCTGCGGCGCGCTTGTTCGGAGAGGGCTGTTTCGGATGGGGCTTGTAGGCGCACTCCGTGCGCAGGGAGAGCTGTGATGCTCACAGCAGTACAGAGCCTGCGGCTGCTTGTTCGGAGAGGGCTGTTTCGGATGGGGCTGGTAGGCGCACTCCGTGCGCAGGGAGAGCTGTGATGCTCACAGCAGTACAGAGCCTGCGGCGCGCTTGTTCGGAGGGGTCTTGTTCGGAGAGGCGCGAGTACGGAGCCTCGCGTGCCCGGGCTTGTTGGGAGGGTGGGGTTGTGGGGAGGGGCGCGAGGGATGAGGATTCTGGAATTTTGTGGTTCCCGCGGCACGGAAAGCGCGGCAGAGTTGGGGAAATTCAACGCATTCAAGCCATGACGACCCGCCGACGCCTGTTTTCCTCGTTACCGATT
>JAIXPK010000189.1 GCA_027486335.1 Verrucomicrobiaceae bacterium | reverse complement strand
GGGAATGAGGCGCGGTCGATGGCGAAGGTGGCGGGAGGGTTTGGGCGGGGGAGGGTGGTGGCGGTGGTGAGGGTCGGAGCGGGGAGGGGATCCGGGGATGGGTGGAGGAATTCGAGAGTGAGGGTGATTGACTGGTTGGGGTTGAGGGGTCTGGCGTCGGTGATGACGGGGGGAGGGGAGAGGGCGTTGGAGGCGTTGTAGAGTGTGGTGCCCTCGGAGAGAGAGGAGGCGGCGATGGAGACGCCGCCGATGGGGCGCTGGGCGACATTGCGGATGGTGACGGGCAATTCCCAGAGACCAGTTTGGGGGTTGAAGGAGGGGGTGTTCTGGGAGGTGATGGAAGGGGCGGGGAGTGGGGGGACGGTGACGTTGAAAGAGCGCTGGGCGGAGGCTCCGAAGCGGTCGGTGACGGAGACGGAGATGGTGGCGGTGCCGCTGAGGTAGGGTGCGTAGCGGATGGAGAGCCGGTTTTGAGGGTCAAAGGAGAGAGAGGAGAAGAGGGCTGGGTTGGAGTTGGCGGTGATGCGCCATGTGAGGGGATCGCCGGCGTCGGGGTCGGAGGCGAAGGGAGCGAAGCTGATGAGTTGGTCGGAGGCGGCATCGGAGGCGGAGATGTCGGGGATGGCTGCGGGGATGACTGGCGGGTCGTTTTTGGCGAAGACGGGGATGGAGAAGAATCGTTCGTCGACGTTGCCGCGGGAGTCGGAGACGCGGATGGTGACCGGGTTCTGGCCGACATTGGAGGCGAGAGGGGTGCCTGAGAGGATGCCGTTGGAGAGGGAGAGCCATGAAGGCAGGTTGGGGATGGAGATGGAGAGGACGGCGTCGGGATCGGGGTGGGTGAACTCTGGTTTCCATGACCACGGGATGCCGCTGAGGGCTATGGGGGCGGATAGGGAGACGATGGTGGGGCGGGTGACATCGATGGGGCCGACCCATCCGGCGTAGCAGCCGGTGGTGGAGATGCTGCTGGAGATGGTGACGCGGGATTCGGAGATGAGATCGGTTTGTGTGAGGGAGACGGTGGTGGGATTGAAGGTGCCGGCGGCGAGGAGGGAGGTGCCGGATGGGCGGATGGCGAGATTGCGGGCGTTGAGGGCAGAGGCCGGGGTTAGGGAGCGGATGGGGGTACCCCAGACGCCGAACGAGCGGTAGACGCCCTGAGCGATGGTGTGGAAGTTGCTGTCTGGGGAGATGTCGAAGGCGCTGTAGGTGGAGGTGATCGGGAGGTAGGCGGCGATGATCCATGAACTGGAGGGGGTATGCCAGACCCTGATGGTTCCGGACTGGTCCATGGCGTAGATGAGCTGATCCGGGCCGACGGCGATGCGGTAGTCCATTGACCAGATGGGAAAGGGGCGCCATTCGCCGGTGGTGGTGTGGAGCATGCCGCGGTGGGTGATTGCCCAGAGGCCGAGCATGCGGAGATCGCCGGCGGTCTGGCGGTCGGAGGAGGCGGGGCCTGGCAGCATGCGCTGGGTCCAACTTGTGAGAGCTGGATCGTAGGTATTGATGAACTCTGTCGTGATGGAGAGCCTTGAGGAATGGCTGAGGACGTGGAGACGGCCGAGACGGTCGGTGGCGGTACCGGCGAGGATTCGGGTGGAGCTGGCTGGGACGGTGACTGGGTGCGAGGGCGCGGTGACCGAGGAGCGTACGGAATTGAAGAGAGGCTCGGTAAATTCCGCGACCTGGTTACTGCCGCTGACGAGGAGACTGCGTTCGAGGTAGGTCGCGGTCTGGACTGGGCCGACAGCGAGAGTGGCGTTGCGTGTGCTGTTGGTTCCGGTGGCGTCGGAGACGGTGACCTGGTAGTTACCGGCGGAGAGTGAGCCGGCGCGTGGGATGGTGAGGTGGCTTTCGGTGGCGCCGGGGATGAGGGAGCCATTGAGGGACCAGCGGTAGGTGAAAGGAGGGGTGCCCGTGACGAGAATCTGGAAGGTAGCGGGATCTCCGAAATCGACCCGCTGGGGGGCGGGAGCGGAGCGGATGTTGAGGGGAGAGGAGGTGCCGGAGTCGAATAGTGGTTCGAGGTTCTGGTTGAGCAGATGGAAGCGAGGGGGGGAGTTGGGAGTGGTGGTGATGACGATGAAGCCACCTGAGGGGTTCTGGAAGATGCGCCATGGCGAGCCGGTGAGGATGGCTGCGCGATCCCGGACCCATGAAGTGGACCAGCGCTGCACTCTGGTCATGGTGGTGCCGCTGGGTTCGATGGCGACGAGGTTGCGGTTTTGCCAGACGAGGTCAGTTGGGGTGCCGTCGTAGAAGCGGGGTGGGGGGACACTGATGTTTTCGATATAGTGGCCACTGGTGAAGGCGACGAGGGAACTGTCCGGGGAGAAGCGGAAGGGAGCGGTGGCATCGTACCAGAGTTGGCGGCCGACGACTGGAGTGTAGATGCCGGAGGGGGAGATGGAGGCCCTGCCGAGGGTGGTGGGTGGTGAGAGGAAAGCGACCTGCTGGTGGACGGGGTCCCATGCGAGGAAGTCTGAGCGTGAGGTTGAGTCGGAGGAGGATGCGAGCTGGCCGGCGGCGTTGTAGACGTGGTGGGTGGCGGTGGTGGCGGCGAAGGCAGCGGCGCAGAGGAAGTTGTCGGTGGTGACGAGAGCGCCGACTGGGTTAGGGAGAATGGTGAAGTGCTGGTCTGGAGAGGGAGGGTTGGAGAGGCTGGCCATTCTGATGCCGGTGCCGCCCTCGCTGAAGTAGAGCCGGTCGAGAGCGGGTTGATAGGAAGTGATGAGTGGAGGGCCGGAGAGCGGGAGAGAGCCTGAGTATTTTCGTTCGGCGGGCGACCATGTGAAGACACTCATCATGGAAGGTGCGGTGAGGCGGAGGGATCCGTTTTTGTCGATGAAGGCGTTGGCTGGGGAGAAAGTGAGACCGTCCGGGTTGACGGGCAGGCCTGGGGTTGGGAGGGAGAGGGAGGAGAGAGGGATGAGCTCGAAGCCGAGACCGTTGAAGGAAGTGCCGTCTGCAGAGAACACGATGGCATTGGTGCCGTTGACAGCGAGACGGCGAGGGTTGCGGCGTGAGGGCGAGCGGGAGCCGGAGGCGAGCATGGAGTTGTGGTAGCCCGTGACGATACCGGAGCTGCGGAGGATGACGGGGAGGTCGGTGCCGTGGAAGGCGACGTCCATGGCGGTGTTGCCTGAGGGGAACGTGATGGAGTTGACGGGAACGAGGGCACGGGAGGCGTGGATGTTTCCGGCGGAGTCGATGACGCGGGTGCCGTCGGGGAACGTCCATGTGGCGGTGGCGGTGTAGGCGGCGGCGGGTCTTGGGGCGGAGGTGCTGGAGGCGAGGGTGCCGTTAGGGGAGAAGTCGAAGGCGTGGAGGGTGGGGATGGAGGCGGAGGGGCCTCGGAAGAAGATCCGGTAGGTGGAGGGGTGGGAGGAAGGGGCGGAGAAGCCTTCGGGGGTGGTGATGGAGCTGAGAGGATCACCGGAGGATTTGAGGTAGGTGCGGAGCTGGCCTGCGAAGACCCCGAGGATGTCAGCGGAGGTAAAGAGGCTGGAGACGGGTGAGGTGGTGGAGGTGAGGACGGAGCGGTTGGAGCCGTCGAGGTTCCAGCGGACGATGTTCCGGTCTTCAGCGGCGAAGATTCCTGAGTCATCGATGCAGAGTGCGGAGGCAGCGGCCGTCATGGGGAGCGGCGAGAGCCACTGGAGGGAGTTCAGGTCGAAGCGTTCGATGCGGAACGGTTCTGCGAAGGCGAAGCAGTAGAAGCGGGACGAGCGGCTGGAGATGTTGAGGAAGGAGCCGCCGGCTGCCAGGGTGGAGGCGAAGATTATGGAGCTGGCGGAGCTTCCTGAGGAATTGAGGGCAATGACCCTGAACTCGTAGCTGGTGCCCGGGGTGAGGCCGGTGATGACGCTGGAAGTGGTATTGAAGGGGAGGGTCCGTGCGGCGGCCCATGGAAGGACAGGTCCGAACGATGGCCGGAATTCGACGATGAAGGAGTCCTCGTTGAATGAGTTATCGGACCATGAGAGGGAGAGCTGCTGGTGGGAGATGCCTGAGGCGGCGAGGTTTGATGGAGTGGGAGGTGCGGAGGCGGCGGGGAGCGTCTGAGCGGAGAGAGGGGAGGAGAGGTCGCCGTCGGTGGTCTCGTTGAAGGCCTGGATACGATAGAGGTAGGTGGTGGCGGGAGAGAGGTTGGAGTCGGTAAAGGAAGTGGCGTCGGCGTTGACGACGAAAGAGGTTGAAGGGCCGGCTGGGCTGAGGGAGCGGGAGATGCGGAAGCCTGATTCGTTGGTGGCGTTATCGGACCATGAGATGGTGATGGAGTTATGGAACCGGCGGATGGCGGTGAGGTTGTAGGGTTCGCCGATGGGTTCGTCGTCGGAGGCGAGGGTTTTTGAGGTGGTGATGACGGAGGGGTCCGAGCGGAGGTTGTCGCCGATCGCGACGACGCGGATTTCGAACAGGGAGTTGCTGTTGAGATCGGTGATGGTGGCGGAGGTGTTGCCTACTGGCTGGATGGGGAGTTGAGTCCACTGAGCGTCCGGGGATGCCGGGCGGAATTCGAGCTGGAAGGCGGTGGAGTTATCCGAGGTGTCTGACCATGAGAGGGTGATGGAGCGGGAGGAGCGAGAGCTGACGACTGGCTTGGATGGGGGAGCTGGTTTGGCGGGGGATCGGTAGAGCGGGTTGAAGTCTGGGTCTGTGAGAGTGAATCGCGGGGTGCCCTCGGCGAGAGTGAGGAGGAGGAAGCCGGAATCCGAGGGGAAGATACGGATTGGGGTGCCACGGAAGGTGCGGGAGGTCGGGTCTGGAGTGAGGGCTGGGCTGCGCGAGAGCTGGAGAAGAGTATTGCCGGAAGAGGGGAGGATGGAGACGAGGTTATTGGCGACCCAGAGAGCATCGGTGAAGGGATCGACGTATGCTGCTGGAAGGCGTGAGGAACCGGTGATGAAGACTTGTCCGCTGCCGAGGGCGAGCATGGTGCCGTCCATGCTTTCCCTGAGGGGCGGCAACAGCGGGCTCTGACCGGAGCTGTTGGTGTAGACGGTGGATGCTGACTGGAGTTGACCGGATGGACTGAGGATGAGGGAGCTAACTGTGTTAGGAGGGCTGGATGAAGAGGAGGGGGAGAGCGTTCTGAGCCGACGAAGGTCTTTGTGCCATGAGGAGGCGGTCGGTTTGATGTCGAACTGGCCGAGTTTGGTGCCGGTATTGCTATGGATGTCGGAGCCGATGATGACGAAGGGATCGGCGGCGGTCATTGAGATGGCGTAGGATGCGGCGGAGGCGAAGGGTTGTTCTGCAGGCAAGGGGGCGGAGGCGTCGAGGAAGGTGGTGATGCCGTTCTGGTAGTAGAGGTAGATGCGGCGGTCGGCGGATGAGTGGGAGATGAATTGAGGGGTCTCTTTGAGGGGGATGTTGGGGAGGAAGTCCCTTGTGGCGGGGGACCAGCGGAAGATGGACAAGTGGAGCCTGCTGAGGAGCCAGACGACGCCGTCTGGGGTGGTGAGGGAGGCATCCGGGGTGAATGCGAGATTTCGTGGGTTTACGGGGAGGCCGGGGGTGTTGAGGTTGAGGGTCTGGAGCGGGATGGATTCGGTGCGAAGGCCTCGAGGGGAGAGGGGGTCGAGGGAGAAGACGACGGCATCGTCAGCGTGGAGGGTGAGGCGGACGCCGAGAGTGGAGGAGAGCGGAGCTGAGCCGGATTCTGTGAGGGCGTTGGTATACGAAGTGAGACGGCCGGGTCGGAGGATGATGGGGATTTCGGATTCGTGGAAGGCCATGTCGGTAAATCCGGTAGCGAAGGGGGAGCCGGCGATGCTTAGCGGGCTCGCGACGTAGACGTTGCCGAGAGTGTCGGCGAATCTGGTGCCATCCGGGAAGAAAATGTATCGAGTGGGCTGGTATTGGTCCGGCTGGGTGAATGGGGTGAGAGTGGAGTCGATCGAGATGCTTCCGTTGGTAGAGAAGCTGTATAGCCTGACACGCGGGGAACTGGTTCTGGACTCGCTGATGAGGAGCCTGCGGCGTGAAGGATCGAGGGATGCGGTGGGATCGCTGAAGAAGATACCCAAATCCCTATTACTGGAGGTTTCGAGACCGGAGGTTTTGCTGAACGTGAACCATTGAGAGAAGCTGACGAGAACGGCGAGTTGGTCGCCGAAAGCGGAGATGAGGGAGACTGGGCTGTAGAAGATTGCGAAGACGGTTCTGGCGGAGCCGTCGAGCTGGTAGCGGACGATGCTGGAGTCTTCGCCGGTGTAGATGCCTGAGTCATCGACCCAGAGAGCGGAAGGGCGGCCGATGAGAGGGATGGGAGCGAGCCATGATCTGGTGGAGAGGTCGTAGCGTTCGATGCGATGGGGAGCGGAGAAGAGGAAGTAGTGGATGTTGTTGGAGCGCATGGCGACGGAGACGAAGGAGCCGCCGGAGGAGGAGGTGATGATCTCGATTGTGGGCCGCGGGGAGTTTCCGGTGCTATTGTAGGCTCTTGCTCTGAAGGAGTATCGAGTTAGGGGGGTGAGGCCGGAGATGACGGTTGACCGGATGGAGGGGCGGAGTTCTGCGACGGTGGTCCATGTGGAAGGCGGGACGGAGGATTGCTCGATGACGACGGCGTCATGGGCGAACCCTGAGAGTTGGAAGCTGAGCCGAACGGAAGTGGCGGTGATGTTGGACGCGGTGAAGGACCGAGGGGATTCCGGGATCGGTACAGTGAGATAGGTGCTTGCGGAGATCTGGTTGGAGAGATCGCCGGAGCGGTCGCCGTTAATGGCCTGGATGCGGTAGTAGTAGGTTGTGCCCGGGGTGAGTCCTGTGTCTTTGAAGGAGGTGGAGTCGGGTGGGGAGGTTAGGGCGGTGACTGGGCCATCAGGTGAGGGAGAGCGGTGGATGAGGAAAGCGGATCCGTTGCGGACGAGGTCGGACCATGCGATGGTGATGCTGGTGGTGAGGGTTTGTTCGATGGAGAGGTTGTAGGGTTCGCCGATGGGTTCGTCCGGGGAGGCGAGGGTACGGATGGAGATGGCTGGTGAGGGGGAGGAGGGGACGGATTCGGTGGCGGCGAGGATGCGGAGGTCGTAGAAAGTGCCGGGGGCGAGCCCTGTGACAGTGGCGGCGGTGGAGTTTGCGGGGGAGGTGAGGGCCTGTGACCATGGGGAGCCAGTGCCAGCGGGTCGGAATTCGATGATGAAGCGGTCCTCGCTGTCTGACAGATCGGTCCATTGAAGGGAGATGCTGTCGGCACTGCGGGAGGTGAGGACGGGAGTGCCTGGAGCGGTTGGGGGAGTGGGAGAGGAGTAGAGAACGTTGAAGGACGAATCGAGCAGGTGGAAGACGGGGACGCGGTCGACGGCAGTGATGACAGCGAGGCCCTGGGTAAGAGGGAGAATGCGAATGGGGAGACCGCGGAAGGCCCTGAAGAGAGGTGATGGGGCGAAGGAAGGAGCGGTGGAGAGTTGGAGGATGGTGTTATCGAGGTATTTGCGGATGGAGGCGAAGTTCTGTCCGATCCAGATGCCGTCGTTTGGGTTGAAGCCGAGGGGGGTGACGGCATTGAGGGAAGATGTATCGACGATGTTGCCCGTGCCGGTGATGAGGCGATCACCGGAGGGGGAGGTGAGGAGCGGAGGGGCGGTGCGAGTGGAGTCTAAACGGGTGAAGGTGCCGAGCGAGCCATCGTCGGTGATGGGGAAGAAGCCTGGGGATTCGGCGAAGGATGAATCGGGGATGGTGTAGAGACGGCGGGTGGCTGGATTCCAGTGGTGTTGTCTGGGGTAGAATCCGTACGAGAACGGGGAGTTGGAGATCAGCGATCCGTCGGGCGAGTGGATGAAGATGCGATCGGAGGAGAATGAGAGGAGGGAATCGCCTGCGACGGCGACGTCGATGGATGGTGTGCTGAGGGAGATGAAGGGTGACTCGGTGGGATCGGGTCTGGAGAGGTCGATCCTTCCGATGGCCTTGTTGAGGCTGGGGCGTGAAAGGAAGAGGAGGCTGGAGACTCGGTTAGAGTGGACGTTGACGGTATCCTGCTGGAGGGCGAGGGATTTGAGGTAGGAACGTGAGGTGGTGGACCATCTGAAGATGGACTGGAGCCGCCTGTTGAAGAGGTGGATGACGTTGTCCGTGGTGACGGAGGAATGATCGATGTCGTAGCGGAAGCCGGAGGGATTGATGGGGCCGATCACTGGATCGGGAGCATTGATCCTGCTGAGCGGAATGGTTTCTACGGAAGGTGCGCCGGTGGTGGGGCGGAAGATGAAGGCATCTGAGAGGTGGAGGGCGAGTTCCGAGGCATTCCAGGCGATGTCAAGCTCACGTGCGACGGTGAGGTCGGGGTGCAAGGCGATGAGGCTATTGTCTCGGAGGAGCACGGGGGAGTGGCCGATCCATGAGGCGCTGCGGATGCTATTGACGCCGACAGCGCCGGCGATGGCTCCCGAGTTGGCGAGGTAATAAGTGCCCGATGAGCCGATGATGCGGCGTTCATCAGGAGATAGGTAGAGCTGTTGGCGAGAGTAATTGCGAGTGCCGAGCCATGAGGTGATCGAGGTGATTCCAGAGGTGGTGTAGCTGACGCTGGCTAGTTCGTAGTCGCCGACGGCGGAGTTATCGCGCCAGCCGACGAGTTTCCGCTGACTCTTGAGGAAGACGGGTGGCGATGCGAAGCCGGGTGACTGCGATTGGGAGGAGATGGACATCGCGGAGTTGCGGTCGTAGATGGTGACGGATCCGGATGTTTCGTTGTATGTGACGGAGATGATGAGGGAACCGTCGAGGAAGATGTTTTTGACGGGGTTGGAGGAGGGGTACGGGAGTGATTCGCCGGACCATGAGGGGGAGTAGCGGTAGATGGATGTGCCGTAGGCGACGACATTGCCGGAGTCATCGCCGGTGAAGGCGGTGGCGCCGGAGCGGGGGAGGGTGATGTCCGGGAGCCATGATCTGGTGGTGAGGTCGTAGCGGCGGACTAGGTTTGAGTAGAGGAAGCGGACCTCGTTGCCGAGGCGGTGGGATTGGACCCATGGGGTTTGGGCTGATCCGGTGGCGGTTAGGAGCAAGAGGAAGAGGAGGATCCAATTGCTGAGGGAGCGTGGGCGAGACGGAGCGTGGGACGGGCGCATGGGATCTGGCGTTTGAGCCGATCCTGGCGCGGAGGGGGTGGGCTGACAATCGCGAAGGCTAGTGGATTGAGGGTGCGGCCGGCGGCGTGGGCCGGTGAGTGGCTGGGTCGGCGGAGGGGTCCGTCAGGAGGCGGAGAGGCGTTTGACGCGGTAGAAGCGGGTGCCTGAGCCTGGAGGGGAGGCGGTGCGTGGGGATCCCTGGTCGATCCACTGGGTTCTGGTGCCGGCGGCGCGGATGCGGGAGAGGGAGTCGAGCCAGCGGGTGCCGTCGTCGCTGTACTGGATTTGATAGAGAGCGCCGGGATCCGAGGGGAATTCGATCATGAACATGCCTGGCTGGAGGAGCATGGCGACATCGATAGCGAGGGCGCCGGAGGTGGCGGGGGATGAGACGTCGTGTGGGAGGGTGGGGAAGGTGGTGAGGGTCGGGGCGGTGAGTGGGTGGCGGTCGGAGACGTGGTATTCGAGGACCATGGAGACCGAAGCGCCTGGGGCGACGGGTTGGTGGTAGATGGCGCAGGGGAGGCCTGTGAGGCAATCGCTGGCGTTGTAGAGGGATGCGTTGGCGGGGAGACCGGCGACGTGGATTTCGAAGCCGCCGATGGGGCGCTGGCCGACATTGCGGACGGTGACGCGGTGTTCCCAGAGACCGGTCTGGCGGTTGAGGGTCAGGGTGCCCTGAGTGGTGACGGAGGGTGGGGGCAGGGCGGGGAGGACGACCTTGAAGGAACGCTGGGCGACAGTGCCAGCGCTGTCGGAGACGGAGACGGTGATGGTGGCTTCGCCGCTGACGTAGGGGGCGTAGCGGATGGTGAGGCGGCCTTGAGGATCGAACGAGAGTTCGGAGAAGAGGGCTGGGTTGGTGTTGCCGATGACGCGCCATGTGAGGACGTCGCC
>JAIXPK010000486.1 GCA_027486335.1 Verrucomicrobiaceae bacterium | reverse complement strand
CGGCCGCTGGATGAGGAGACGATCATTGAGTCGGTGCGGAAGACGAATCGGGCGTTGTGTGTGGAGGAGAACAAGCCGTTCTGCGGGGTTGGGGCGCAGATTGCGTCGCTGATTCAGGATCGGTGCTTTGACGATCTGGATGGGCCGGTGGGTCGGATCAGTGCGGTGGATGCGCCGGCGATTTACAGTCCTCCATTGGAGAAGCTGCAATTGCCGTATCCTGAGCAGGTGGTGCAAAAGGTGCTGGCGATGGTGTGAGGCTGGGGAGCCCGGCTTAGAGTCGGGTTCGTGAGGCGGGGATGCTGGGGAAGATGAATTCTGATGAAGTGCGAGGAATCGCGCTTCTCCGTGGTCATGTGATCGGGTAGCGGGGTGCTGGCCGCATGGTGTTTTCGTCTCCCGCTTTTCTGTTTCTGTTTCTGCCGCTGGTGCTGCTGACTGCGGTGTGGGGGGCGGAGCGTTGGCGCAATCTGGTGCTGATTGTGTGGAGCCTGTGGTTTTACTACTACGGTGGTGGGGGGATGGTGGTGCTGCTGGTGGTGTCGTGTCTGGTGAACTGGGCGCTGGGGTTGGGGATTGAGGTGAGGCGGAGTCGCTGGCTGCTGGGGTTGGCGCTGGGCTTCAATGTGGGGGTGCTGGTGTACTACAAGTATGCCAATTTTGTGGTGGGGCAGATCAGTGGCTGGTATCCGGTGGCGGGATGGGAGGCGGTGGCGCTGCCGATTGGGATTTCGTTTTTCACGTTTCAGGGGATCAGTTATGTGATGGACGTGTGGCGTGGGGAGATGAAGGCGTTTCGGAATCCGCTGGAGATTGTGCTGTGCGTGACGTTTTTCCCGCATCTGATTGCGGGGCCGATTGTGCGGCTGAGTCATTTGTCCGAGCAACTGAGGCGGCGGGAGCAGAGGTGGGATGATGTGGCGGTGGGGGCGGCGAGGTTTGTGTGGGGGTTAGGGAAGAAGGTGCTGATAGCGGATGTGTGCAGCCGGGTGGCGGACAGTGGTTTTGACGGCAACCTTGAGCGCCTGCCGGCGTCGGGTGCGTGGTTGAGCCTGCTGGCGTACACGTTGCAGATCTATTTTGATTTCTCGGGGTATTCGGACATGGCGATCGGGCTGGCGCGGATGTTTGGTTTCCGGTTTCCGGAGAATTTCAATCATCCGTATGCGGCGGTGAGCGTGACGGATTTCTGGCGGCGGTGGCACATGAGCCTGTCGCAGTGGTTCCGGGATTATCTTTACATTCCGCTAGGAGGGAACCGGGGCGGGACGTGGCGGTCGTATCGGAATCTGGGGGTGGTGTTTCTGGTGACTGGGTTGTGGCACGGGGCGGCGTGGACGTTTGTGTGCTGGGGAGCGTATCATGGGGTGATGCTGATGGTGGAGCGGGCGAGTGGGCTGGCGCGAGTTGGTGAGGATCGGTGGGTGGTGGTGCGGCGGGTGGTGACTTTGGTGGTGGTGATGGGGTCGTGGGCGATTTTCCGGGTGCCGGATGGGGAGCGGGGGCTGGCGTTTTTCCGGGCGCTGATGGGGGAGGGCGGCAAGTGGCCGTTTCCTGGGGCGATGGTGCGGTTGATGGATGTGCAGACGATGGCGGCGATTGGGGTGGGAGCGATGGCGCTGGTGGTGCCGCGACGGTGGATGACGATGGGAACGCTGTTAGAGCGTGAGGATGAAGTGGCGGCGATGGCGCGAGCGGTGGTGCTGCTGGTGCTGTTTCCGGTGGTGCTGGTGCAGGTGCTGGCGAGCGGGTACAGTCCGTTTCTGTATTTTCAATTCTGAGCCATGAAGAAGCTGACGTCGAAAGTGCTGGTGCTGTGGTGCGGGGGGTGGCTGGTGGCGTTCTGGGTTAGCTATGCGGTGAGCCCGCGGGTGCCGGAGGTGATAGGGAACCGTCCGGTGGCGGTGTATCCTGAGGGGGCGACGGTGATGAGTCCTGAGTGGTGTCGGGGGGTGGCGGCGTGGGCGATTGAGCGATCGCCGTTCCGGGTGGGTGCGATCACGTGGAGGAACCGTGGGTGGTATGAGGTGGCGCGGGTGGCGCAGCCATTGCCGGTTTGTCCGGGGAGTGGTGAGGTGAGCATGGGGCGGGAAGGGTGGTTGTTTCTGCTGGAGGATGCGCCGGAGGGGAGGTCGCGGCGGGAACTGGAGACGATGGTGGAGCAGGCGGTGGCGCTGGCGCGGGTGGTGACGGGGAGCGGGCGGCGGTTTGTGATGTATCCGATTCCTGACAAGACGTCGGTTTATCCGGAGTTCACGGGGACCCTGCACCGGTGGGCGGACCGCGGGTCACGGCGCGGGGAGTTGCCGGTGAGGATGAGGGAGGCATTTGAGGGGGCTGGGGATGTGAGGGGATGTTATGTTTCATTGTGGGAGGTGTTTGCGGAGCGGAAGTCTGAGGGTGGGGAGTTGCTGTATCTGGAGCACGACACGCATTGGAGTCCGACGGGACGGCTGACGGGGGTGCGGCAGCTGATTGAGGGGATGCAGAGCGGGTTGTGGGAGCCGGGGGCGGTGCATGATGAGGGGATCGTGGCGCATCCGGGTGAACTTATGATGGGGCAACTGCTGCTGAACGATGCGACGCTGGCGCGGGATTATGCCGTGCGGCGGGAGGGGCCGCAGCCGGAGCTGGTTTCGAGTGTGAGGGTGCCGGGTTATGGGTTTCCGGCGATTGAGCGGTACCGGTGTGCCCATCCGCGGGTGATCCGGGGCCGCACGCTGATGATCAGTGATTCGTTTGCGCTAGGGTCTATGAAGGAGATAGCGCCGTGGTTCGAGGACATCACGTTTGCGCATTTCAGCTATACGGGATCGGATGAGCTGGTGAGGAGGATCGAGGAGTGCGAGACGATGGTGTTTACGTCGGTGGAGCGGTTTCTGCGGTGGCGGCTGAATGTGTGGCGCACGGGGCGGAGGGGTTATGTCGAGGGGGCGCTGGTGAGGGGTGGAGGGCGGTGAAGGTGAGGTGGGTGGTGCGGGCTTGGGTTGCGGAGGGTTGGGAATGGGGTGAGGGTGGAGGATGAAGGTGTGTGAGAAGATACTAGCTGTGCTGGTTGCTGGAGCTGGGGTGGCTGAGGCGGCTGCGCCGATGAACGACGATTTTGCGTCGCGGCAGGTGTTGAGCGGGGCGGCGGTGAACGTGACGGCGACGAATGTGGAGGCGACGATGGAGGGTGGGGAGAATGATCTGGGTGGGTTGTACGGGGCGACGGTGTGGTACAGTTGGACGGCGCCGGCGGCGGGGTGGGTGCGGGTGGAGACAACGGGTAGCGAGATTGATACGGTATTGCGCGTGACGACTGGCACGGCTGCGGACAGTCTGGTGGAGATTGGCTATAATGATGATGATGGTGAGGATGGGGAGGTGACGAGCAGCCTGACGTTTTCTGCGGTGGCGGGGCAGGTGTACAACCTTGCAGTGGGAGGAATGGGAGGCTGGACAGGTGCCATCTCGTTGAGGATTGCGAGTGGGGATGGGGCGCTGCCGCCGGTGGTGCTGTCGTCGGTGACGCTGAGACCGTCTGTGGTTGATGTTACTGAGGCGGCTGCGGAAGTGACGGTGGGAATGACGGTGGCGGCTGGGACTTACAGTGGGGATGGGGTTGCGAGGTGGTCCTTTACTGCGGCGAACGGGAGGGAGATTCGCGGCGAATATGAGAGTTGGGACACGGGGAGGCCGGTGAGCGAAGGAACGATGACGGTGCCGAAGTCATTCATGCCCGGGGAATGGACGCTGACGGTTGAGTTGAGTGCCGGGGGATTTCGGCCGGTCAGATTCGGGGGAAGCGAGTCTGGAGCGCCCTATGTCTTTCCGGTCGGCGGGGTTCCGGTGCTAACGGTGAGGAATTCGGGGGGCTATGATGCTGCGCCGCCGGTGCTGCGGAGTATTGCGGTGGGCCCGCTGACGAGTGGGGTGACCCATGAAGTTTCTGTGGAGTCGGGTGCGGTGACGTTGCCGGTGAGGGTGGAGCTGACGGATGATTTTTCCGGGGTGGATCGGGTTGAGGTGGGTATTGAGGCGGACATCGGGGGACTATACAGTATGGTATCGTCGGTTCTGGTGCGCACGGCCGGGACGGAGGTTGCCGGGGTTTGGACGGGATCGATCTCTGTTTCGAGTGAGGTCACGACGGGGGCGTACCGAGTGTTCGTAATTGCCGAGGACAAGGATGGCAGACGTTCGTACTACAATGGCGAGCGTGGGGGCGAGCTGATACCGGGCGGCGAGCTGGCATTGAGGGTCCTGAATGGGAGTGGCATTTATGCACTGTGGCGGGGGAGTTGGTCGTCCGGAGATGATGTGGCCCGGCAGATTGGTGGAGTGAGTGACGATCCTGACGGTGACGGGGTGAACAATCTGTTGTGCATGGCATTTGATCTGAATCCATTTGGCTGGTGGAATCCGGGTTCATATCTGCCTGAAGTGACGATGACTGGTGCTGGTGGGGAGAGACGGCTGCGGATCCGGTACGCGCGGCGCAAGGACGAGAGGGGGACGTTAGGTTTGAGTTATGTGCCGCAGTTCGGTGCTGGCGGGGGAATGTGGGAGGATGCGTCGGCGCAGGCTGTGGTGACTGATCTGGGGTATGGATGGGAGGAAGTGGTGGTGACGGACACGGTGACGGCGGGTGTGGCGGGGCGGCGGTTTGGGCGGGTGAAGGTGACGTACGCTGAGTGAGGTGGGAGGTTGCGGGCTTTGGTTGCGGAGGGTTGGGAGTGAGGTGATGTTTGGGGATGAAGATCTGTGCATGGATTGTTGCTGTGATGGCTGCTGGAGCTGGGATGGCTGAGGCGGCTCCGCCGGCGAACGATAATTTTGCGTCTCGGCAGGTGGTGAGTGGTGCGGCGGTGAACGTGACGGGTACGAATGTGGAGGCGACGATGGAGGGTGGGGAGAATGATCTGGGTGGGTTGTACGGGGCGACGGTGTGGTACCGGTGGAGTGCGCCGGCGTCGGGTTGGGTGCGGGTGGAGACGACGGGGAGTGCGATTGACACGGTGGTGCGGGTGACGACGGGGACGACCTTGCCGAGCCTTGTTTTGGTGGGGTACAATGATGATGATCCGGACGGGGCCGGGGGGACGAGCAGCCTGACATTTCTGGCGGTGGCGGGGCAGACGTACAACATTGCGGTGGGTGGGTACCGGGACGCAGTCGGGCCGGCGACTGGGGCTGTGAGATTGCGGGTGGCGACTGGAGCGGCGGCGTTGCCGGCGGTGGTGCCAGTGGCGTTGTCGTTTGATCCTGCGAGTGTGGATGTGAGTGTGGCGGATGCGCCACTGACGGCGAATTACCGGGTGCAGGCGGGGACGTTCAGCGGGGTGGGGTATGGTTATCTGAGCTTTGTGAGGGCGGACGGGACGCTGGCGGAGTTGACCGATACGGACTGGAGGAATTGGGACACGCGGGTGGCGCTGAGCGGGTCGCCGTATCTGACGGTGGCGATTCCGCGGGGTGCGGTGGCTGGGGTGTGGGGGACGATTCTGGAACTGGAGACGGAAGCGGGGGATTACCTGAGGTTTGGGGAGGCGGGGTCGGGTGAGGCGTATGTGCTGCCGGCGGTGGCTGGGGTGGCGACGACGCTGACGGTGACGTCGGCGGTGGTGCCGCGGCCTGGGAACGATGATTTTGGGGCGGCGGAGGTGGTGAGTGGGGCGTCGGCGACGGTTGGGGGAACGAATGCTGGGGCGACGCTGGAGGCTGGGGAGGATGATTTGAATGGGTTGTACGGGGCGACGGTGTGGTATCGCTGGACGCCGCCGGGGGCGGGTTGGGTGAAGGTGGATACGGTGGGGAGTTCCTTTGACACGGTGATCCGGGTATCGACGGGCGGGACGCTGGCTGGGCAGACCCTGATTGGGTACAATGATCAGGGTGGAGGGATCGGGGACGCGAGCAGCCTGACATTTCTGGCGGAGGCTGGTGTGAGTTACCGGATTGCGGTGGGCGGGTGGCCGACGACTGGACCGGCGACGGGGGAATTTGTGCTGAATGTGGCGAGCGGGGCGGCGGCGTTGCCGCTGGTGGTGCCGGTGTCGATGGTGGTTAGTCCCGGGGCGGTGAATGTGACGGGAGCGGCGGCGGTGGTGCGGGCGGATTATGCGGTGGCAGCGGGGAGCTATGATGGACCGGGGAGTGGGTTTCTGGGGTTTGTGAGGCCTGATGGGGCGGTGTTGTATCCGCGGGAGACGGCGAGCGCGGATTGGGACACGGATTTGCCGGGGAGCGGGGGGCCGTTTGCGTCGGTGACGGTGCCGCGGTATGCGCCGCCGGGGGAGTGGCGGGCAGTGCTGTCGCTGCAGACCCCGAGTGGATCGGTGGTGTTTGGCGGGGCGCAGACTGGGCAGGCGAATGTGCTGCCGGCGGCGATGGCGCGGACGCTGACGGTGACGAACACGGGGAGTGTGGATACGGAGGCGGCGGTGCTGAGCAGCATCAGTGCTGCGCCGTTGGAAGTGGTGGTGGCGAGTGCAGCGGCGAGTGTGACGGTGAGTGCGGTGATCGGGGACAATCTGGCGGGGGTGACGGAGGTGTATTTCGGGGTGGAGTCGGAGTTAGGATTGACGCTGGAGACGCCGCTGGTGCGGACGGCGGGGACGGCGTTGTCGGGGACGTGGAGCGGGACGCTGGCGGTGCCGAAGGGATGGCCGACGGGGGTCTATGCGGTGTATCTGCTGGCTTATGATGGCGGGGGGAATCTGGTGACTTACGGGACGGCGGGAGGGGACGAGGCGTTTCCGGGAGGGTCGCTGTATCTGGATGTGGATGGAGGCGGGTTTTATTCGCTCTGGGCCTATCAGAACTGGTTCGGGCCGGGATCGTTGCAGACTGGGCCTGAGGATGATCCGGGAGGGGATGGGGTGAACAACCTTATGTGTTATGCGTTTGATCTGAATCCGTATGATTTCCGGGACAGCCAAGGGTTTCTGCCGGACGTCGGGGTGACGGGGAGCGGTGCGGGGAGCCGGTTGCGGATTCGTTACCTGCGGCACAAGCCGACGGGGAGCAGTGGATTGGTGTATGTGCCGCAGTTCGGGGATGGAGCGGGGGCGTGGGAGAATGCGACGTCGGCTCCGGTGGTGACGGATCTGGGGGGTGACTGGGAGGAAGTCGTGGTGACGGATGCGGTGACGGCTGGTGCGGCGGGACGGAGGTTCGGGCGGGTGAGGGTGACGTACACGGATTGAAAGCGGGGGGAGGGCGGCAGATTGGCGTTGCTGCGGGGCGAGGTGCGGGCAGTGATGGAGCTGACATGCTGGAACTTTCGGAACTCAAACTGCCGGTTGATCATGAGGACGGGGCCTTGGCTCCGGCGGCGGCGCGTGCGATGGGGATGCGTCAGGAGGAGGTGCTAGGATTGACGGTTTACCGGCGGGCGATTGATGCGCGGCACGGGCGGGTGACATTCAATTACACATTGCATGTGGCGGTGACGGACGAGGAGCGGGCGCTGGCGGGGTTTCTGGCGGCGGAGTGCAAGCTGACGCGACTGGTGGAGCGGCGGTATGCGGGGTTGGACGGGGTGGTGGTGCGGGAGCGGGCTCCGGATTTAAGGCCGGTGGTGGTGGGGACGGGGCCGTGCGGGTTATTCTGTGCGCTGCTGCTGGCGCGGCATGGGTGGAAGCCGGTGGTGCTGGAGCGAGGGAAGGCGGCGGGGCCTCGGGCGCGGGATGTGACGGGATTCTGGCGTCGGGGGCTGGCGTTTGATCCGGAGAGCAACGTGCAGTTTGGTGAGGGAGGAGCGGGGACGTTTTCGGATGGGAAGCTGTACACGCAGATCCGGGACCGGGAGCACCGGATCCGGTGGATTCTGGAGGAGATGGTGAGGGCGGGGGCGCCGCCGGACATTCTGGTGAAGGCGAGGCCGCACATCGGGACGGACCGGTTGATCACGGTGGTGCGGAGGATTCGTGAGGAGATTGTGGCGTGCGGCGGGGAGGTTAGGTTCGAGACGATGATGGAGGAAGTGCTGCTGAATGCGGCTGGGGGAGTGCGGGGCGTGCGATTGGGGGACGGGACGGAGATTGAGACGGACCGGGTGGTGCTGGCGGTGGGGCACAGTGCGCGGCCGACGTTTGAGATGCTGCATCGGGTGGGAGTGTTCATGGAGCCGAAGCCGTTGTCGATCGGGGTGCGTGTGGAGCATCCGCAGGCGTGGATTGACCGGACGCAGTACGGGAAGTTTGCGGGGCATGCGAAGTTAGGGGCGGCTCCTTACAAGTTTGTGCATCACAGCCGGACGGGCGGGCGGACGGCGTACAGTTTCTGCATGTGTCCGGGTGGATTGGTGGTGGCGGCGTCGAGCGAGCCGGGGACGGTGGTGACGAACGGGATGAGCAGTTATGCGCGTGCGGAGGCGAATGCGAATGCTGGGTTCATGGTGGATGTTAGTCCGGCGGATTACGGCGGGACGGGGCCGCTGGCGGGGATTGCGTTTCAGCGGGAGTGGGAGCGGCGGGCGTTTGTGGAGGGCGGAGGGAATTATCATGCGCCGGTGCAGACGATCGGGGATTTTCTGGCGGGGCGGGCGAGCCGGGAGTTAGGCGGGGTGGTGCCGTCGTATGAGCCTGGGGTGACGCCGGGGGATTTGCGGTCGTGTCTGCCGACGTGGGTGGCGGCGACATTGAAGGAGGCGATTCCGGCGATTGACCGGACGTTGCGAGGTTTCGCGCATCCTGAGGCGTTGCTGGTGGCGGTGGAGACGAGGAGTTCGTCGCCGTTGCGGGTGACGCGGGATCCTGACAGTCTGGAGAGTGTGAGTACGGCGGGGTTGTATCCTGCGGGTGAGGGGGCTGGGTATGCCGGGGGGATTATTTCTGCGGCGGTGGATGGGATGCGGGTGGCGGAGGTGCTTTTGCGGCAGGGCTGAATTGACGGGAGGTGCTGGAGCGGGCAGGTGAGGGCATGACGGAAACCGAAGCGCTGGTGGCGTTGAACATGCTGCCGAAGATCGGGCCGGTGCGGGTGCGTCGGCTGGTGGAGGCGTGTGGGAGTGCGGCGGGGGTGTTGCGTGCGGGGAGCGGGAAGTTGAGGCAGGTGGAGGGGATTGGGGCGGAGACGGCGGCGATTCTGGGGAAGTGGGAGGATTATGCGGACGTAGCGGGAGAGCTGGAGCGGGTGAGGGAGGGAGGGTACGGGATATTGACGGCGGAGGACGAGGCGTGGCCGGAGGGATTGCGGGAGATGCATGATCCGCCGCTGTTGCTGTATGTGTGGGGGAAGGTGGAGGCGCGGGATCGGTCGGCGATTGGGGTGGTGGGGTCGAGGCGGGCGACGTCGTATGGGTTGCAGCAGGCGAAGCGGTTTTCGTTTCAGCTGGCGCATGCGGGGGTGACGGTGCTGAGCGGGCTGGCGCGGGGGATTGACACGGCGGCGCATGAGGGGGCGGTGGCGGCCGGGGGTCGGACGATCGCGGTGATCGGGTCAGGGTTCGGGCATCTGTATCCACCGGAGAATAAGGCGCTGGCGGAGCGGATTGCGAGTGGGCACGGGGCGGTGGTGAGTGAGTTTCCGATCGGGACGGAGCCTGACAAGCAGACGTTTCCGCAGCGGAACCGGATTGTCAGCGGGTGGAGCCAGGGGATACTGGTGGTGGAGGCACCGGCGTGGAGCGGGGCATTGATTACGGCGAACAATGCGGCGGACCAGGGGAGGTCGGTGTATGCGATACCTGGGCCGATTGACCGGGCGTCGTCGGCGGGGTGCAATCGATTGATTCAGAATGGGGCGAGGCTGGTGATGGAGGCGTCGGAGATTCTGGATGACATGAATTTTCTGCTGCCGGCACCGGTGCTGGGGACGCTGGCGGCGGCGCCGGAGATGAGTGAGGAGGAGCGGGTGGTGTGGGATGCGCTGGAGGATGGGGAGACGCAGATTGATGCGGTGATTGGGAAGACTGGGCTGGCGGCGGCGGTGGTGGCGGCGCAGCTGATGCGGATGGAGCTGAAGCGGCTAGTGAGGCAGCTGCCGGGGCGGGTTTATGTGAGGGTGGGCGGCTGAGGCGGGTGAGGGGTGGCGGCGAGGGAGCGGGCTTCCTGTTCGAAGGGGCAATCGTAGTAGCCGTGGATGAGGCAGGAGGAGAGGTAGAGATGGAGGAAGCTGCGGAGGCCGCCGAGGCGTTCGGCTTGAGCGGTGTGAGTGGCTTCGTGGCGGAGGAGGGAGAGGTTGTCGGCGACGTCGTGGCGGAGGAAGATGGCGTAGTGGAGGGCCATGCCTGCGGTGAGGCGGCCGTCGAAGCCGAGGGTGGCGGCGAGGCGTTGCTGCCATGCGAAGCCGGGCATGGGGATGGAGG
>JAIXPK010000514.1 GCA_027486335.1 Verrucomicrobiaceae bacterium | reverse complement strand
GAGCAAACCGCCGCCCTCTTCATCGGCCTCCCCCTCCTCATCTCCCTCGCCATCGTCCTCGCCCCCTCCCCGCGCAGCGTCACCGGCCTCATCATGAAGGTCATCACGCTCGCCCTCTGCTTCTCCGGCCTCCTCCTCGGCGAAGGAGCCATCTGCATCCTCTTCCTCGCCCCCCTCGCCTACATCGTCGGGCTCGTCATCGGCATCATCGCCGACGTCAACCGAACCCGCCGCGCTAACATCGAAAAACCCCGCAGATCTCCCCCCGTCCTCCTCGCCATCATCCTCCCTTTCCTCGGCATCGCCGCCCTCGAAGGCACTTCCCCTGCCCTCAGCTTCCCGCGCCACGAATCCGTCTCCGCCACCCTCACTGTCCCGCTGTCCCCCACCACCGTCCGCAACCGCATCGCCCGCCCGCCCTCCATCACCACACCCCTCCCCCTCTGGATCCGCTCCGGATTCCCCCAACCCGTCGCCTCCTCCGGCCACGGTCTCGCCATCGGCGACCGCCGCACCGTCCGCTTCGCCGGTGGTGAAGGCAAACCCGGCGACCTCACCATGGAGGTCATCGCCTCCTCCCCCGACTCCGTCACGTTCCGCGCCGTCTCCGATTCCTCACACATCGCCCACTGGCTCGCATGGGATTCCACCACCGTCTCATGGCACGAAACCCAAAACGGCCACTCCGAAGTCTCCTGCACCATCCGCTACGAACGTCTCCTCGACCCCGCATGGTACTTCGCTCCCGCCCAGCGCACCGGCGTCTCCGCCGCCGCCACTCACCTCATCCGCATGCTCACCGCCCCCTGACCCCATGGACCCGCAAATCTGCCGCACTCTTGGGCTGCTAGGGCCAGCAATCCTGACTCTCGCCGCATGGTGGCCCGTCCGTCTCCAGCCGCGTCTCACCGGCGCAGCCCTCGCCGCCACGCTCTGGAATCTCCCCGCCCTCCTCCTCCTCCACAATCTCAACTCCCACGCCTCATGGTGGTCCTACTCCATCGAAGGCGGCACGCTCCACGGCTTCCCCTCCGACCTCTGGCTCGGCTGGGCCCTCCTCTGGGGCGCTCTCCCCATCCTCGCCCTCCCCAAAGCCCCCCTCTGGCTCGCCATCCTCTTCCCCATCCTCGCCGACCTCATCGGCATGCCGCTCCTCCAACCCGTCGTCTCCCTCCACCCTAACTGGTGGCTCGGCGAAATCGCAGGCGTCTTCATCGCCCTCGTCCCGGGCATCCTCCTCGGCCGCTGGATCGCCTCACGCCAGCACCTCGCCGCCCGAACCTCCCTCCTCGTCCTTGGCTTCGCCGCCCTCAATCTCTGGGTCATCCCCTCCATCATCCTCGACCAGACCGGCAGCTCATGGGCCCCCGCCCTCTCCCGTCCATGGTGGTCCCATGCCTCCCTGCTCCCGCTCGTCCTCCTCGCCGCCATCCCCGGCCTCGCCGCAGTCAAGGAATTCGCCTCCCGCGGCGACGGCACCCCGCTCCCCTTCGACCCTCCCCGCCGCCTCGTCATGTCAGGCCCCTACGCCTTCTGCTCCCATCCCATGCAGCTCTCCACCGCCGCCGTCTTCCTCCTCTGGGGCTGGTGGTCCGCCAGCCCATGGGTCGCCGCCGCCTCCCTCGCCGCCCTCTCCACAGGCAGCGGCATCGCCGGCTGGAGCGAATCCCAGGCCCTCCAACTTCGCTTCGGAACCACCTACCTCGACTGGTACAAGGCCGTCCCCCGCTGGCTTCCCAGTTCCTCCCCGCGCATCGCATGGCCCGCCACGCTCTACCTCGCCTCTTCCTGCCAGCTCTGCTCCCAGCTCGCCTCGTGGTTCCTCCGCCGCAAGCCGGTCTTCCTAACCATCACCAGCGCCGAATCGTTCCCCGGCCAGCCGCTCACCCGCATGCGCTACGAAGCCCCCGGCACTTCCGCCTCAGGCATCGAAGCCCTCGCCTGCGCCCTCAACCACCTCCACCTCTCATGGGCATGGATCGGCTGGATTATCCGTCTCCCCCTCATCCGCCCATCGCTCCAGGCCCTCACCGACCTCTCCGGCGGCGGCCCGCGCCACCTCACTGCCCCCCAGCCACCACATCATGATAACGATCCACCGCCGGACGCTCCACGCGGCTGACTTTCCCATCACTCCACTTCACCTCGATCACCTCCGGCACCACCTCGCCTTCTCCTAACCCGAAATGCGCCTGCCGCGCATGCTGCGCCGTAAACGAATCCCCCGTCACTAGCTGCTTCACCCAGCGCCGCCCGCCCGCCCGCACCATCACCTCCGCCCCATCCACCGCCACCGCCCCAGCCCGACCCTTCAACCGCACCCCGATCCAGTGCCGCCCGGAATCATAACCGTTCCGCAGCACATGCAGCCGCTGGCTCATCGTCTTCGTGCTGTACTCCACCACCATCAGATCCGGCCGCCCGTCCGCATCCAGATCATCCCCCACCACCGCACGCGAATCAAATTCCTGCGCCACCCCCATCAGAAACGCCACATTCTGAAAACCCTTCCCGCCCTGATTCAGAAACAGGGTGTTGTGCTCAAACCCGTTCCACGAAAACTCACTCCCCAGCTTCGCCCCCAGCTCCTTCTTGTAGAACTGACTCAGTACCACGTTCGGCTTCGACGTCCCCGTGTACAGATCATGACACCAGAACTTCGTGCAGTAATCCTTCGCACTCCCCCCGCTCAAATGCCCGTTCGCCACATATAAATCCGCATCCCCATCGTTGTCAAAATCCGCCGTCGCACACCCCCACGACCACCCCGTTCGCGCCGCCGTCGCCCCGAACGCCGGCTGCGCCAGCTTCCCGCCCCTCCCAAGATACAACCGGTTCCCGTAACTCATCGGAGCCCGCTGCTTCGTGTATTCCTCAAACCCCGCCCGCGCCAACCCCAACCCATCCAGCCGCCGCGCCGTCGTCGAACTCATCCCCACCATGTACAGATCCATCACCCCATCTCCGTCATAGTCCCCGAACGTGTGCGACATCCCGAACGCATGCCGCTCGTCCACATGGCTCGCCGTCACATCCTCAAACGTCCCGTCTCCCTTCCCACGATAAAGATCCAGTCCCGAAAAATCCGCCACCACCGCCAGATCAGGATGCCGATCCCCGTCCAGATTGAAAAATGACGCGCTGAACGTCCGCCGATTCCGCTTCCCAGCCAATCCCGCCTTCTCCGTCCCGTCACTGAACTTCCCCTTCCCGTCGTTGATCAGCAGATAGTCAGGAAACCCGTCGTTCGCATCATGATAGGGCGTCGGCATCGATCCCTCCGCATACGGTGCCTTCCACTGCCCCGCATACAGATCCAGATCGCCGTCCCCATCCGCATCCCCCGAGGTCAGCACATGCAGATTCTCCAGCTTCGCCCCGAAACACTCCACCCCAGCCCCGGGAAACGTCCCGTCCTTCGTCCCCGCAAAAAACAGCAGCTTACCGTCCGGCGCAGACCCACTCACATAATCCACCGCCCCGTCCCCGTTCAGATCCGCTAGTATCCCCGCCTCCATCGGCTGCCGAATCCCCTGCGCCAGAAAATCACGCTTCTCAAACCGGAACCCTCCACGGTTCCCATACACCAGATTGCAACCCGCCATCACCACCTCCGGCAACCCGTCCCCATCCAGATCCTGCACCAGCACCGGACTCGTCCGCGGAAATCTCCCCGGCACCTCCACCTTCGGATCCACCACCATCATTTCCGTAAACATCGGCACTCCCTTCCTCCCCACGATCACCACGCCCTCCGGCGCCATCTCCTCCACCACCGGCAACCCGCCCTCACCCGCCTCCCGCGCCCATAACACTTTCAGCTTCCCCTTCACCATCAATCGCTGGGTCTCCGCACCCACTAACACATGAACCTCGAACGACACCAGCGACTTTGCCCCTTCCTTCTCCGTCGCAGGCTCGAACTTCGAATGATGCCACTCGGTCTGCACAATCTTCACACCTCCGGCCGCCAGCCCATCCAGCGCCGCCCCGAACTCCGCCCGACTCATCGCCTCAAACGGCCCCTCAATCGCCACCGGCGCAATCCCCGCCACACCAGTCTCCTCCCACTGCACCGGCACGCGCTTGCCCATCATGAACCGCCCGAACGGAAACGCCTTCAGCACCGCCATCGGCTCCCCCGCACGCATCGCATCCCACAACTTCACAAACACTTCCTCATGCCGCTGCGCCGCCACTTCGTTCTTGTACAAGGTCGCATCCAATCGCTCCCGCTCCGCCGTCAGCTTCTCCACCGACCCAGTCTCCGGCACCTGCCCCACCACCCGCACCAACCCAAGCAGCCAGCAACTCGCCGCTCCACTCAACACCATCCGCGGCACTCTCACTCGCATCGTCACAACAGGGGGAATCGTCATCATGAGGAATATTTCTTAAGTCCCCGCTAATCTACGGAACTTCCCGCCCTCCTGTCAACGCCCCCATCAATCCCCTTCACCCATCACATACCTCAGCAGATCCACCAGCCCATCCACCCCCATCGCCTCCACCAAGCCCTCCGGCATCATCGACTCCGCCGCCACTTCCTCTTTCTCAATCTCCCGCCGCTCCACCGTCACATCCCCCGTGATCTGCCGCAATGTCAGGGTCTGCTCGCTCCGCGCCGCCGGAATCCCGCTCAGCACTCTCCCATCCTTCATCCGCACCACCACCAAACGATAATCCGCTCCCACCTCACCGGACGGATCCACCAGATTCGGCAGCACATAATCCAATTGCCGCCGCCCCGATCCCGTCAGATCCGGCCCCGCCTTCCCGCCCTCCCCAAACAAGGTGTGACACGCCCCGCAATGCACCCGGAACACCGCCTTCCCACGCACCGCATCCCCCTTCGCCAACCGCTCCGCCGTCAACTCCCCCCTCAACGCCTCCAACCGCTTCCGCTTCTCCTCCGGCCTCCCCCGCACTTCCCCCCACACCTCCGCCAGCAGCTTCCCTAACCTCTCATCGCCGTGCGCCGCCATCTGCCGCGCATGATACGAACTCACCACCCCGCGCGGCACTTTCCCCGCACGCACCGCCTCCAGCAGCGCCACCGACCACTCCACCCGACTCACTAGCATCTCCAGCGCCGCCGCCTTTCCTTCCGCATCAAACCCACGGAACTTCCCCAGCACTTCCCCGCCCGCCGCCGCATCACCACTCACCGCCAACCCCCGCATCGCCTCCCCTGCCAGCTCCCGCACCCCCAGCACACTCACACAAATCTCCCGCAGATCCCCCACCCGCGCGTCATTCAGCGACACCAGCGCCTGCCGCCTCGCCCCCATCGCCGCCCGCCCGTCCTTCACCAGTGCCCGCAATTCCTCCAGCGCCACGCCCTCCCCAAACACGCTCTCCAATCGCCTCACCATCTCCGCCTCGCCAGCTCCCGCCGCCCTCACCAGCAATTCCCATCCCTCAGGCTTCGCCACCCGCCTTCTCCCCCGACTCCCCTCCACCAATCCCTCCAGGACCGCCCGCCGCCGACCCTCATCCCCACCCGCCGCCGCCGTCTTTCTAACCAATCTCGCCAGCGCCCCCGGCGCACTCTCCGCCCGATCCATCAGCGCCCTCGCCGCCCACCTCGTCAGCCGCTCCCACCGCGTCCCCACCGCCAAGTCCGCCACCGTCTCCGGATCCGACGTCACCAGCGGGGTCAACCCATACCACACCATCGCCGGCAAATTGTGATCCCCCGCATCCTCCGCCCGACCCGCCAGCGCCGCCGCCAGTTTCCCCCGCGACGCCGCAGGCAATCGCTGCAGCACCGACGCCAGCGCCAGTCTCACCAATCCCGACGCATCACCCGCCGCCATCCGCACTAGCTTCTCCTCCAGCGCCGCCCCCGGCCCCGGCCCAGCCTCCCGCCGCCCCACAATGTCATCCATCGGCCACCCGTCACTCAGCAGCCTAACCGCCCACACCCGCAAATGCTCGTCCTCCGCCTCCAGCAGCGGCATCAGCACATCCTCCCCCGCCTTCCCCACCGCCTGCAGCGCCCACAACGCCCGCAACCGCTCCACCACCGGCCCCGCACCCGCCACCTTCCCGCGCAGCCAATCCTCCGACACATCCCCAGCCCGCAATTGCTCCCGCCACCGCCGCTCATACCACGGATTCGCATGCCGCAGCACTTTCTCCGCATCCGCTTTCCCTAATGGCAACCGCAGCGCTTCCCCGCACTCCCGCTCCCCTCCCACCCGGTAAATCCGCCCGCTGTTCCGATGCACGCCCGTATGGTCATGACACTCGCCCGTATCACTCCAGTCAATCACATACACCGCCCCGTCCGGCCCCGTGCTCAGATCCATCCCCCGAAACCACGGATCGCCCGACAACAGCACATCCGGCTCGTGCCGCCCCACATAACCACTCCCCTCGCGCTCCAATCGCTCCACGTTCACCCGCCGCCCATGCATGTTGAACGTCACCAGCTTCCCCTCCATCGCCTCCGGCCAGCTGCTCCCCTGACAAATCATCATCCCCACATGCGCATGACCGCCCCCTAAATCATTCGCCTTCCCGTCGCGCGACTGCTGCCACCCTTTCCCTCGGTCAAAATGCCAGTGGTCCGCATGCATGTCCAGGCGCTCGTAAACATACGGATTCGGATCAGTCCCGAACGACTCCAGAAAATGCGCCCCCGGAATCATATGCCACAAATGCCCGTTCACCGTGTTGATGAAAAACAACTCGCCATGCGCATCCCAGTCATGCCCCCACGGATTCGTCGTCCCGTGCGCCAGCACTTCCACCGTCTTCCGCTCAGGATGATACCGCCAGATCCCTCCCTCCAACCCCGGACGCTTCCCCTCCGGCGTCCCCGGCACGCCCGGCTTCCCCGGACACGAATGCCCGCACCGCCCATACAACCACCCGTCCGGCCCCCATCGCAATCCGTTCGCAAAATTATGATAGTTCCCCTGCGCCACCGTAAACCCGTCCAGCACCGTCACCGGCGGCCCGTCCGGCACATCATCCCCATCCGCATCCGGCACAAACAACAGCTCCGGCGGACACATCAGCCACACTCCCCCTCGCCCCGTCTGCACACTCGTCAGGCGCACCAATCCATCCATAAACACTTTCCGCCCTTTCGCCCGCTCCCCATCCTTCCCTAACTCGAAAATCACCACCCGATCCCGCTGCCGCTCGTCAAACCGCACCGCAGGCTCCGCATACGTGAAATTCTCCGCCACCCACAGTCTTCCCCGCCCGTCCCAACTCATCGCAATCGGATTCCTCACCTCCGGCTCCGCCGCCACCACCGTCACCCGACACCCCCCAGGCACCTGCCACGCCGCCGCCGCTTCCTCCGCCCCCATCAACGGCACGCCCCCAACACGCTCGCTGTCCACCGGCTCGGGAAAATCCCCAGCCACCACCCGCGCTACCCCAGCCATTACTAGCATAATTACTCGTCGTTTCATCCCCCAACCCATAGCCGCCCACCCGCCCCGCCGCCGCCCCCGCATCAGCGGAACCCATCGCATCGCGAAGCTTGCCTCGCACCCCGCCTCCATGCCATCATCCCCCATGCCCGCGCTCCGCCCCCTCAACCTTACCGCCGCACTCGCCCTCCTCCTCGCCTCCCCGCTCTCCCTCTCCGCCGAAACCGTCAAGGACCGCGAGGGAGCCGTCCGCAACGACAAGGCCTCCATGGAGAATGACGCCCGCTGGATCTACAACGATCTCGCCAAGGGCTTCGCCACCGCCAAATCCTCCGGCAAACCTCTCCTCGTCGTCCTCCGCTGCGTCCCCTGCCTCGCCTGCATGGGCATCGACGCCTCCATCCTCGAATCCGCAGACCTCGCCCCACTCCTCGACCGCTTCGTCTGCGTCCGTCTCATCAATGCCAACACGCTCGACCTGACAACTTTCCAGTTCGACTACGATCTCTCCTTCTCCACACTCTTCTTCCACGCCGACGGCACCGTCATCGGCCGCTACGGCTCATGGCAGCACCAGAAGGATTCCTCCAACTCCAGTCTCTCCGGCTACACCGCCTCCGCCAAGGCCGCACTCGCCATCCACGCCCGCTGGCCCTCCGTCAAACCTCTCCTCGCACCCAAACAAGGCCGCCCCACCCCTTTCCGCACGCCCATCGACATCCCCGAACTCGCCGGCCGCTACTCCCGCGACCTCGACTGGAACGGCAAAGTCGTCCAAAGCTGCGTCCACTGCCACCAGATCGGCGACGCCCTCCGCACATGGCACCGCACCGAGGGCCGCCCAATCCCCGACGCCCTCATCTATCCCATGCCCTCACCCGAAACCATCGGGCTCTCCCTCGACCCTTCCTCCGCCACCTCCGTCCTCTCCGTCACCAAGGGCTCCCCAGCCGCCGCCGCCGGTCTCCAGCCCGGCGACCGCATCACCTCCGCCGCCGCCGCCCCGCTCGTCTCCACCGCAGACTTCGCATGGGCCCTCCACCAACTCCCGTCCTCCGCCTCCTCCCTCCCTATCGAATTCCAGCGCGGCACAGAAACCACCTCCGCCTCTCTCTCCCTCCCCGCCAACTGGCGCTCCCAATCCGACATCTCTAACCGCGCCGGCACATGGGGCCTCCGCGCCATGGCCCTCGGCGGCCTCCAGCTCGCACGTCTCTCCGACGACGCCCGCCGCACCGCCAGCATCGCCCCCGATTCCCTCGCCCTCGAAATCAAACACGCCGGCGAATACGGCAAACACGCCGCCGCCAAAAACGCCGGCTTCCGCAAAGGCGACATCCTCACCGCCTTCGACGGATCCTCCACCGACCTCACCGAAAGCGCCCTCATCGGGCTCATCCTCCAATCCCGGAAACCCGGCACCTCCATCCCCATCACCGTCCTCCGCAACGGTCAATCCCTCAAGCTCTCCCTCCCCGTCCAGTAATCCACCCCCCCTCCGCCGTTGCCCCGCGGATTTCCCCACCTCACTGTCCCACTCAACTGCAGGTGCTTTGCGGACCTGCCTACCCCCCTTTTTCCTATGAACCGCCGTCTCCTCTGCGTCGTCGCTGCCCTAACCTGCGCCCTCCCCGCACGCGCCCAGCTCGTCATCAGCGAATTCCTCGCCAGCAATGTCTCCGGGCTCCGTGACGAACTCTTCGAAAAGGAAGACTGGATCGAAATCGAAAACCAGTCCGCCGCCACCGTCTCCCTCAGCGGCTGGTATCTGACCGACGATTCCACCCGTCTCCGCAAATGGCCGCTCCCCTCATGGACGCTCGCCTCCGGCCGCCGCATCGTCGTCTTCGCCTCCGACCGCGACCGCCGCCCGCCTCAGGCCGTCGCCGGTCAGGACAACCCCGGCACGCCCGCCCAGCCGCGCATGGCCACTAACTTCAAAATCTCCAACAACGCCGGCCGCTTCCTCGCCCTCACCAAAGAAGGCACCGGCGGCGTGGTCTCCATCGTCTCCGCCTACACCTACCCGCGCCAGGTCCCCGATGTCCCCTACGGGATCTCCCTCAACACCTCCCCGCTCATCCCAGCCTCCGCCCCAGCCAGAGCCTTCGTCCCCACCACCTCCAACGGCGGCGATTCCCTCGGCGCATCATGGCGCGGCGCATCCGAACCGTTCGACGACTCCTCATGGTCCACCGGTTCCCTCGGCGCAGGCATCTCCGGCCCACCCACCATGGTCGCCGCCACGAACCTGAAACTCCGCCTCAACGCCGACTCCGCCGCCGCCCTCGCCACCGATTCCTCCGGCAACGCCCGCAACGGCACCAATACCGGCAACACCACTCTCTTCATGCCCTCTGCCACCGACGCAGCGCCTTCCCCCATCCTCCGCCGCGGCTCGCTCCAGTTCGTCGCCAACGCCAACGCCGCCAGCAGTTCCCAACTCACCCTCCCCGCCCACACGGACTTCAACGCCGTCTCCGGAACCATCATGTTCTGGATGAAATCCGCCCAGACCGCCACCGCCCCAGGCGGCAGCGAAGGTGCCATGCTCTGGGACCGCCGCACCACCACCGGCAATGTCCTCGTCCTAACCGCCTCCTCCAACGCCAACCCAGGCCGCATCTTCAGCCAGCCAGCCGGCGGCGGTTCGTTCTACTCCCTCGCCCGCGTCGACGACGACCGCTGGCACCACATCACGTTCGTCTACAATGGCGCAGCCGGCGGCACCGACCGCTTCTACGTCGACGGGCTCGCCTCCGGCGCTATCACCCACACCAACGCATGGTCATGGCCCGCCGCCCAGATCATCGAACTCGGCCGCTCCCACGACACCTACTGGCAGAAATACAACGGTCTCCTCGACGAGGTCCGCTTCTACAACACCGCCCTCACACCCACTCAGATCAACCAGATCGTCAATGGTGCCGACGAAGCCGTCGACCCCGCCGACCTGAATCTCAATCTCTCCGCCTCCCTCCCCGGCAACCCCGGTGCCTTCCTCCGCATCCCCTTCTCCATCACCAACCCAGCCGCCATCAACACGCTCCGCTTCACCGCCCGCTCCAGCGACGGCTTCACCGCATGGCTCAACGGCACCCGCATCACTTC
>JAIXPK010000527.1 GCA_027486335.1 Verrucomicrobiaceae bacterium | reverse complement strand
GGCCGCGGCACACAAGCCGTACACGATGCCGTCGTTGCGATGCGCGCCAACCGGCGCAGCGGCACGGCGAAGACGAAGACGCGCGGTGAAGTCGCCGGCTCCAACAAGAAGATGTACAAACAGAAGGGCACTGGTAATGCCCGGATGGGTGAGAAGCGTACTCCGGTCCGCGTCGGCGGCGGTACGGCTCACGGCCCGAAGATCCGCGATTACAGCAAGAAGGTGTCGAAGAAGACGAAGAAGCTGGCTTTTGCGAAGGCGCTTTCCGAGCGGATCAAGACCGGTGATGTGCTGAGCATCCCTGAGTTTTCTGTGAAGGACGGAAAGACGGCAAGCTTCATCAAGCAGCTCGCGTCTCTGACAGATTCGACGAAGGTGATGATTATTGCGGCGGCGTTTGACGGGACGACCTATCTGGCGGCCCGCAACTTCGGGAAGGCGCTGCTGATGACGGCCGACGAGGCCAACACGGAGCAGGTGCTGCACTATGACAAGATCATTGTGACGGCCGACGCGATGGAAACCATTTCCCGGAGGACTGCCTGAAACACATGAAGGACGCATATCAGATTATCCGTAACATCCGCCTTACTGAAAAGGCGGCGATCGCCACCGAGATGAACAACGAGTACGTGTTCGAAGTTCATCCCAAGGCGAACAAGCTAGAGATCGCGCAAGCTATCCGTACGATCTTCGGGAAGAAGGTGGACAGCGTGCGGACCTCGAACTACGCCGGCAAGGCGCGCCGCAAGCGCACGGCGGCGGCAGGGTTCACTGCATCATGGAAAAAGGCGGTGGTTCGCCTTGCTCCTGGTGAAACCATTGATTTGACCTGATTTTTCACGCTCAGACCGCCTCACGGCAATAACGTCATGGCTCTCAAGACATTCTCTCCAATTACTCCATCGAACCGGTACAAGCAGTGGCCGGACTACTCGGGTCTTACCAAAGGCAAGAAGCCCGAAAAATCCCTTCTCTCGACGAAGAAGAAGAGCGGGGGCCGGAACAACACCGGTGTGATTACCTGCCGCCACATTGGTGGGGGCAGCAAGCAGAAGTACCGCATCATTGATTTCAAGCGCGTGAAGCGTGACATGGAAGCGACGGTGACGGCGATCGAATATGATCCGAACCGCAGTGCGCGGATTGCGTTGCTCGTGTACAAGGACGGGACGAAGGCATACATTCTTGCTCCGGTAGGACTCAATGTCGGTGGCAAAGTGAACGCTGGGGAGAAGGCTGCGCCGGAAGTTGGCAATGCGCTTCCCCTGTCTGTGATTCCTCTTGGTACGGCGATCCACAACGTTGAACTGAAGCCGGGTCAGGGTGGCCGAGTGGCCCGTGCGGCTGGTCAGTCTGCGATTCTTAACAACCGCGAGGGCGAGTATGCTCTTTTGAAGATGCCTTCTGGCGAAATCCGCCGGGTGCACACCCTGTGCTACGCAACGATCGGGACGATCGGGAACAGCGAGCACATGAATGTGGTATCGGGCAAGGCTGGCCGGACGCGCTGGCTGGGTGTCCGTCCGACCGTCCGCGGGATGACGATGAACCCGGTCGACCACCCGAACGGTGGTGGTGAGGGGCGTTCGAAGTCCGGTGGTGGCCGGCAGCACTTGTTGAGCCCGTGGGGGCATGCCAAGGGTCAGAAGACCCGGAAGCTCCGTCACCAAACAGACCGTTTGATCGTTCAACGCCGCAACGCCAAAAAGAACGGCTGAGCCCTTCCAATATCACACTGACCATTTGCAACTATGGGCCGTTCCCTAAAAAAAGGACCTTTCGTTAATCAGAAGCTTCTCATCAAGATCGACAAGATGAATGAGACGCCGCTGAAGAAGCCGATCAAGACGTGGGCGCGAGCCTCGATGATCACGCCTGACTTCGTCGGGCACACCTTCATGGTGCACAACGGGAAGGATTTCATCAGCGTGTACGTGACCGAAAACATGGTCGGTCACAAGCTTGGTGAATTCAGCCCGACGCGGACCTTCAAGGGTCACGGCGCACACACGGCGAAGGTCAGTAAGTAAGCTATCAGCGACATTAATCCGATGGGTTTCCTCCGCCAACAGCATCAACTCAGTGCATTCCTTGCCTTCGGGCTGGGCGTGTTCGGGTTGTGCAGGGTGGGATTTGCGGAGGAAACCGGAGCTGGAGCGGCGCAGACCATGCAACTTCAGGCGGCGGCGGAGGCACTTGCGGCAGCAAATGCGGAAGTGACTGAGTTGAGGACCGAACTCGAGCGCCTGCGTCTGCAAATGGAGTCGCTTGGCGTGGCGGCCTTGAAGCCCGAGGTGCGGGCGGTGCAGGAACGGCTTGTGAAGGCACTGGGTGAGTTGTCTGCCGCCAAGCGTGGATTGGGCTCCATTACAGAGTCGCACAACCGGATCGTCGAGGCCGGGGCGGCGGTGCTGAGCAATCCGCAGAGCGAAGTTGCCCGGGCAGCGCTTGAGGCGGCGGTAGCGAATGCGGGCAAAGTATCGTCGGGCGTGAATCGCCCGCAGCCTGCGACGGTACCACTCGATGCCGCGCGAGTGGTTTCATATAAACCTGAACTTTCCCTTGCGGTGATCAACGGCGGGCGGCAGTCAGGGCTCCGCCCAGGCACACCCCTCGAGATTGTCCGTGGTGAACAACTCGTTGCCTTCGGGTACGTGGTTGATCTCCGCGAGAGAATCGCTGGAATCCTTGTCACGGGATCCCCAACATCAGTCATCAAGGCGGGCGATGCCATTCGTCCGCATACCGAATCTCCAATTTCCGAACAATAACCGTCAGCCAGTATTCCATGGACGTCCAAGCCCTCACTAAATACGCCCGAATTTCGCCGCTCAAGGCGCGCCAAGTCGGACGCGAAATTCAAGGTCTGCCTGTCTCCGAGGCACTGAACATTCTTACGTTCACGCCGAAGAAGGCTGCCCTGCTTTTCAGCAAGACACTGAAGTCGGCGGTAGCGAACGCCGAGCACAATTTCGAGTTGAGCGTTGATTCGCTCTACGTGAAGACCGCGGTCGCGAATACGGGCCCGGTGCAGAAGCGGATCAAACCGATGGCCCGCGGTTCGGCCGGTTCGATTCGCAAGCCAACCAGTCACATCCTCGTGGTCGTCAGCAACGACGGCGCTTCCAAGGAATAATTGCCGGCCACCGCTCACTCTTCGACAAATATATGGGACAGAAAGTCAATCCGATTGGTTTCCGCCTCGCCGTCAACAAAGACTGGCGTTCGAAATGGTATGCAACTAAGCAGGACTTCCCGGGGTTCCTGCACAGTGACATCAAGATCCGCGAGTATCTGAAGAACAAGCTGCAGCAGGCTGCGGTGGCCCGCATCACGATTGAGCGTGCGTGGAACAGCGTGCGGGTGACGTTGTTCACGGCGCGTCCGGGTCTGGTGATCGGGAAGAAGGGTTCGGAAATCGAACTGATGAATTCGACGATCAGCGAGATGTCCGGCGGCAAGCAGGTGAAGATTGACATTCTCGAGATCAAGCAGCCTGAGCTTGATGCGCAGCTGGTGGCGGAGAACGTTGCGGTGCAGCTGGAGCGCCGGATTTCCTTCCGTCGTGCGATGAAGCGTGCGGTGCAGACGTCGATGGAGTTTGGGGCGCTGGGCATCCGGATTCGGGTCGCTGGCCGTCTCGGCGGTGCCGACATTGCGCGTGCTGAGTGGTATCGCGAGGGTAAGGTGCCTCTGCAGACGCTGCGTACGCCTTTGGATTATGGATTTACTGAAGCCCATACGGTTTATGGGCGGATCGGCATCAAGGTGTGGATCAACCGCAAGCTGGACGAGAACGGCGAAGTGGTGGGATCCGGAGCGGTGCGACGCGAGCGCGGCCCGCGGAAGGATGGGGACCGCCGTGGTCCTGGCGGCAACAACCGCGGTGGGAACAACCGTCCGGGTGGTGGTTTCCGTGGTCCGGGCGGGCCCCGCCGGGATGCTCCTGCAGCCCCAGCTGAGGCGGCACCTGCGCCGACAGCCTGAACTAACAAAAGAAGTTTCAATTTCACCAATTCAACAGAGAGGAAATTAGCGTATGGCGATGATTCCAAGTCGAGTGAAGTACCGCAAGACCCAGCGTGGCAGCCGTTCCGGCAATGCCCAAGTGGGAACGACGGTCGCCTTCGGCGAGTTCGGGCTGCAGGCCTTGGACCGCGGATGGATTAAGAACAACCAGATTGAAGCCTGCCGGGTGGCGGTGACGCGCAATCTGAAGCGTAAAGGGAAGGTGTTCATCCGGATCTTTCCGCACAAGCCGGTGACGGCCCGTCCGCCAGAAACCCGGATGGGTAAAGGTAAGGGTGCCCCTGAATTCTGGGTTGCAGTTGTCCGTCCGGGCAACATGCTCTTTGAAGTTGCCGGTGTTCCTGAATCACTGGCGAAAGAGTCCTTCCGCCTCGCTGCGAACAAGCTCGGCATCCGCTGCCGTTTTGTCCGTCGCTCGGCTCACCAGTAAACCTAATTTTTCCGAATCGAAATGAAGCTCAAAGATCTCCGCGAACAGTCCGTGGAAAACCTCGTCGACAACCGGCGTTCGCTGAAGCAGGAACTGCTTAACCTGCGCATTCAGCAGCGCAGCGGGCAGTTGGAGAACCCGGCCCGGATCCGTGCGATTCGCCGGACGGTCGCCCGCATTGAAACCCTGATGAAGGAGCTGGCCCACGCCCGGGCTGCTGCGGCCAAGTAAGCCTCTCGCACTTTTTTCACATGTCCGATATTTCTGCCACCAATGCCGCGGATGACCGTGGCCGCCGCAAGACCCGGGTTGGCGTCGTGCTCTCCGACAAGATGGATAAGACCATCGTTGTTGGTGTTGTGCGCCGCGTACCGCACCCGAAGTTCCACAAGATCGTCAAGAAGACGACGAAGCTCTATGCTGAGGACGAGAAGTCCGAAGCGAAGACCGGGGATCGCGTTCGGGTGACCGAATGCCGTCCACTGAGCAAGCTCAAGCGCTGGCGCCTCGTCGAGGTGCTGAAGCACTAATCACCCAGAAAGCCAAACCACAGCCCATATATAAAGCCATGATTCAAATGGAATCCAAGCTGCAGGTGGCGGACAACACGGGAGCCCGTGTCGCCAAGATGATCGGTGTCCTTGGAAAGAGGACACGTATCGCCGGAATCGGCGACATCATTACGGCGCACATCCGTGAAGCCAGCCCCACCGGCAGTGTCAAGAAAGGCGAGGTCGTCAAGGCCGTCGTCGTCCGCACCGCAGCACCAATCCGTCGCGATGACGGGAGCGTGCTCCGATTCGACTCCAACGCGATAGTTGTGATCGACAAGGATCAGAATCCGAAAGGGACCCGTATTTTTGGCCCAGTGGCCCGGGAACTCCGCGATCGGAATTTCATGAAAATCATCTCTTTGGCCCCTGAAGTACTCTGATCATGTCCGCAGTGAAGACACACGTTAAAAAAGGTGACACCGTCACCGTCCTGATCGGGAGTGAAGCGATCAAGGGGAAGAGTGGCAAGGTCCTGAAGGTCCTTACCAAGAAGAATCAGGTGATCATTGAGGGCGTCCGCCTGATCAAGAAGCACCAGAAGGCTTCCCAGAACAATCCTCAGGGAGGGATCATCTCCCGTGAAGGACCCGTCCACATTTCCAACGTGCGCCTTTCTGAGGTGCCCGAGAAGAAGGCTGCACCTGCGAAGGCTGCCCGCAAAAAAGCAAGTAAGTAAGCAACGCCTAACATATTCAGGTCATGGAACCTTCGCTTAAAACATTCTATTCCGAGAAAGTGGTGCCAACGCTCAAAGCAAAGCTGGCTCTCGGCAACGTCCACCAGATCCCACGGATCGAGAAAGTCGTCATCAACTGTTCGTTCGGTAAAGCGCCGGACCGCAAGCAGGCGATGGAAGATGCCGTCAACGACGTGCGTGCCATTACTGGGCAAAAGCCAGTGGTGACCAAGTCACGGAAGGCGATTTCGAACTTCAAGCTCCGTGAGGGTGAGCCTCTCGGTGTCAAGGTGACTCTGCGTGGTCGCATCATGTGGGAATTCCTCGAACGTCTGATGAAGATGGCGTTGCCTGTGGTGCGTGACTTCCGTGGTGTGAGTCCAAAGGCCTTTGACGGCAATGGGAACTACACCCTTGGCATCACGGACCAGTCGATTTTCCCTGAAATCGAGATCGACAAAGTGAAACGGCAGCTCGGATTCGATGTCTGCATTGTGACCTCTGCGGTCACTGATGAGGCGGGCCGCGAGCTGCTCAGGGCGCTGGGCATGCCGTTCCGCGACAACAAGGCAGTTGCCGCCCGCGAGGCTGGCGATCAAGCTGCCGCCTGAACCCCGCGAACCTAAAACTTTTTGAATCAATGGCCGTCGTCTCTGATCCCATTTCCGACTTTCTGACCCGCTGGAAGAATGCCAGCCGGGCCCGTAAAGAAGACTTCACTGCGCCCTTTTCGCGTGTGAAGGCTGAAATCGCCCGCATCCTGCAGCAGGAAGGGTACATCTGGTCCTATGAAGTGGACACCTCCGGCACGCACCCAGTGCTGCGTGTGAAGAACAAGTTCGCAGGCAACCGTGCGGTTGTCACTGATGTGAAGCGTTGTTCCAAGCCCGGCATGCGCAAGTACGTTGAATGTGATTCGATCCCCCGGGTACTTGGTGGGATGGGGATCTCGATTCTTTCGACGTCGAAAGGCGTGATGACTGGTGCGCAAGCCCGCAAGCAGCGCGTTGGCGGCGAGCTGCTGGCCATCGTGTGGTAAT
>JAIXPK010000488.1 GCA_027486335.1 Verrucomicrobiaceae bacterium | reverse complement strand
TTCAGCGCCGCAATGAACTTCGCCGCTAACGCTTCCTGCTCCGCCCGCGGCACCCGCCGCAGCACGCCCCGCGACGCCTGCATCGCCAGCACAATGTTCTCCCGCACACTCAGCGACGGTATGATCCCCTCCACTTTCCGGTCCTCGCTGCAGAACGCCAGCCCCGCCGCCATCGCCGCCCGCGGTGACCCCAAATCCACTGTCTCACCTCCCGCCACCACCCGCCCGCCCGTCGCCGCATCAATCCCGAACAGCATCCGCGCCGTCTCCGTCCGCCCGCTCCCTAGCAACCCCGCCAGCCCGGTCGCCTCCCCCGCCATGACCGAAAATGTCAGCGGCCCCACCGTCCCCTTCCGCTCCAATCCCTCCACCCGGAACGCCTCGGCCCCTTCAACACTAACAACTCCACCATCGCCACCCCCCGCCGTCACTTCCTTCCCGATCATGTGACTCACCAGCTCCAGCCGCGGCAAGCCCGCCGCCTCCCACGTCCCCACCAGCGACCCATCCCGCAACACCGTGATCCGGTCGGATACCGCATAAATCTGATCCAGAAAATGACTGACAAACACAATCCCCATCCCCTCATCCCTCAACCGCCTCATCACCGCAAACAATTCCTCCGACTCCCTCGCATCAAGACTCGACGTCGGTTCATCCAGAATCAGCACCCGCGCCTCCTGATCCAGCGCCCGCGCAATCGCCGTCATCTGCTGCACCGCCACCGGAAACGTCCCCAGCAACGCGCCCACATCCACCTCCAGCCCAAGCCTCGCCAGCGCCGCACGCGCCCTCCGCCTCACTTCCCCATGACGGATGAACGGCCCGCGCATCGGCTGCCGACCCATCAGTATGTTCTCCGCCACACTCAAGTTAGGCAGCAGATTCACTTCCTGATACACCGTGCTGATCCCCGCCGCCTCAGCCTCCCACGGACTCGCCGCCCGAATCCCCCGCCCCGCCACCGTCACCGTCCCGCCATCCGCCTCATGCACCCCCGTGAGCACTTTGATCAGGGTGCTCTTCCCAGCCCCGTTCTCACCCATCAGCGCATGAATCTCCCCAGCCCGCAGCCGGAACGTCACACCCTTCAGCGCCGTGAACGACCCGAACCGCTTCACTATCCCTTCCGCATGGAGTAACTCGCTCATGAATTCAGTCAGGGTTTCATCAGCACCAGCGGCCCATCCGACGGCCGGGTCACAAAACACACCGGATCAATCCCCGTCGCCGATTGATACGCCGACGCCACCCGCGCCGCAATTTCCTCATCCCTCCCCGCATCCACCAGCGCCACACAGCACCCGCCAAATCCCCCACCCGTCATCCGGCACCCATACACCCCGCCATCCGGCCCCACCGCGCCCGCCGCCGCCACCACCGCATCAAGTTCCGCACAGCTCACCTCAAAATCATTCCGCAGCGACACATGGCTCTCTCCCATCAGCCTTCCCAGTTCCGGCCACGCCCCAGCCTCCAAAGCCCTCACCGCCGCTAACGTCCTCACATCCTCCGTCACCACATGCCGCGCCCTCCGGTAAAGCCTCGGCAGCATCCGCTCCCGACTGCTCTCCAGCAATTCCGCACTCGCCCGCCGCAAGTCCGGCACCCCCATGATCCTCGCCGCCTCATGACAGTCATCCCGCCGCGCCCGGTACCCGCCGTCATTCAACGCATGCTTCACCATCGTGTTGATCACCAGCACCGCCACCTCCCCGCCAGCCATCGGCACATGCCGGGTCTCCCGCGTTAGGCAGTCAATTAAGAGCAAATTCCCAGCCCGACCCATCACCACAGCAAACTGATCCATGATCCCGCACGGCACCCCCGCAAACTCATGCTCCGCTCGCTGACACAGCAACGCCTTCGCCTCAGGCCCCATCCTCAATCCGCTAAGCTCCTCACACAAAGTCGCTGTCGCCACCTCCAGCGCCGCACTGCTGCTCACCCCACCCCCCAACGGCAGCGTCGCATCAATCACCGCATCAAACCCCGGCACCTCCGCCCCCGCCGCCTGCATCCCCGCGACCACCCCGCGCACATAATTGCTCCACGACGGCTCCCCCGCCTCCAATCCACCCCCAATCGGAAACTCCACCGGCCCGCCGCCCAGCTCCACACTCCACAACCGCACCCGCGGCTGACTCACCACCCGCGCCGCCACATAAATCCCCCGGTCAATCGCCATCGGCAGCACATACCCACCATTATAATCCGTATGCTCGCCAATCAGATTCACCCGCCCAGGCGCGTACACCACATGACTCGCCTCACGCCCAGTCAGCGCAGCAAAATGCGCCGCCGCCGCCAACTCTGGTTCGCAGCTCGCATTCAGGACATCGGCAATCGGGGGGAAGCCTCTCATCGGGTCGGCTCTATACGCCATGTTTCCACCCCCGCGCCATGAAACTCTCCGCCCTCCCGCATGAGAATTCACTCCCCACCCGGTCACATTTCACCTCAGTCCCCCCCCACCCACACCCCATTCCCTCCCCCCAGCCACCTCCTTCATCCCCCAAGGGAAGTCCCCCGCCCGCAATCAGTCCTCTCAGTCCGATCCCTCGGCTGTCGTCCCTCCCCACCTCCTTTTCAGCAACGATCTCGCGGACAAAATCTGGTCACCCGCCTCCTCATCCCGCAGGGATGACGGCCTGTCGCCGGCGGTTGAGCGAGGCCACGAGCGACACCGCCGGATAACGCCCACACACAACACACACCCCGCAAGGGGTGCCGGCCTGTAACCGGTGGTCGAGCAACGCTACACCACCGGAATCCACACCCCAGCAAACCAGCCCTCTGCAACGCGATAGCAAACCACCACACCGCCCTCCCGGCTAGTCCCCCGCATGGCAAACCCAGACTCCCGAACCATCAAGCACCAAAGCCTTACGCGCTCAGCCACGCGGGGTTGAAGGCGGCGAATCGGAGGTCGGAGGCGGCGCAATGTCGGGAATTTCGCGAATCGTCTCAAAGTGGCCGGCAATTGCTCGTTCAATTTCTTTGTCATCACTCTGCACAAACAAAAAGCTGGAATCACTGATGCCAAAATGTGTTGTTCCCGCTATGCCCCAGAGTTCATCAACGCAGTCTTCAGCGGATTCCGCCAGCCTTTCAAGGTCAGCAAACGGGACGATTACATCTCTCCCCTCATCAAGCCGCGACTCGTAAGACCAAATCATGCGGCCAACTCCTCCAAGCATACGGATTGTCACGGGCTGCACTTGCGGAATCTGAAGGACGCCACGCACTGCCGAGAGCAGCTCGGAGAGTGGGAACTTTTTAGCCGAAGGGACTCTATCGAATATGGCTCTCATTACTTCAGGGGCAACGCATCCGGGAAGCATAGCTGCGCATCTACGGCTATTCCAAAACCCTCCCAGTCATCTCCCCTCGTCCTCGCCCAGGACCGCCGAGTCTGGCAACTCAAAACTCAGTTCTCCGCCCTTTTCGGTAACAACACCGCCCTCGACCTCTGCATCGGCCCCATCACCGATCGCCTCCGCGCCTCCCTCAACGCCATCGCCGATCCCGAAAAACTCCGCGCCCTCCACCGCGCCGCCATCGTCTCCGATTCCCCCGAATCCTTCGCCTCCTCCCTCTGATCCACCACAAGCCGCCGCGCTGCACCTCCCGGCGCTCTCGTCACGAGCATCTCATCGCCAGAGCCCTCCCGATAAGCACGCCAGACGCTCCCCCGATACCAGTCCTGCCATCTCAGCCACGCGGGGTTGTTAGCGCGCGGCACCGGGAAGGAACGTCACAGCCAGCGTGCCGCCGGGTCTGATTTCCACCTGAATCGTTCTGAAGCCTCCAGAGGGCGGCGCTGGCATGATGACTGTCGCCGTGCGGCGGGCTCCGCTGGCTTTCTCGCGGTA
>JAIXPK010000183.1 GCA_027486335.1 Verrucomicrobiaceae bacterium | reverse complement strand
TTCAGCAGCACCTGCATCGCCAGTGAAACACTCCGGAAGTACCCGCTCAGCAGCACCGCCACCACCACCAGCACCAGCCCGAACGACCACGCAATCCGCCGCGCCGCCGCCTCCCGCGCCTGAAACTCTCCCTCAAACCGCAACCCATACCCCTCCGGCAGCTTCACCTTCTCCCGTACCAGCGACTCCCACCTTCCAACGAGCGACCCAAGATCCCGCGACGACGTGTTCGCCCCGATCACAATCCTCCGCTGCGCATTCTCCCGGTTGATCACGCTCGGCCCCGACGCCTCGCGCACCGATGCCAGCAGCCTCAGCGGCACCCGCCCGCCCGGCGTCTCAATCAGCAGTCCGCCCAGTTTGTCAGGATCACTCCGCCATTCCTCCGGCAACCGCAGCACCAGATCCACACTCCGCTGCCCGTCCCGGAGTTCCGCCATCAGTTGCCCCCCCAGCAGCGACGACACCTGCCCACTCACATCCCCTGGCGTCACGCCGTAAACCTTCGCCCGTTCCCGATCGACCGAAATGCGCACCTGCGGAATCGGCACCTGCGCCTCCAGACTAACATCCGTCAACCCCGGCACCTGCGCCGCCAGATCACGCACCTCCACACCCTTCGCCCTCAGCACCTCCAGATCCGGCCCGAAAATCTTCACCGCAATCTTCGCCGACACCCCGCTCAGCATGTGACTGAGCCGGTGCCCGATCGGCTGCCCCACATTCACCACCGTCCCCGGAATCCCTCCCAGCGTCTTCCGGATCTCCGCAAACACCACCTCCCTCGCACGCCCACCCTCCTTGAACTCCACATCAAACTCATTCACACTCACCGGCATCACGTGATCGTCCCGCTCGGCCCGACCCGCCCGCCGCCCCACCGATCGCACTTCCCGAATACTCTGCAGCAGCCGCACCCCCACCTCACCGGTCTCGTTCGTCTGGGCCAGCGACGTCCCCGGCGCACCCACTAGCGAGATCGTCGCACTCCCTTCATTGAACGACGGCAGAAACTCCTTCCCCATCCCCGGATAAAGCATCAGCGCACCCACCAGCAGCACGCCCGCCAGCGCTAACACCAGCGCCGGAACCCCCAGAGCCGCTCGCAGAAACGTGTGCTCCACCAGCCACTTCATCCCCCGCACCACCATCCCGTCACCGTGCCCCCCGCCACCCGCCCGCGGGCGCAGCAGCAGCGAACAAAGCACCGGAATCACCGTCAGACTAACCACAAACGACGCCGCCATGCTCGTGATCGTCGCCACCGCAATCGGCGTGAACAACCTCCCTTCCAGTCCCTCCAGCCCCAGCAGCGGAAGAAACACCAGCACCACCAGCACCGTCGCATACAGAATCGAATGCCGCACCTCCCCCGATGCCGCCGCTATCACCTCACGCACCGGTCGCCGCTCCGCCGCCACCGCATTCTCCCGCAATCGCCGCCACACATTCTCCACATCCACAATCGCATCGTCCACCACCATCCCCATCGCCACCGCCAGCCCGCCCAGCGTCATCGAATTGACACTCACTCCCGCCACCCGGAACACTAGCAACGTCACCGCAAACGACAGCGGTATCGCCGTCAGCGTGATCACCGTCGTCCTCACATTCAGCAGAAACAGAAACAGCACCAGCGCCACCATGATCGCCCCGTCGCGAATCGCCTCGCGCAGATTCCCTACCGCATGCCCGATGAAATCCCCCTGCCGGAACAGCACCTCCGGACGAACCCCCGCAGGCAACGTCGCCCGAATTTCCTCCAGCGCCTCCTCGATCGCCTTCGTCAGCCTCAATGTGTCAGCCCCCGGAGCCTTGTCGATGCTCAGAATCACCCCCATCGTCCCGTTCACACTCGCATCGCCCCGCATCACCCCAACGCCCTCACGCACCGCCGCCACATCGCTCACCAATACCGTCTGCGCTCCCTTCTTCCTGACCACCGTCGACCCGATGTCCTCCAGCTTCACCGTTAAATTCAAATGCCGCACCATGATCTCCCGCGGCCCCGCCTGAAGATACCCGCTCGTCGCACTCCCCGACGCCCCGCTCACCGCCCGCTCCAGTTCTTCCAACCCCACCCCGAACGCCGCCATCCGCTGCGGGTCCGGCTGCACTTCAATCTGCCGCACCCCCCCACCAATCGTCAGCACCTCAGCCACCCCGCTGATACTCTGCAACCGCCGCCGGATCGTCCAGTCCGCCAGCGTCCGCAACGCCACCGGCGGCACCGATCCATCCTCGCTCCGCAATCCCACCAGCAGAATCTCCCCCATCAGCGAGGAAACCGGCGTCATCCCGGACTTCACGCCCGCCGGCAGCGCCCGCACCGCCGGCCCTAACCGCTCCTGCACCATCTGCCGAGCCCGGTGAATGTCCGTCCCCCACGCAAACTCCGCAAACACCAGCGACAACCCCACGTCCGAATTCGACCGCAACCGGTCCAGCCCGCCAATCCCCTGCAGCGCCGCCTCGATCGGCTGCGTGATCACCGTCTCCGTTTCCTCAGGAGCCAGCCCCGGCGCTTCCGTCAGGATCGTCACCGTCGGCTTCGTCATGTCCGGCAGCACTTCCACCGGCAACTCCGTCAATGTGTTCGCACCCGCCAGCACCACCAGCAGCGCCCCCATCAGCACCGCCGCCCGATGCCGCAGCGAAAAACCAATCAGCCGGTTCAGCAACCCGCCCGGCGCTTCATGGCCGCTCCCGCTCACTGCGGCCCTCCCTTCCGCCGCAGACTCACCACCGCCAGCAGCATCAGCAGCACGCCACTCGTCCCCGCAAAGAACACCGCCAGCGGATTCCACACGCCTCCGCCACCGCCCTCACGCCCCTCCTCCTTATTCTTCGCCGCCGCAATCTGCTCCTTCGTCATCTCCGACCCGTCCTCATTGTGAGGATGCCCGTGCGCCGCATCCATCGCCTCCCGCAGACTAACACTGCTCGTCGCCGACGCCAGATTCCACGCCCCGCGCGTCACCACTTCATCCCCCGGAAACAAGCCGCTCACCACTTCCACAAATCCGTCGTTCATCGCCCCCGTCTCAATCCCTGTCTTCAGAAACGCGTGCTCCAGCTCGTAATCCTTCACCATCACAAACCGCCGCCCGCCATCACCCAGCACCGCCGCCCGCGGCACCGCCATCACCCCCTCTCTCTTCCCGGTCACAATCGTGAACTCCGCCCTCATCCCCGGCCGCAGCAGTTTGTCAGGATTCGCCACGTGAAACGCCGCCTCCAGCGTCCCGTCACCCGCATCCCCCTCCGTCGCAAGGTGCGCCAGCGTCGCCTCGAATACCTTGTCAGGGCACGCCGCCACCCGGATCCGCGCACTCTGCCCCACCCGCAGCGCCCCCGCCAGATGCTGCGGCACCTGCGCCGCCGCCTCCACGACCTCAAGACTCACAATCTCCGCCAGCACATCGTCCGGCCCCACCGGCTGCCCCGGCGCTATCTTCACCGTCGCCACCGTGCCCGCCATCGGCGCAGGCAGCATCACCGTCGGCGGCGGATCTCCCGGCTGCCTGCTCTCAATCCACGCCACCTCATCCCCCTCCGCAATCTCCTGATGCGGAATCACCAGCACCGAAAACGCCCGGCCCGCAATCCGACTGCTCACCACCGCTCGCTTGCCCGGCAGCACCTCGATTTCTCCTAGCGCAAACACCGTCTCCTCAAACGCCGTCTCCTCCGCCTCCGCCGTCTCCAGCTTCAGCAACGCCGCCTCCGCCTCCTTCAGCCGCACCATGTTCTGAAACCGCCCGCTGTCTTCCGCAGCAACCGCCAGACTCGCCGTCAGTAGATAAATCAGAAACTCTTTCATGGCCGGGTATTCGCTGTCGCTGCTTCAAATCGGATCCGGGCCAGATGATAGTCACGCCGCAGGTCCAGCCCCATCGCCTGCATCTCCAGTTGCTGCTCGCGAGCCCGCAGAAACACCGCAAACGGCACCTCGCCCGCCTGCCACGACTTCTCCAGCTTCGCCGTCTGCTCCGCCGCCGCAGGCAGCAGGGTCCGCGTCAAGCGTCCCGCCGTCGCCGCCAGCGTTTCCATCTCCCGGCGCGCCGTCGCCGCCTCCGCCGCAATCTCCACTCCTAACGCCGCCAGCTCCTCCCGCGCCCGCAACGCCGCCGCCGCCGCCGCCGCAATTTCCCCCTCGTTCCGATTCCAGAACGGTAGCGGCACCGACAGCCGGATCCCCGCATAACCCGTCGTCTGCGCGTCCCCATTGATCCGCTGATACTCGGGCCCTCCCGTCAATCCAGCCGACCAGTCATCCCACTTCCGCGCCTTCGCCAAAGCCACCGACGTCGCCGCCGCATCGCTCCGCGCCCTCGCCAGTTGATAGTCCGGCCGCCCCACCCAAGCCCCGCCCTCCGCCACCGCTACCGGTTCCCCTAGCTTCCCCGACAGCACCAGCCGGTCCGCCGGCCCCACCCCCACCGCAGGCTTCAATCGCTCACTCTGCACCGTCATCTCGCCCTCCAATCGCGACACCTCCAGCGCCGCCCGAGCCGCATCCAGCTCCGCCTGCACCGCATCCGTACCCGCCCCTTCACCCTTCTCCGCCCGCTTCCCCGCCGCCGACGCTACCGCCTCACTCAACTTCACCTGCTCCACCGCCAGCGCCCGCCGCGCTTCCAACGCCAGCAACTGCACCGCGATCGTCCGCGCCTCCGCAATCAACCGCCGCTCCACATCCCGCACCTCAAGCACCGCCGCCGCCACTTGCTGCGCCCCCAGCTTCTTCTCCAGCGACAGCCGCCGCGTCACCGGAAACGCCTGCTCCACAGAAAACACCGCCGCAGCCGGATTCAAACGATTCTGCGGCCGCCAGTCCACCCCCGCACGTGGATTCGGCAACCGCCCCGCCCCCTCAAGCCGCGCCTTCGCCTCCTCAATCGCCGCGCGCGCCACCCGCAATCCATAATGATGCGTCGACACCCGCCCCGGCAACGCCTCCATCGGCAAACTCAACGTCTCCGCTCGAGCCATCGCCGCAGCAAAGAAAAACAGTAATCGGTACATGCTCAGTCATCTTGAAGTTCGAGAGTCGCAATCGGCTGAACCCAGCCCGACCACGCAGAATCAAAATACCTGCCGGTAGATCCACCGGCGGCACGTCTCTCAAATCCTCAGCGATACCGACCTCGCAATCACATGCGCCATCCCGCACCCGCCACCAGGATCCGGCGGCCCCCGCGGCAACACCTCCGCCAACGTCACTTCCCTCTCCCCCGACACCTCCACCAGCCACGGCTGCCAAACCGCCGTCCACACCGTCGCCGGCAACGCCATCACCACCAGCGCCGTCTCCCCAAGCAGCGGAGCCACTTCCTCATCGTGCTCATCCCCATTATCGTCCCAATCCCCCTCCCCATCACCAGGCCCATGCTCCTCATGCCCGCCGCCATCTTCCACTCCATGATCATGGCAATCACCCTCATCATGACAGTCCCCACAGCACGCCGCCCGCACAATCCCACTGCACTCGCACAGCCAACCCCGACGCAATCCCTGCACCGGCACGCACCCCACCGCCGCCATCGCAAGCAGCATCAGTAGTCGGCGCACCAGCTCATTCATCGGCACCTTCCATGCCACACCCCCGCCAATTAGCCAGCGCAAGATCTCACCGCCTTTCCTCCTCCCGGAAAGGAACCCGTCGACGAACCCGTAGCCCTCCCTAGACTCATCGCCATGAAGCTACGTTACCCGACGCGCTCCCTCCTCCTCGCTCTCGCCCTCTCCAGCCGCGCCGAGGACGCCCTGCCGAAACCAGACCCGTCCTTCGCACCCGACGCGCCCCCCGGACACTCCATCCACGGCGACAGCTTCGACGAAGGCCCGCGCCGCCGCCTCCCCCTCCTCCCCGGCTGCGGCAATGTCTCCTTCCCAGTCACTTCCTCCCACCCCGAAGTCGCCGCCTACTTCAATCAGGGCGTCGCCCAACTCCACGGCTTCTGGTACTGGGAAGCCGAACGCTCGTTCCGCACCGTCCTCCAACTCGACCCCACCTGCCTCATGGGCCACTGGGGCATGGCCATGGCCAATCTCGAAAACGAAGAACGCGCCCGCAAACTCATCGCCAAAGTCACCGACGACGCCCTCAAATCCGCCCCCCCGCGCGAAAAAGCATGGCTCGAAAGCGCCCGGAAATTCTTCCGCGAAAAGAAGAACGACAACGAACGCAAAGACGCCGCGCGCGACCTCGTCAAAGACATGGAACGCATCGCCATGGACTACCCCGACGACCTCGAGGCCCGCGCCATGGCCGTCTGCTTCATCTGGCGCAACCAGTACCGCCACGGCATCGAAGGCTCCAGCCACCTCGCCACCGACGCCCTCGCCCAGCAGATCCTCGCAAAAAATCCCCTCCACCCAGTCCACCACTATCTCATCCACCTCTGGGACCACGAGCGCCCCAAACAGGCCCTCACCGCCGCCGCCATGTGCGGCCCCTCCGCCCCAGGCGTCGCCCACATGTGGCATATGCCAGGCCACATCTACAGCGACCTCGAACGCTGGAACGACTCCGCATGGCAACAGGAAGCCGCCGCCCGCGTCGATCACGCCCAGATGATTAGAAACCGCATCTTCCCAGACCAGATCCATAACTTCGCCCACAACAGCGAATGGTGGATCCGTAATCTCAACAATCTCGGCGAAGCCCGCAAGGCCCTCCGCATCGCCAAAAACATGATCACCATGCCGCGCATCCCGCGGTCCAAGAAGGTCGGCCCCGAACCCTCACAATCCTTCGACGAAGGCGGCAGCACATGGCAGTACGGACGCAATCGTCTCTTCGAAACCATCCTCCGCTGGGAACTCTGGGACGAAGCCCTCGCCCTCAAAGACTCCGTCTTCCTCGCCAAAGGCCGCGACTTCGAAGACCAGTGGAAACCAGACCAGTTGCTCGCCCTCGCCTCCTACGCCAAATCCGACGCCCTCAACGGCCGCCGCTGGCTGGCAAGTCTCGAAGAACGTCAGGCCGCCGCCGAACGCGAACGCACCGAAGCCACCGCCGCCGCCGAAACCAAAGCCCGCTCCGAAAACAAAAAACCTGACGAAATCCGCAAGGCCGGCGAAGACGCAGGCCGCGACGCCGACCGCCGCGCCAAGCAACTCGATTCCCCCATCCGCGAACTCCGCATCCGCGACCACCTCGCCAACGGCCGCACCGACGAAGCCAAAAAGCTCGCCGACGGTCTCAAGGATGTCCCGGAACACCGCATGGCCATGCTCCACCTCGCCCTCGGCAATCCTGACAAAGCCGTGGAAACCGCCAAGGGATTCGCCGACCGCTCCCCGCGCCAGGCCCAGCCGCTCGCCATCCACTCATGGATCCTCTGGGAATCCGGCAAACGCACCGAAGCCGTCGAAGCCTTCAACCGGCTCCGCGACATCGCCGCCCAATCCGACGGCGATCTCCCTATCTTCACCCGACTCCAGCCAGTCATCGACGCCGCCGGCTGCGGCCCCGCATGGCGCAAACCTCCCCTCCCCGCCCCGGATCTCGGTGATCACCCAAACCTCGATTCCCTCGGCCCCGTCGAATGGAACCCATGGCTCGCTCCACAGTGGTCCGCTCTCGACTCCGACTCCAAACCAGTCACTAGCGACTCCCTCAAAGGCCGCCCTCACATCCTCATCTTCTTCCTCGGCAACGCCTGCACTCACTGCAATCAGCAGATCAAAGCCTTCGCCGACAAATCCTCCGCCTTCACCGACGCAGGCCTCTCCATCTCCGCCATCAGCACCGACCCGCCAGCCGAAGTCAAAACCGGCAACCCGCCTCCCTTCCCCGTCTTCTCAGGCGCAGACTCCTCCGCCTTCAAGGCCTTCGACGCATGGGACGACTTCGAAAACAAACCGCTCCACGCCACCTGCCTCATCGACGCCGCCGGACGTCTCCGCTGGCAGCACGTCAGCTACGAACCCTTCATGCTCCCGGACTTCCTCCTCGACGAAGCCAAGCGGCTCCTCACCATCACCCCGCCACCACCCGAAGGCATCGCAGTAGTGCAGTGAGGAACCGCTAGTCAGAAAACGCCCCGGGCACCCATCAGTCGTTCCAGACTTCCATCTCCGTCACACCGCTCTTCGCCTGCCCTTTGTGCGTGCACACTAGCCGCACTTTCGATGCCGTCACCCGGTCAAACCGCACCGTGTTCATCGATCCGCCCGCCGCCTTCTCCGGCGACCGCTTCTGCCCACTCGCCGCCTTCCATTCCTTCCCGTCAAAGTACTCCACGGAATAACTCTCCGGAGCCTGCACGCCCCCGCGGTCATCAAAGAACCCGATCTCCAGCCGGCTGAATTCCTTCGCCGCTCCAAAGTCGATCTCCAGCCAGTCGCTCGGCGTCGTCGAACCATAACAAGTCCACCGGTTCACCGGCACCGGCAGATATCCGGTCCGCCCGTCATTCGCCAGCTTCGGCAATCCACCGAACGTGTCGTGGTGCGACGCACTCGCCTTCGGATACCCCTCACCTTTCTGATTCAGCGCCAGATTCCCCGCCGGCGGAGCCGCCGCCACATACGGCTTCACCCCCGGTCCCCACGCCTCGAACTCCGTCAACCCAGCCTTGCCAGTCTCCCCGTGCACCAGCACCGCACGCAGCTTCTCCGCGTCCAGCTTCGGAAACCTAACCGTATTCGCACGGTGCCCTTCGGGCTTCTCCGGCACCCGCTTCTGACCCGGCACCTCCACCCACGCGCTCCCGTTCCAGTACTCCAGCGCATACGACGCCGGGGCCGTCACGCCTTTCCCGTCATCAAGGAAATACAGCTTCACCATCTCGATCGACCGCTTCATCCCGAACTCCACCGTCACACTGTCGCTCGCATTCGGCGACCCCTCAGCCGTCCACCGGTTCGGCGGATGAATCGTGTACCACGAATGCCCGTCACATACCTTGTTCAGCGAGGTCTTATCCGCCGTGAACGTCGCCGCATACTTCGGCCAGTAATCCCCGTCGTTGTTCACCGCATAGTTGAACTGCACCGTCGCCGCCTTCGGCTCGCGCACCACCGCCGGCAGCTTCGCCGTCACTTTTGTCAGGGTCGCAGACGACGCAATCTCCTTCCCGTCCGCCAGCACCCGCAACCCCGCCCCCTTCCCGTAACGGGTCCCGTCCTTGTCCCACAGAATGCTCAGCCGCACCCCGCGGTACGCAATGTCATCCATCGCAAAATACGCCCATTCCGCCGGAGCCAGCGGATCAATCTCCACCGTGTCGTCCGCCCGCGTCTTCAATCCCGCCAGGCCCGTGATCACCAGATCATTGAAGCTGCTGTGGAAATAGTGCTCGCTGTGATTGTACCCGTCATGCCCCTCGAATGACCCCGTGTCAGGATGCAGCGCCTCCGCAAGATACGGTTGCCCGTCCTTCCGGTGCGACTTCGAAAAAATCTGCAGCAGCTTCACATAGTCCGCACGCGTCACCACATCCTGAGGATACCCGTGCAGCACGTTCGCCAGCGCCTTCAGCGTCTGCGCCGTCGAATAAGGCCACGACTGCCCGCTCCACCAGCAGCAACCCTTCTGCAGCAGGAACATCGGATCATGCCGCTCCACCGTCAGCGGCCCGAAATCCGCATAGAAATAGTTCCGGTCCATCAGGAACTTCCACGCCGTCTCCCGCCCCGGATCCACCATGTTGAACTGCCACGGAATGTACCCGTGCTCCTCCCGTCCATGCGGGCTCCCGGCATGCTTCCCTGATTGATAGGTCAGGGTGTGCTTCGCCACCACATTCCCTTCCTTGTCCTTCTCCTCCCTCATCGACATCGGGAAATAAAACTCCCGCTTCGGATCCCACAGCAGCTTCTGCACATTCTCCTTCAGCGACGCCGCCTTCTTCTCATATTCCTCCGCCGTCGCCGTATCCCCCGCCAGCCGCGCCGTCCGTGCAATGCTCAACGCATCAGCATACATGTACGCATTGAACCCCGGTCGGTAACCATTCGCACCACGCAGAATGTCCGTTGTCTGCCGGCTGTTGATGTTGAACTCCATCCCGTCGTCATGCCCGTTCTGCCAGAACAAACCCATCTCCGGCACAAACTGCCGCTTCGTCCACTCCTCGTAGTTCTTCTTCATGTCCGGCAGCAGGTCCGTCATGAACGCTTCGTCAGGATGCACCTGATGCATCGCCCAGATCCCGTCCGCCAGCCAGCACCCGTAATTCCTCGGCTGCGCACCCGGCGTCCGGAACCAGTACCGCGAGTAATCCCGCGCATACCGGTCGTCCGCCAGCCACCTCAGCTCATACAATTGATGCCCCACCGGGCAGCTGATCGCCCCATACGCCCCGCTCCAGAACGGCCGATCCGTGAACTCCGTGAAACTGTACCCGCTGTTCGGTGACCCGTAAGTCGTGTGCTTCGTGATCAGCTGCCAACGATAGTAATACGTCGTCACCATCTCCTCGTCCGGACACTCGAAGAACGGAATGTTCTCCTTGTACCACTCCCAGTCCCGGTTGTCCCAGAAGGTCTGCGCCTCCAGTGCCTTCTGCTTGTCCAGTACCCCGGCCGGCAGCGCCGCCAGCGATCCCGCCAGCGCCATCAATGTCAGTTTCAATTTGCTCATAATAAAAAATCGTCAGGGCTTCAGCGGCTCCGAATCAAACCGCACCAGCGACACCTCCCCGCGCACCACCACCGCCGTCCGAATCGAACGATCCCATGGCGGCAGAAACCCGCCATCCCCGCTCCCCGCTTCCGTCCACGTCTTCCCATCCGCACTCACCGCAAAATCAAGCCGCCGTCCGCCCGCCACCCTCAACCGCAGATGCAGTCTCTCCCCTCCCGGCAGCGGCTTCTCCGACAACACTTCCCGCTTCCCTCGCTCCGTCCTCACCACCCGCGCCTTCCCCTCTCCACACTCCAGTGTCACCATATTGTCAGGGTCTCCGCACGCACTCAACCCAGCCATTGCCCCGTCTCCAGGCGCCCCCACCACCAGCGTCGCCACCACATCACCCGACGTCACCGACCGCCCCAGAATCGCCGGCGCATCCCCCCGCGACCGCAGCTTCGCACTCCCATGCGCACTCCCCGGCTGAAAATCCGGCTTCCCGCGCATCGGCCACTGCCAGCCCGGAGCCAGCCGCTCAAACTGATCCCAGTACCGGCTCTCCTTCCGCTCGCCCGCCACCCCTAACGGCGCAGGCGCATCGCTCGACGGCCCCTTCCCTCCATTCACCACCGGCCAGCCATCCGCCCCGAACGTCACTTCATCCAGCATCATCTCCCGCCCCGTAAACACCATCGTCGGCTGCACATACGCATGATACACCAGCCAGTGCCGCCCCGACGGATCATCCACCACACTCCCATGCCCCGGAGCCCGGAATAGCTCATTCGCCCCAATCACCGGATTCTGGGGACACTTCTCCCACGGCCCCCCCGGCGACTTCGATCTCGCCACACCCTCCGCATACTCCGCCCGTCCCCCGCAGCACGAATTGCCAGCATAAAACAGATAAAACCATTCCCGAACCCTCATCACATACGGCCCCTCCACCACCGCTCCCTCCCACTTCGCATCGTTCCGCAGAATCTCCTTCGGCTCGCCCGTCAGCTTCGTCCCCGCATCATCCAGCCGCTGCGACCACAGCACCGTTGGCAACTGCCGGCTGTTCCCATCCTCCTTCCAAACCAGCCAGCGCTGCCCGAGCCCCATGTCCATCACCGATCCATCAATCGACCCCGCCTCCTGCGCCACTAGCGGCCCGTGATCCGTCCACGGTCCCTCCGGCTTCGGAGCCGTCGCCACCGCCACCGCCAGCGGCCCGCCCTTCTTCCTCCCCGTGTAATACAGATAATACTTCCCCTTCCACTCGCAGATCTCCGGAGCCCAGAAGCTCCCCGATGCCCAATCCGGCGTCTCCTCAAACACCGATCCCACCACTTCCCAGTTCACCAGATCCCTCGACAGCAGCACCGGAAAATGCGGTGCCCACTCCGACGATGTCGCCGTCGCATAATACAACTCCCCCACCCGGATCACCGACGGATCAGGATAATCCCCGCGCAGCACAGGATTCGCATAACGCGGCTTCTCATCCGCTCCCGCATCTCCCATCGCCATCGCGACGGCCATTCCTATCAGCATCAGCGTCTTTGTCATGGCCGTCGCGGTTCGTTCCTCCCAACCCTCAGTACTTCCGGTTAGGCAGTTCCGCCGGCGCATTCGTCTCGTCGAACAACCGGTCTTCCTGCACCAGTTGCTTCGGCAATTCCTCGCCCTTCAACGCCTTCGCCACCGCATCAAACGCCATCGGCCCCAGCAGCGGATTGCACTCCACCGTGCAGTTCAGCTTGCCCTCCTTGATCGCCTCGAACGCAAAACCCATCCCGTCAATGCTCACCACCGTCACATCCTTCCCCGGCTGCCGACCCGCCGCCTCCAAGGCCTGAATCGCCCCGATCGCCATGTCGTCATTGTGCGCATACACCGCCGTAATCGCCGCGCCGTGCGCCTTGATCAGCGCTTCCATCACATTCTTCCCGTCACTCCGCTTGAAATCCCCAGTCTGGCTCGCCAGCACTTTCATGTCAGGACTCCCCGCAATCGCCGCCTCGAATCCCTTCTTCCGGTCATTCGCCGGTGCTGCACCCGTCGTCCCTTCCAACTGAATAATCCCTGCCTTCCCTCCGCTCTTCTTCACTAGCCATTCACCAGCCATCCGCCCTTCCGCCACAAAATCCGACGCAATCAATGTCGCAAACAGCGTCGGATCACTCACCGTCACCCCGCGGTCCACCAGCACCACCGGAATCTTCGCCGCCTTCACTTCCTTCAAGATCGCATCCCACCCCGTCTCCACCTTCGGAGCCAGAATGATCGCACTCACCCCCTGCGCAATGAAACTCCGGATCGCACTGATCTGCGCTTCCTGCTGACCCTGCGCATCAGAAAACTTCAATTCAATCCCTCGCTTCGCCGCCTCCGCCTTCACCGACTCCGTCTCCGCCGTCCGCCACGGATTGTCCGCCCCGATCTGCGAAAACCCGACCACCAGCTTCCCGCCAGTCGCTCCACCACCACCACCGCCGCCCGATCCACTCGGCTTGCACGCTGAAAATGATACCGCGGCCGCAAGGCCGGCAACTCGGAGGAAGGATTGACGCTTCATAGGTTTTTGGGGGGAAAGGTTTATCGATCAATCAGGATACGCTCTGCCGCGCGATCAGTTTCTGCAGCAGAATGAATCCCAGCAGCAGGCCGCCACTCGCAATCCGCAGCCACGCTGGGTCAAGGCTGCCATCAAAATCAAGGATCGTCTTGATCGTTCCGAGGATCAGAACCCCGAGAAACGTCCCAAAAACCCAGCCGCGCCCACCCGTCAGCACCGTCCCGCCAATCACCGCCGCCGCAATCGCATCCAACTCCAATCCCGTCCCGCGCGTCGGATCACCACTGCTCAACGCCAAGGTCGAAATCACCCCGCCCAGCGCCGCACACCCGCCGCACAACGCATACACCCCCACCCTCGTCGCCCCCACCGGCAACCCCATCAGGGCCGCACTCGCCTCATTCCCTCCCAGCGCATAAACATTCCGCCCGAACCTCGTCCCGTGCGCCACCACCATCCCAGCCGCCACCACCACCAGATACACCAGCGGCCCAACCGTCAGCAGCAATCCCTCACCCAGCGGCACACCCCGCTCCCCAAGATCATCATAAAACGCACTCCGGATCTCCACCGACCGCGGACTCACCACAAACGCCATCCCCCGCGCCAGAAACATCCCCGCCAGCGTCACCAGAAATGCCGGAATCCGGAAAAAATGAATCACCCAGCCCTGAAACATCCCAAACCCCACCCCGATCCCCACCGCGGCCAGCATCGCCACCGGCGCAGACCAGCCCATCGTCCCTATCACTTTCGCCAGAAACACCGTCGTAAACGCCATCACCGCACCCACCGACAGATCAATCCCTCCTGACAAGATCACAAAGGTCATCCCCACCGCCACCACCCCCAGAAACGCTCGGTCCTTGAACAGATTCAGCACCACCCGCGCCGACAGAAAATTCTCATACCCGGCCCCCGCCGCAGCAAACAACGCCACCAGCACAAGGCCCGTCGCCATCAGCGGAAGCAATCGCGAAGCAAAAATCCGGTTCATGCAGCAACTGGTTGAGTACGCTTTCCAAATCTCGCCCGCAGCCGCGGCGAATGCAGCAGGCACACCGCCAGAATCACCACCGCCTTCGGCACCGGAGCCACCGCCGGAGCCACATTCTGATTGTACAGCGTCAGCGTCAGGGTCTGCAGCAGCAGCGCACCCACCACCGATCCCGCCAGACTGAACCTCCCACCCGTCAGCGCCGTCCCACCCGCCACCACCGCAAAAATCGCATCCAGTTCCCTCGTGTCCCCGATCCTCGCAGGATCCGCCGCAGAAATGTTAGCCGCCTCCAGCACCCCGGACAACCCGGCACAGAATCCACTGAACCCGTAAACCGCCAGCCTCACCCCGCCCGTCTGAATCCCCGCCAGTCGGCTCGCCTTCTCGTTGTCCCCGGTCGCCTCAATGAATAACCCCGCCGCCGTCCGCCGCAGCACCCAGCCCGTCACCACCGCCAGCCCCAGCACCAGCACCACCGGCACCGGCAATCCCCCCACCGACCCATTCGCAAGCCACGTTAGACTCCGATTCGCAAACGGCACCATCTGACTCCCCGTCAGCAGCATCGCCAGTCCACGCCCCGCCACCATCATCACCAGCGTCGCAATGATCGGCTGCAGCCCCACCCGCGCAATCAGCAAACCATTCACCAATCCCAGCAACGTCGCCAGCCCCAACCCCGCACCCACCGCCTGCACCATCGGAGCCCCCGCATTCACCTGCATCGCCGCCACCGCCCCGCTCACCGCCATGATCGACCCCACCGACAGATCCACTCCCCCGGTCGCAATCACAAGGGTCATCCCTAACGCCAGCAGCATCGGCACCCGCGCCCCCTGATTGAAAACATCCACCACCGTCCCGAACAACCGCCCGTCCTTCCACTCCACATGGAAAAATCCCGGCGACGCCACCGCATTGAACACCAGCAGCACCACCAGCGCCACCAGCGGCCAGACTAACGTGGATCGAAGCACTTTCATGACGCAGCAACAGTTTCCATAATCGTCCTCAGTGAAATCGCCGGCCCATCCAGCACCGCCGCCTGCCGCCGGTCCCGCAGCACCACCACCCGGCTGCAGTTGCGCACCACTTCCTCCAGCTCCGCAGAAATAAACAGAATACTCATCCCCGCCCGCCGCAGCTCCCCGCACAACGCCTCAATCTCCGCCTTCGCCCCCACATCAATCCCCCGCGTCGGCTCATCAAGGATCAGCAACCGCGGCTGCATCGCCATCCACCGCGCCAGCAGACACTTCTGCTGATTCCCGCCAGACAATGTCCCGATCGGCGTCTCCGGCCCCCGCGTCCGAATGTTCAGCGCCGCAATGAACTTCGCCGCTAACGCTTCCTGCTCCGCCCGCGGCACCCGCCGCAGCACGCCCCGCGACGCCTGCATCGCCAGCACAATGTTCTCCCGCACACTCAGCGACGG
>JAIXPK010000320.1 GCA_027486335.1 Verrucomicrobiaceae bacterium | reverse complement strand
GGTGCTGCGGCGGGAGGTGCCGTTGATTGTGACGGCGGACCGCCATCATGACATTGCGGCGGCGTTGAGGTTGAGTGTGGAGTTTGGGTTTCGGCTAGTGATCGACAGCGGGGCGGATGTGTGGATGATGGCCGAGGAGGTCAAGAAGGCGGGAGTGCCGGTGATTCTGCATCCGACGATGGCGCGGGCGGCTGGGGACAAGGAGAACCTGACGTTCGGGGCGGCGGCGAAGCTTCAGGAGGCGGGGATTCCGTTTGCGTTGCAGTCGGGCTATGAGTCGTATGTGCCGAAGACGCGGGTCGTGTTGTTTGAGGCGGGGATGGCGGCGGCGCATGGATTGGCACCGGAGCAGGCGCTGGCGGCGTGCACGATCCGGGCGGCTGAGTTGCTAGGATTGAAGGATCGGATCGGGTCGCTCGAGGCGGGGAAGGATGCGGATCTGGCGTTGTATGACGGGGATCCGCTGGAGACGACGAGTCACTGCATCAAGGTGATCATTGACGGCAAAGTGGTGAGCGAGGTGAAGCGCTAGGGGAATTGCGAAGCGATGCAATCGAATGAGACGGAGAGGGCGGATGGGCCGGGGGGCGGGAGGTGGCACGTGGTGTCGGGACTGCCGCGATCGGGGACGTCATTGATGATGCAGGTGTGCGAGGCGGCGGGGATTCCGGTGTTTACGGATGGACGGCGCGGGGCGGACGAGTCGAATCCGCAGGGGTATTATGAGCATGCGGGGGTGGCGGGGTTGTTGCAGGATGGGGACAGGAGCTGGCTGGCGGGGGCGCGGGGGAAGGTGGTGAAGGTGGTGGCTCCGCTGCTGACGGCGCTGCCGGAGATGGTGGTGGGGGATGGGGAGCGAGTGCGGGTGGTGTTCATGGAGCGGGAGATGGAGGAGATTCTGGCGAGTCAGGGGGCGATGCTGGCGCGATTGGGGAAGCCTGCGGTGGCGGAGGCGAGCCGGGCGGTGCTGGCGCGGGTTTTTGAGCGGAAGGTGGAGGAGGCGTTGGCGTGGATGGAGTTGCGGGGGATTCGGTGTCTGAGGGTGAGGTATGGGGATTTGGTGCGTGCGCCGGAGACGGTGCTGCCGGGGTTGGCGGCGTTTCTGGGGGTGGAGGGCCGTGAGGGGGCGATGGGTGCGGTGATTCGGCCGGGGTTGTATCGGGCGCGGGGCGGGTGATGGCCCTACAAAGGTGGGGGGGGTAAGGAAGGCCCTTGCGCTGGGAGGGGGTTCGGGCGTACGGATTCGTTCCGCATTTCCGGAAAGGAGTGACAGAAGGCCCGAGGTTCTGTCGTTTTTTTCTAATGTGGAGATCCTTCCACCTCCCTGAAATCCTCCGAGCAACGCCAACCTGTTACCGATGTACCGAATCCCGTTTGAACGAGTCAATTGGACCACCAGCATCTTTCTGATCGCTACGGCGCTGATATCAGTCACCGCCGTGCCGTACTTCATCTGGAAGTACGGGATCGACGGATTCCAGATCGGCCTATTCTTCTTTTACATTATTGCGACGATGAGCAGCATCACGGTGGGGTACCACCGCTTGTTCTCGCATTTGTCGTTCAAGGCGGCGTGGCCGGTGCGCTTGTTCACGCTGGTGTTCGGGGCGTGTGCGTTTGAGAATGCGTGTCTGGACTGGGCGTCGGATCACCGGCGGCACCACAAGCATGTGGACCATGACGGGGATCCATATGACATTTCGAAGGGGTTCATGTGGGCGCACATCGGGTGGCTGATGTTCAAGTTGAATCCGGAGCCGCCGATGGACAATGTGGCGGACTTGCGGAAGGACAAGCTGGTAATGTGGCAGTACCGTTGGGTGCACCTGATTGGTTTTGTGGCGGGGATTCTGGTGCCGATGGGTCTTGGGTGGTGGTGGAATGCGGCGCACGGGATGAATCCATGGATTGGGATGCTGGGCGGTTTTCTGATTCCCGGGGTGGCGCGGATCGTGGTGGCTCAGCACTGCACGTTCTTCATCAATTCGCTGTGCCACACGATCGGGCGGCAGCCGTATTCTTCGAGTCACAGTGCGCGGGACAGTGCGATCATGGCGTTTCTGACGTTTGGGGAAGGGTATCACAACTACCATCATGAGTTTCAGCATGACTACCGGAATGGGGTGAAGCCATGGCAGTGGGATCCATCGAAGTGGTCGATCTGGCTGTTGTCGAAGGTTGGGCTGACGTGGGATTTGCGTCGGGTGCCGGACGGGAAGATTCTGCTGGCGGAGATGCGTGAGGCGCGGAAGCATGCTGAGAAGCAACTGGCGGCGCTGGAGCATTCCGAGCCGGGGCTGGCGCAACGTGCGACGGTGGCGGTGAGTGATCTGATGGAAAAGCTGACGGCGAGCTACCACGAGGTGGAGCAGGCGGTGGCTGGGAAGGTGGATGTGTCGCGGCGTGCGCTGCGTGACTGGCAGAGGCAGACGCGGGAGACGGTGCAGGAGATTTCGCGGGTGCTGCAGCAGGTGGCGGCGCAGGGGATGAGTGCTCCGTCGGCGGGCTGAGGAAAGCGGCCGGAGATTGAGAATTGAAGGAGTCAGGGCCGTCGCTGAATGATGCGACGGCCCTGATTTTTTTGTGAGGGAGAGAGATTGGTTTGGGGCTGAGTGGTGGGGTTGCGGGATGCGGATGGATGGGGTAGTGGGAGGGGATGGAGATACGGACCTTTGCGGAGCGCGTGTTGTTTGGGACGACGCTGGAGGAGAAGCTGGCTGGGCCGGAGGGGAGATTGACGGACGAGGATCGCGGGGAGGCGATGGTGGGGACGCCGGAGTCGCCTGGGCGGCCGGAGGGATTGCGGATGGCTGAGAGCGGCGTGCGGGCGGAATTGCCTGCGGAGCGGGAGTTAGGGCGGGAGGAACCGAGGGCGGTGCTGCTGCATTGTTTTGCGAATCATGAGTTGCTGGCGACGGAGTTGATGGCGTTGGCGCTGTTGCGGTTTCCGGATGCGCCGCGGGCGTTCCGGCAGGGGTTGGTGCAGACCTTGAGGGACGAGCAGGAGCATACGAGGATGTATATGGAGCGGATGGCGCGGGCGGGTTTTGCGTTTGGGGATCTGCCGGTAAACGGGTTTTTCTGGAAGCATGTGGGAGGGATGGAGAGCCCGCTGGATTATGTGAGTCGGCTGAGCCTGACGTTCGAGCAGGCGAATCTGGATTATGCGCGGCATTATGCGGGCGTGTTCCGGGGGCATGGGGATGAGGAGACGGCGGTGTTGCTGGAGCGGATTTACGAGGATGAGATCAGCCATGTGGGGTACGGGCTGAGGTGGCTGCGGAAGTGGAAGGAGGCGGGGGAGAGCGACTGGGAGGCGTGGCGGCGGCGGCTGGTGTTTCCGCTAGGGCCGGGGCGGGCGCGGGGGACGGTGCCGTTCAATGCGGAGGGGCGGCGTCGGGCGGGATTTGATGAGGGGTTCATTGCGTCGCTGGAGGTGTTTTCGCAGAGCCGGGGGCGGACTCCGGATGTGTTCTGGTTCAATCCCGGGGCGGAGATCTGTGCGTTGCAGCGGCGTGCGGGGGCGGCGGGGCAGGACGGGGTGGTGGGGCCGCTGATGAGGGATCTGGATCTGGTGCCGCTGGCGGCGGCTTGTCAGGATGATGTGGTGCTGGTGCAGCGGATGCCGACGGTGGGGCACTTGCAGCGGTTGAAGGCGGCGGGGATCGGGCCGGCGGAGTTTGTGGTGATGGATGGGGCTGGGAGATTGCCTGCGGGAAGCCTGCTGCGGGAGCGGAAGCTGGGGCGGTTGCGGCCGTGGGGGTGGAGTGCGGACAGTGTGGCGGTGGCGGCGGAGATGTCAGGGCACCGGAGGGAGCCGTCGGTGCCGTGGTCCGAGGCGTTGCGGGAGTTGTATTCGAAGGCGACGGCGGCGGGGTTGCTGGCGGGGATGGTGGGGACGAGGCCGGAGGCGGCGTTGGCGGGGGTGGTGGTGCGGACGAAGGAGGAACTTGCGGGAGCGGTGGGGGAGTGGCGGGAGCGAGGGTTTGGGGAAGTGGTGCTGAAGGCACCGTTCAGTCTGGCGGGACGCGGGATGATCCGGGTGAGGGAGGAAGTGCTGCTGGCGCACGAGACGGCGTGGGCGGATCGGATGTTAGGCGAGCAGGGATTGCTGGTGGTGGAGCCGTGGCTGGAGCGGATGGCGGATTATTCGGCGCATTATGATTGCGAGCCCGGGGAGTTGCCGCGGTTGAGGGGATTGGTGAGGCTGCATTGCGACCGGGGTGGAAAGTTCATTGCGTGTGTGGCGGGGCGATCGTTCGGGCGGTTGCTGCCGGAAGGCGGGGCGCGGGCGTGGGTGGAGGAAGGCGGGGCGGCGTTTTATGCTGAGGAACTGCCGACTTTGCTAGGGCCGCATGTGGAAGCGGCGGAGTTCCGCGGGTGGCTGGGGGTGGATGCGCTGATGTACCGGGAGGCTGGTGGGCGGTTGCGACTGAGGCCTGTGGTGGAGATCAATCCGCGGTGTACGATGGGGCGGGTGACGCTGGAGATGCGGCGGTTTGCGGCGGCGGAGAGCGTGGTGGGCTGGCGGATTTTCCATGACCGGGCGGTGCGGACGATGGGTTATGAGAGCCTGCGGGCGTTCGGGGAAAAATGGAGTGAGCGGTTTCCGGTGGTGATGGGGCGGTCGGAGGAAGGGCCCGAGCGGATTGTGAGCGGGGCGCTCGCGCTGAATGATGCGGAGACGGCGGAGTTGTTTCTGGGCGTGATGGCGGTGGGTCGGGAGGCGGTGGCGGAGTTGATAGGGTGAAGGGGATTCAGGCCGTGATGGAGAAGGCGGTGGCGAGGGTGGCGGCGGCGGAGTCGGCGTCGGCGCGGGAGCGTGCGTGGATGCGGCAGAGCGGGTCGCCGGCTTTGATAGGAGAGCCGGTCTTGCGGAGATGGTCGATGCCGACGGATGGGTCGATGGAGTCGTCGGCGCGGGAGCGGCCGGCACCGAGGGCGAGGACGGCCTGGCCGATGGTGGCGGCGTCGGCGCGGGTGAGGATGCCGGAGCCTGGGGAGGGAAGGTCGGTGATGACTGGGGCGACGTGGAGCGTGCGGCCGATGCCGAGGAGGTCGGGGTCCTTGTGAGGGCACTGGGCGGCGACCATGGCCTTGAAGCGATTCCAGACCGTGCCGTCGCGGAGACGGGCGGCGTGGGTTTCGCGCGGGGTGGAGGAGAGGTGGGCGGCGAGGTCGAGGATGAGGGATTCGAGGTCAGGCGGGCCGAGACCGTGCATGAGTTCGATGCATTCGCGGACCTCGAGGGCATTGCCTGCGGAGGCGCCGAGGGGTTCGTCCATGGGGGAGAGGATTGCGGCGATGGAGATGTTGCCGAGGTTGCCTGCGGCGACGAGGGCGTCGGCCAGTTGGGCGGCTTCGGCGCGGGATTTCATGAATGCGCCGGAGCCGAATTTGACATCGAGGACGAGACGGTCGAGGCCTTCGGCGAGTTTTTTGCTCATGATGCTGCTAGTGATGAGCGGGATGGAGGGGACCGTGCCGGTGACGTCGCGGAGGGCGTAGAGTTTGCGGTCGGCTGGGCAGAGGGAAGGGGATTGGCCGGCCATGAAGCAGCCGACGGAATGGATCTGGGCTTCCATCTCCTTGCGGGAGAGGTTGATGCGGAAGCCGGGGATGCTTTCGAGTTTGTCGAGCGTGCCGCCGGTGATGCCGAGGCCGCGGCCGGAGATCATGGGGACCCAGAGACCGTCTGCGGCGAGGAGGGGAGCGAGGACGAGGGAGGTTTTGTCGCCGATGCCGCCGGTGGAGTGTTTGTCGACGACGGGAGGGCGGGAGTCGGGAGGGCCCCAGTCGAGGACTTCGCCGCTGTCGCGCATGGAGCGGGTGAGGGCCCATGTTTCGGGGGCGGACATGCCATTGAGGCAGATGGCCATGGCGAGGGCGGCCCACTGGTAGTCGGGGATTTCGCCGTTGGTTAGTCCGGTGACGAGCCAGTTGATTTCGTCGGGGGAGAGCGAGCCGCCGTCGCGTTTCCGGCTGATGAGGGAGGGAACGTGCATGGGGTTCGTGGATGTGTTAGATGCGGAGGGGGGCGGTGAGATTGGAAATATTAAATGGTAAATAGTGAATAGTAAAAGGGGGCTTGTTCTGAGGGGGCTGGTTGGGGAGTCGCCATCGGAGTCGGCGGTGGGGCGACAATGATTGCCGCGTGCTGCTTCGATGCTATCAATTAATTGAGTGGGCGGGACTGCGAAACAAGGCCACCAATGCGACGTGGTGATACCGGTCACAGGCACTTCTTCCACATGCGCCGCCATCCGGTGCGCAGCAATGCGAGCTGCGGCCTGAACACGGACTCGAAGGCATCGATCCCCGCCTGGGGGCGGTCGTGCGGGGGGCGGTGGCTTTCCCACTCGTAGTCATCGAATGCGATGACCCCGCCAGGTTTCAGAAGAGGCCAGCACATCACTGCGTCTGTGAGGACATCTTTGGCGAGATGGCTGCCATCCACATAGATGAAGTCGAAGGATTCCCAGAAGCCATCACTAGCCAGCATCCAGGCCAGCACCTCGACGGAGATCCCTTCGTGCAGATGAATGCGCCCTTCGCGGGCTCCGAGCCTCACATTCTGGTGGAACTGGTCTTTTGTCTGAGCGCAGACCTGAGGCGTGGTCGGATCTGGTTCGTAGGGATCGATGCAGTGCACCTCGCTCTCGGGGTGAGTGAAGAGCAGATCGAGCATCATGCTGGCGCTGACTCCGTCAAAAGCACCGATCTCCAACACTTTCGCTTTCCGATGGGTGTGCAGCAGCGCGCGCCATGCTGCGGGATCATCCAGATACCACCCCCATTGCTTCAGCCCCCGGTAGCGGGCATGCGCCTGCTGTGGCAGCGGAAGTTGACGTGCCGGGGCGTCAGGCTTGCGTTGGATCAGGGCCAGGCCCTTTTCCGTGGGAATCGTCGTCACGCTCCATTCCTCGTCGAACAATCCGGAAAGCAGCAGCATTTCAGTTTCGCGGTGAGCATCATGGAGCACCACGGTGTCCGCGTGCAGGAGGCCCCAGCGCAGGGTGTGCCGGCGACCGTTCGGGCCGGAAGAGGGCGGGCCGTCCACGAAGACAAGGTCGGGCTTCCAGTCGGGGGCAGCCATGGCGCAGCCCGGCTCGTCACGGAATGCGGTGAGCGTGACGCCCGCATCCTGCGCGAACCGGTCGGCGGCCAGTTCCCGCCACGGCGTGTCGTGCTCGGCACTCAACACCGTGCAGCCCGCGTCCAGAAAGGCCAGGGTCGAGTCCCCGGGGCCGAATTCCACCACGCGCCGCACGCCGCGGGCACGACACCAGTCCACCAGCCAGTTGTAGTCGTCCGCCCCGATCCCCCAGTCATTCAGTCCCGCCCGGTCCCGGAAGGGAAGCTCGTGGCCCTCCCGGAGGATCTGCTTCACCGGGTGAAAGAGGCCCCATGGCCCCAGTTGCAGACTCGCCGGCGTGAAATCGATGAACTCCACGGGTTTGCGTCCCTGCGGCACCACGGTTTCCGCCGGTTCCGCCCCGCAGAGCCGCGCCAGGGTACCGATGGCCATCTCAACGTGCATGTTGTCGAAGCGCCCCGGATGCTCCAGGACCGTCCTGGCCATCCGCTCGGCCAGGGCCCAGCTCATCTGAATCCCGCAGACCGGCGTGATACTGGCCACGGCCTCGCCGATCTCGACGCGCAGCGCCTCCGGTGCCTTGTCATACCACCACCAGTCTCGGTTCTCCACGATTCCCCGCCGTACCACGCTCCCGCTGATCTCATGCTCAAAGCTAGGGTTGAAGAAGTCCCGGATGCTGCATCGCGCCAGCATGTCTCCCTCCACCAGAATGATCCGGTCCGCCTTGCGGCCGCTGTGCAGGACGAAATCCCATACCAGGCAGTCGAGGTCCGGAATCAGCGGCCCGCCTGCGTGGTGGAAGCGGTGAAAGACGTTCGAAGGATTGCTTCGGAACTGGGCAGCCTGTTCAGCGATCCACGTTCCTGGAAGCAGTGAGCAGTATCTGTACTCAGGTAATGAAACAGGCACAATCTCCAGAAGCGCGTCGCCTGCGTTCTGTTTGCTTAACAGTGCAAAGTGGAAGCGGGTCAGAGGGCACGCTTCGTGGTGCAGGAAGAGTATGAAGATTCTCACTCTTATGCTCAAAAATCTGTCGGCGTTCCGCCTCTCAGCGTGGATTGTTTCGCCGGGCTTCCATCCGCGCTAACATTTGAAGATTTTTGGTTCGAATCTGCTGATCAACGATTGACTCGGCCCAGCGTTTTGCGGCATTCAGATCGACCGCGGAGATCGAAGCCATAGTCCGGTCGAGAAAGCGATCACGCGTAGGTTGATCCTCAACTTGGTTCACCCATGAAAGCGCGGCGTTCATATCGTGCGAAATGAAAGAACGGAGGAATGCAACCTGAGCATCAGGAACAACGTCAGGCGGTAGATGGTCGAGAACTTCGAAGCTGGCGACCTTGTCTCTTCGGAAGGCCTCCTCGACGATTGTTTCGGCGGCATAGCTGCGAATCCTCTCCTCTCTGGATGAGCCGAACACCTGGGCCAGTTTGTCTGGATATAGGGAACACAACTTAAGGAATGAACGCTTCTGAATCAGAGTGGACAATGGACTCGATTTGTCGGAGAGAATGCGATCAAGTAGAGGGAGTCTGCTCTCTTCCTTTAGGCCGCTCAAGAACGCTGCTAGGCCAGTCTCCGTCGCGGAAAGTGATCTGTATATGTCGCTCAATGGAGCGTGTGAAGGGTCTTTCGCCAACTCACTGGCTGCCTCATGAATTAGATTGATCCAGCAATTCGCTGGCAACACCTGTATCAGGGTGTCTTGGCTGCTGAAAACCGTCCTAGGATGAGATCTTGCGAACTGGACAGTGAGTCGAAGGATTTCCTGTTGCGATACGTCGCCGACCGGAAGCTTCGTCACCGTGTCCAAGAAGGCCTTCAAAGCGGCAGATTCATCCTGGTCGTTGTGAATGACGCCTTCCCGGGGGATGCTCGAATCCCCAGTTCCGGAGGCATTCATTTGCGGTCTCTTCAAAGTGGGGCGGTTGACAGAAGCGTTTGTGCGTGCCTTACCTGTCGATGAGGCATCAATAACATCAGCCGACTGTGGCAGTGTGCCATGTCTCAGGACCAGCCAACATCCAATTAACGAGACAAGTGCGATCGATAGATAAATCTTCTTCATGGTCCATACGTCTCGTCCTCGGGGCCGTTGTAATGATTCTTGATCTTGATTTCTAAATCACCGATTTCCCTGTCGTATCCTCCTCCTCCCTTACCTTCGATCTTGAGAGTGGCGTCACCTAATGCGAGCTTCCACTCAATAGCTGCGTCAAGCTTCAACTGGGCCCTGCCGAATATAAAGTGGTGCTGTTTGGGTACACGGATCATTCCGTGCACTTCATCATCGCCGCCGTTGGGGACGCCGTTGAATTGTGCGGTCTTGCCATCGAATGCTTTCAAGCTGAAAACGGCGGTGTAGGAAATGGAACCTGACACATCCCATGCTCCAGCGATTTTGCCAGTAATCGTCGCTGTCGCCGGGCCAATGGTTCCAGGCCCGCTGATCGAAGGGCTGTATACCTTAGCTTCGCGCTGTGAAGCCCGCGCTTCAAAGTGTTTTGCGGTATTTTCCAGTATGTTCTGCAAACTGTCCTGCACCCACGCGTCGAGATTGGACTTCAGAGCGGCTGCGCCTGCATCCATTGCACGTTGCGCCAGATCCGTTAGCGTCTCCAGAATCCAATCGGCACTTATCGCCTCGTTCATCTCATCGGTGAGGGCTTGATCAAGCAAGGAGCCGATGTTATCCCGAATCCTAGCAATCAATTGTTTGGCCATCTCAACTGTTGCTTGTATCTGGGAGGAGCCGGTTACCACTACCTTGTTTGAAACTTCCGCAATTGCGGATTTAAGATAACTGGCGACAGCCAACTCGCCGAACCACTCATCTGTGAATGCCTCCCAGCCTGAGCCGCCATCCTCCGAATCCTCGTCTTCGGCGATCAGCATGCGGGGTTGAAGACTCACTACCATCGCAATGCTGCCAACCGCACCCGTCGCGAGAAACCGCCTCCTGGAAAACCTCGGTGGCGCGTTCAGAGCCCGCTCAAGCATGGACCCCGTTTGACAACTCTCTCTCAGGATTGCATTTGTCGGCGGGCTGAATCATAACATGATTAGATTGCCGCGCTCGGAATCTCTTGTCAAAACAATTTTTCACTTTCCTGAGGCTGGCACCCCCGCTAGAGGAGCTTGCCCCTGGCTTCCCCTGTCCAACCCTTCACGGCCCCGCAACGAAACGACCCATGCAACTCGCCTACACCATTGCGATCGACACGCCGGAAGCGGGCGGGAACCGGCTGATGGCCAAGATGCTGTCGATGTCGCTGTTGCGGAGTCAGTTCGACGGGGATGTGCTGATTTTCCGGTCTGGAGAGGTTCCTATCTTTCACCTGCCGCGGGTGGGGCTTTACGAGTATGAGTTGCCGGTGCGGGACGGGTTGGCGGGACGGGCGATGGCAGAGGAGGCGTGGAGCTGGAAGTATCGGGTAGCGGACCGGGTGGAGCAGCATGCGAGGGCGGTGGGAGCGGAGAAGATCCTCTATCTGGACAGCGACATTCTTTGCCTGCGGAACCCGGATCATCTGTTGGAGGGGGACTGGGAGATCGGCACGGTGCTGGAGCGGGGGCGGAGTTATGCCGAGCGGTTCTACAGCGCTTACCTGACGGATGAGGAACTGCGGCGGCTCTCCGGGAGGCCGCCGGTGAATGCGGGGACGTTCGCTGTGCGCACGGACTGCTATCGGGAGGTGATGACGGCGTGGCAGGCGATTCACGAGGGGCCGCCGCCGGAGCGGAACCCGCGCCCCTGCGACCAGTGTGCGTGGAACCGGATGGTGCTCGACACGACGTTGAAGTTGCGTTCCTTCGAGCCGGAATCGGTGATGTTCCCGCTGAACAAGGACTTCGACTATCGCCGCTATCGGGATGCCACGTTTGTGCATGCGCTGGGCGACGGGATCGAAGGCAAGGCGAAGTTTCTTTTCGGGCTCTACATGAGCACCTACTTCTTCGACGAGGCCGGCACGATGCTGCATCTGCTGGATATGTGAACGAGGAGTTCAGTTGGTCACGAGATTTGGTGACTGGCCGAGTGGCAAGGTTATTCAGCGAGGCAGCCCTACAGACGACATGGAATTCGACGACGCATTTCCCCTGCAGTTCTACATCAATCTGAACCGTCGGGATGACCGGCGGCGGACGGTGCTGAATATGTTTCTTGATCACGGAATGGAGCACGTGGAGCGATTCCCGGCGATCGATGCGCGAACGGTGAGGCACTGCCGGGGCCACTGGAGCGAGGGCCGCTATGCGCTCTCGCTGACGCAGAAGCTCTGCCTGCGGGAAGCGAAGCGTCGGAAGGCATCGGCGGTGATGATTTTCGAGGACGATGTGGTGCTGCATCCGGACTTTCTAGCCAGGTTCGCTGCGTTGGAGATCCCGGAGGACTGGGGGATGCTCTACCTGGGCACGCAGCACACGAGCGAGCCGGAATGGGTGAGCCCGGGTGTGGTGAGGGTGGCCCACGGCCTTGATACCCACGCCTTCGCGGTGAAGGCGGAGTACTACGACCGGGTGATGCGAGTGCTCTCGCCGCAGGGGAAGCGGGTGACGCGGGAGGTGAAGCCCTCCGATTGGCTGCTGGCCGCGCTGCACCGGGAGATTCCCACGTATGCCGCCTTTCCCAATCTGGCGTGGCAGGGACAGGAAGCGGTTTCCGATCTGATGGGGAAGCGGAACGGGACGTACGACGCGAAGGGGTTCCAGCGATGCAATCGCGAGTACATCGCACCGGTTATGCGCCGGCATCTGGGCGTGACGCACTGGCGGGGAGGCGTGGTTGACGATGGCACAGAGCATGGGGTTGGGAATGCTGCGGCGGGATCACCCGCGGTGGAGGGCATGCGGGATGGACGCGTCGCTTTTCTTTTTCTTACGCGGGGTCTGCCGGGACATCTTGAGATGTGGTCGGAGTACTTCCGCGGGCACGAGGACCGGGTGTCGGTCTTCGCGCATCCGAAGGAGGAGGTGCCATCGGATGCGACACCGGCGTGGTGGCAGGAAGCCGTGCTGCAAGAGAGGGCGGAGACGGAATGGGGCGATGTGTCTCTGGTGCGGGCGCAACGGCTGCTGCTGGAAGCGGCGCTTCGTAATCCGGAAAACCGGGCTTTTGTTTTTCTGTCCGAAAGCTGTGTGCCCATCAAGCCATTTTCGGGTCTGCTGACGCATCTGGACAGGAGCGGCTGGCGCAGCATGGTGGAGACGGAACACTGGGCAGACGTGGAAAAGACTAACCCGAAAAAAGCTGCCCGCTTGCACGAGGTGCCAGATGTGCCGGAGGACGCGTGGAGATTTCATCCTCAGTGGATGCTGCTGAATCGGGAGATGGCGGAGGCGGTGATGAGCGCAGACCTGACGGAGCGATGGAGCAAGTCGTTCGCTCCGGATGAATCGCTTTTCGGGACGCAGCTCTGCCTGATGGGCTGCCCGGTGGAGGACGAGGCTCTACCGCTGAGCTCGACATGGACGCGCTGGCCGGAGCGGCATCAGGGACATCCGGAGACGTTTCGCGAGGTGGACCGCGGGCTCCACCATGCGCTGCTGGCCTGCCCGCACTTTTTTGCCCGCAAGTTCAGCTTGGATAGCAACATTCGCGAACTGGGGCTGCACCTGCGCTGAAGAGAGGTCCGGGGGGGATTGAGATTTGAGATGGGGCTGGTTGGGAGAGCGCGAGTACAGAGCCTCGCGTGCCCGGTGCTTGTTGGGAGGGGGGCTTGTTGGGAGAACGCCGAGCTGGGGCTCAGCGCTCCCAGGGGCGTGTTGGGAGGGGGGCTTGTG
>JAIXPK010000346.1 GCA_027486335.1 Verrucomicrobiaceae bacterium | reverse complement strand
GAGCCAGTCTATTGACGCCCAGATCGCGTCCCTTGAAAAGCAACTTTCGGCGCTGCGTCTGCAGAAGCTTGAGATTCTACAACGTGAGATGGCTGCCCTGCAGGCGTCCATTGGTGGTGAAGCGCCGGTGGCTGCGCCGCGGCGTGGCCGCAAGCCAAAGGCGGCGGTTGTCGAGGTGGAGGAAGCGGTGACGGTGGCGAAGAAGACGCGCCGTCCGAAGCGCGGCAAGGGGTCCCGGGGACCACGTCTCCAGGAGAGCGAAGTGTTGGAACTGCTGCGTGCGGCGGTGGCGGCGGGTGGTTCCGAGGGCATTTCTGCGACGGAAGCGGCGGCGCGTTCGGGGGTATTTTATCCACGCGCGATGAAGCTGATGCCCAAGCACTTCAAGCGTCACGGCCGGGGCAAGTGGACCAAGTACACGATCAAGTGACCGGGAGGAGCGGTGCCGCGAGGCGCTGAGACTTCAAAAGTGAGGGGCACCGCTGATGAGGCGGTGCCTCTTTTCTTTGGGGTGGATGTGTCAGATTCCGTTGTGTGGAGGTCAGGCCGGATGGCGCTAAGGCAAGGCGATTAGGGATGCGAGGTATGCGGCGTTCCTACAGAACGCCGGGCTCGGGGGGGGGGTACCCAGAGCGTTGCTCTGGGCTGGTATACGGTGTCCCGTTGGGACACGGGTCGGTGGTGGATGGCGCAACGATGAGACAGGACTTTAGGTGAGATTGCGGTTGGCCTGGGTTCGGATCCAGCGAGCACCCGCCTTGCCTTGGCGATACTCGGGTTTGGGGTCACAGGCAGGATGCCCGTGCCACTTTGGTTTGAGGTCACAGGCAGGATGCCCGTGCCGGTTTGCTTCAGGTCAGGGTTTGTGGCTGAGGAGGTGATAGGCGATGCTATCGGCGAGGGCGCGCCATGAGGCGTCGATGATATTGAAGCTGACGCCGACGGTGCTCCATGTGTCTTCGCCGGAGGTTGAGTCGATGAGGACGCGGGTTTTGGCGGCGGTGCCTTCGTGGCCGTCGATGATGCGGACCTTGTAATCGGAGAGGCGCATGGCGGCGATGTGTGGGAAGAACGGGGCGAGGGCCTTGCGGAGAGCGGCGTCGAGGGCGTTGACGGGGCCGTCACCTTCTGCGGCGGTGAAGACGATTTGGTCGCCGATTTTCACTTTGGCGGTGGCGACGCAGCTTTCGTACTGGCGGGTGTGGTCGCGGCGGTAGGTGCATTCGTATTCGAGGGTTTCGAAGAGCGGGGACCATGAGCCGAGGTGGCGGCGGATGAGCAATTCGAAGGAAGCGCCGGCGGCTTCGAATTCGTAGCCATCGTTTTCGAGGGCTTTGACGTCGCTGAGGATGGCGGCGGCTTCTGGTGAGCCCTTGTCGAGGGGGATGCCGAGGGATTCTGCGCGGGAGAGGATGTTGCTCTGCCCGGACATGTCTGAGATGACGATGAGCTGTTCGTTGCCGACGAGTGCGGGGGCGACGTGTTCGTAGGTGCGGGCGAGTTTCTGGACGGCGTGGACGTGGAGGCCGCCTTTGTGGGTGAAGGCGGCTTTGCCGACGTAGGGGGCGCGGATATCCGGGGCGACGTTGGCGAGTTCGTCGACGAAGAGGGAGAGTTCGCGGAGTTTGGTGAGGTCGGGGGCGACGGTGATGCCGTATTTCAGTTGGAGGTTGGCGGCGACGGTGATGATGTTGCAGTTACCGACACGTTCGCCGTAGCCGTTGATGGTGCCCTGGACCTGGATGGCTCCGGCGCGGACCGCGGCGAGGGCATTGGCGACGCCGACCCCGCCGTCGTTGTGGGTGTGGATGCCGACGCCGGTGCCGAGGTGGGCGACGGCGCGAGCGGTGACCTCGTGGACGAATTCGGGCATGGCTCCGCCGTTGGTTTCGCAGAGGACGATGAGGTCGGCGCCTGCGGATTTGGCGGCGGCGATGGTGGCTAGCGAGTAGTCCGGGTCTTCGCGGAAGCTGTCGAAGAAGTGCTCGGCGTCATAGAGGACCTCGCGGCCGTGGCTTTTGAGGAAGCGGACGGTGTCTGCGATCATGGCGAGGTTTTCCTCGAGGGAGACCTTGAAGACCTCGGTGACGTGGAGCGGCCATGTTTTGCCGACGATGCAGACGCAGGGGGTGTTGGCGTCGAGGAGTTTGCGGACCTGGGCGTCGTCTTCGACGCGGATGTTGCCGCGGCGGGTCATGCCGAAGGCGGTGAGTCTGGCGTGCTGCCATGATTCTTTGGCGGCTTCTGCGAAGAACTGTTCGTCGCGTGGGTTGCTGCCTGGCCAACCGCCTTCGATGTAATCGATGCCGAAGGCGTCGAGTTTGCGTGCGACGCGGAGTTTGTCGGTGACGGAGAAGCTGATGCCTGTTCCCTGCGTGCCGTCGCGCAGGGTGGTGTCATAGAGGGTGACGGCTTTATTCATGAGAGTGGGAAGGAAGGAGAGTGAGGAGGAAAGACAAAGACGCCGGCCTCCGGGGCGCGGCGTCTTGAGGAGAGTCTATGTTCGGCCTTTGGGCCCGCCCTGTCCTTTACTGGCTGACGCGCATGGGCATCAGGACGTAAAGGAAGGGCGTGTTAATTCGGACGACTCCTGGGCTGACTTCGTCGATGAGGTCGAGGTAGACCTCGTCGGTGTCGAGGTTGCGGAAGGGGGCCTGGAGGTATTCCGGGTTGAAGGCGATGGCCATGTCCGGGCCGTTGTATTTGACGGCCATGGATTCTTTGGCTTCGCCGATGTCAGCGCTGTTGGCGGTGATTTCGATGTTGTCGCGGGCGAAGGCGATGCGGACGGAATTGCTTTTGTCCTGGGCGAGGAGGGAGACCCGCTGGACGGCCTGGAGGAAGGCTTCGCGTTCGAGGGTGACGCGTTGTTTGGCCTGGCCTGGGATGACCTGGCGGAAGTTGGGGTAATTGCCCTCGATGAGTTTGCTGACGAGGAGGGCGCGGTCGAGGTCGAAGGCGATTTGTTTGGGGCCGATGCGGATGCGTACATCGGCTTTATCGCCGGCTTCTTTGAGGACGCGCTGGAGTTCGTTGACGGCCTTGGTGGGGATGATGACCGAGCATTCCTGGCTTTCCGGGAATTCGACATCGGCGTCGGTCATGGCGAGGCGGCGGCCGTCGGTGGCGACGAGGGTGAGTTTGCCTTCTTTGAACTGGCAGTAGACCCCGTTGAGGACGTAGCGGGTTTCGTCTGTGGAGATGGCGTAGGCGACCTTGCGGAGACCGTCGCGGAGGGTGAAGCCGGAGACTTTGAATTCTTTGACTTCTTCGAAGCGCGGAGGTGGTGGGTAGTCGTCCGGGCTGAGGCCGAGGATTCGGAAGAAGCTGTTGCCGCAGGTGATTCTGGCGGAGTTGTCGTCGTTGACTTCGACGGTGACTTCTTCAGCGGGGAGTTCGCGGATGATGGTGGCGAGTTTCCTTGCTGGGAGCGTGGTGCTGCCTGGGCGGGAGACTTCTTCGGCGTCGATGCGGCAACTGACGACGACGTCGAGGTCGGTGGTGGTGAGGCGGAGTTCGTTTCCGTCGGCCTCGAGCAGTACGTTCGACAGGATCGGCAGCGTGGCGCGGCTGCTGACGACATTCTGCACCTGCTGGAGGCCGTCGACGAACTTCTCTTTGGTGATGCGGAACTTCATGGGAAGATGATCAAGGGGACGAAAATTCCGGCAACAATTAGCGGTCGGGGGG
>JAIXPK010000566.1 GCA_027486335.1 Verrucomicrobiaceae bacterium | reverse complement strand
GACGGCTCCTACACCAACCGCGCATGGCTCTGCACCCCCGACGGCCAATCCCGCTTCCAGGATAAAATCCAGATGACCCGCTTCGAACGCGAACAATGGCTCATCTCCGGCTCCCGCTCACTCAACGTCTTCGACATCCCCGGCGCCCGCGTCGGCATCCTCATCTGCTACGATTCCGAATTCCCCCTCCTCGCCCGCCAACTAGCCGAAGCCGGGGCCTCCATCCTCCTCGTCCCCAGCTGCACCGACACCGCCGCCGGCTACCACCGCGTCCGCCTCAGCTGCCGCGCCCGCGCCCTCGAACAGCAATGCTTCGTCCTCCAGGCCCCCACCGCCGGCGCCGCCCCATGGTCCCCAGCCCTCGACATCAATACCGGCGAACCAGCCGCCTTCTCACCAGTCGACATCGGCTTCCCCAGCGACGGCATCCTCGCCTCCGGCCCCCTCCCCACCGACTCCCCATGGCTCTTCGCCGACCTCCCCCTCTCCCGCCTCCAGCGCGTCCGCTCCCGCGGCCAGGTCACTAACTTCAACGACTGGCCCCACCAGCTCCTCGTCTCCTGCTCCACCAACCCTTCACACTAACCGCCCCCTTATCCTCTCTCACAATTCCCCGAGCCCCCTCCCCGTCACTCGCCACCATCACACCTCACCTCACCAACGTAGAACGGACTTTCCAGTCCGTTCCCTCCAAACCAGAAATCCCTCACCCCCCCAGTTTTCGCCCCCCTCACACCGCTCCCACCGAAACACTGCCGCACGACTGATGCATCCACTCCGCAACCTCATCCATCCGAGCCGCAGAACTCACGCAGGGCTCAAGCGGGGCGATTCGCGGCCCCAAAACATCACTGCGGCGGCATCTTTGGTTCCATGTGCCCGCTCGAAGCCATCATTTCCGATGCGGAGGAGAACTGATTGATTACTCTCTTCCACCAAACCCATGGACTCGATCAACATCCCGCTCCTCTATCGCATGCCGATCGCAGCCACGCTCGTGGTTTTCATCGCCATCCTGCTCGCGGCACTGGAATTCGGCTTCCGCCTCGGCAAACGGCGGCAGGCTTCCTTGAAAGGCGTACCTTCCGACACCGGCGGTGGGGGTCTGGTGCAAAACGCAACATTGGCCCTCCTCGGCCTGATGATCGCCTTCACCTACAGCTTTACGGTGAGTCATTACGAAACGCGGAAACGGGACGTCATCGACGAGGCCAACGCCCTTGGCACGGCGTTTCTCCGCGCCGGACTGGTAAAGGAACGCGGCGGATTGGAACTCCAAATGACCCTTCTCGAATACGCCCGCACCCGCGTCATCACACCCGAGAACTCCGCCACACTCGAGGCCGATCAGGCACTGTTAGAACGCACACTGACCGCCCAGTCCAGAATCTGGCCGGCAACCGAGCGCGTGATGAAGGCGGGTCCGGTCAGCCCGATGGAAGTGGCGCTCATGGCTTCGGTGAATGACCTCATCGACATGCACACGGAACGGGTCACCACGAGTTTCGACACCCTTCCGCAGGTGGTTTTCTGGACGTTGCTTTTCATCGCAACCGTCGCGGTCATGATCGGGGGCTACGCGGCCGGACTTTCCGGATTCATCTGCCGCTACCGCATGTTCGCTTTCATCCTCGCGCTGGCAGCGACCATCCACCTCATCGTCGATTTCGACCGCTCCATGCGGGGCTTCATCAGCATCAGCCAGCAACCCATCATCAGCACCATCGCCGACATGGAGGCGAAGCTTGAAAGAAAATAGCAAGCCGATCATGATCTTCCCTGGCTAATCCAGTCAATGCCTGCCGCCACCGCATCGCCGCTTCGGTCAAACCCAGGCTCCTCATTTAGCCGTTCACGCCGCGACCAGCGCCACATCATGGCACCCGCTCTGTCGCCAGCACCACCCGCCGCCCCCCCTTTACCCACCCCCTAGCCGATCCCTCACAAATCCCGCAATCACCCCGATATCCTCATCCGCCACCGGACGCCCTCCGCTGCACACCGCCGCATCCAGCTCCCCGCACTTCATGAATCGCCCCGACTTCCACACATACGCCTCCCGGTCCCACGGCCCGACTTTCCGCGGATCCGACCACGTGTGAATCCCCAGCACCCGCGGCGACAACGCCGCCGCCATGTGCATCGGCCCGCTGTCTACACTCACCGTGTACGCCGCCCGCCGCATCAGCCACGCCAGTTCCGGCAGCGTCGTCCCGTTCACCAGATCCACCGCTCCACCCGGCAACGCCAGCCTATCGCCCGACAGCCTCCCCACCACCACCACCGTCCTCGCCCCCATCGCCTCGCAGAACAGCCGCACCTGCTCCCGCGTCAGACTCTTGCCCTCCCCTCGACTGAACGGATGCAGCAGCACGTACCCGCCTGCCGCCGCCGCTCCCAACCCCTTCGGCACACTTCCCTCCGGCAGGGCAAACTCCACCGGCCCATCCGCCCCCAGCGCCCGCACCATCGCCAGATTCCGCTCCACCGCATGCGCCCCCGCCTCCACCGGCACCACATGCCCGTGAAACCACCGCGCACCCTCCCGGCTGTCGCTCATCCCCACCACCGCCCCAGCCCCGCTGGCGCGCGACATCAGCCCGCTCCGCAGCAATCCCTGGAAATCCAGCGCCAGATCCACCGACCCCACCCGCTCCCTCAGCCCGCGCAACCACATCGCAAATCGCCCCATCCCGCGCCAACCCCGAAACTCCCCCCTCGGAAACATCACCACTTCCCCCACATCCGCATTCCCTTCGAGCAACGGCGCAAACTCCGGATTCACCACCCACACTAGCTGCATCCCCGGCCAGCGCCGCTTCAGCAAATGCACCGCCGGCAGCGTGTGCACAATGTCTCCAAGGGAACTCGGCTTCACCACCAGCACCCGGCCGCACGCTCCCAAGTCAGGCAGCTCCTTCACTCGCAGCATCCCCCCCTCACGCTTTCATCAGTGGCCGCCACCACGCCTCATTCCCCCGATACCACTCCACCGTCGCCGCAATCGCCTCGTCGAACGCCTGCTTCGGTTCCCACCCCAGCTCCGACCGCGCCTTCCCGCTGTCGATCGCATACCGCCGATCATGCCCCGGCCGGTCCTTCACATAAGTGATCAGCGTCTCCGGTTTACCTAGCAGTCGCAGAATCAGCTTCACAATATTGATGTTCTCCCACTCGGTGCTCGCCCCCAGATTGTAAACCTCCCCGGACCGCCCAGCCTCCAGCACCCTCAGGATCCCCGCACAGTGATCCTCCACATGAATCCAATCCCGCACGTTCCGCCCGTCCCCGTAAACCGGCAGCGTCTGATCATGCATCGCCCGGATGATCATCAGCGGAATCAGCTTCTCAGGATATTGATAGGGCCCGTAATTGTTCGAGCAACGCGTCACCACCACATCCTGACCGAACGTGTGATGATTCGCCAGCGCCAGCAGATCCGCCGACGCCTTGCTCGCCGAATACGGACTGCTCGGCTGCAATGGCAGCGTCTCCACAAACAACCCGTCCTCCCCCAGCGACCCATACACCTCATCCGTCGACACCTGCAGGAACCGCACCCCCGCCCGACGCGCCAGCTCCATCATGTTATACGCCCCCGTCACGTTCGCATGCACAAACGCCTCCGGTCCCGTGATGCTCCGGTCCACATGGCTCTCCGCAGCAAAATTCAGTACCGCCGTGAACCCGCCCATCTTCCCCACCGCGTCCACCACCGACCGCTCCGCAATGTCCCCGTGCACAAACTCATAGCGATCCCCATACTCCGCCTCCACATCCGCCAGACTCGCCCGGTTCCCCGCATACGTCAGCGCATCAATGTTCGTCACCCGCACCCCGGGCTGCTCACGGAATACCTTTCGGATGAAATTGCTGCCGATGAAGCCGCAGCCGCCGGTGACAAGATAATGCATAACCTGATGTGTGTTGTTCCGAGTCCACCCGGAACCCCGAGAATTGCCAGCCCCGCGCCCCACCGCAACCCCGAAGCATCAGCTTCGTCATTCCACCCCAATCACCTCGGCAGCGCCACCCCGGAACGCAACACCCGGCCGCTGTCCCCACGCTCTTCCATCCCCAGCGCCGCCGCCGGCACCTTCCCCTCCAACCGCTCGATCTCCGCCTGCCGGGCCTCCAGTTCGCTCCGCAGAAACCGAATCACGTCATTCAGCTCCACCTCCCGCGCCCCCAGTCGATCCGTCAGATCCCTCACCGCTCCCCTCAGAATCCTCACCTCCTGATCCAGCGCCCGCAACCTTCTGATCTCCGCCTCCTGCACCTCCGCATTCACATCCCGCGACTCCGCCGCACGCACCATCCCCCCGAGTCGCCCAGCCTCCGCCCGCCACTGATCCCGCTCCCCGGATAGCTCCATCACCAGCCACGCCGCCAGAACCTGCCCCACCATCAGCAGCATCCCAAACCACACCACCCCCCACGACCCCTCCAGAGATCGCTCGCCCGCCCCGGCACTCAATTCACGCTCCATCCCCACACGTCGCCACTCCGCTCCCGCAAACAACGGGAAATCACAGACTTTCTCCCCGACCCACCAACACTCATCACGCCGCCGGCACCACCAACGGCGCCGTCACCCGAGCCCGCGGCGTCAGAATCTCCGGCCCATCCTCTGTCACCACCACCGTGTGCTCAAAATGCGAACTCGCCTTCCGATCCCTCGTCACCGCCGTCCATCGATCCGAAAGCACCACTACCTCCGGCGTCCCGATATTCACCATCGGCTCAATCGCCAGGACCATCCCTGGCTCCAAACGCACCTTGATCCGCCCATTGTCAAAGTTAGGAACTTCCGGCGCTTCATGCAGCTGCTTCCCCACCCCATGCCCCACAAACTGCTGCACCACCGAAAAACCAAACCGCCGCACCAATTTCTCCACACTCCCGCACAAGGTGCGCAACTGCCCACCAGGCACCGCATGACTAACCGCAGTCAGCAGCGACTCCTCAGTCACCCGCAGCAATTGATGCACCTCCGGAGACACCATTCCCACCGCCACCGTCAGCGCATTGTCGCCAATCCACCCGCCCTTGGTGATCCCCACATCAATCTTCACAATGTCACCATTCTGAATGATCCGATCTGCGCGCCCGATTCCGTGCACCACTTCCTCGTTCAACGAGATGCAGATCCGTCCCGGAAATCCCCGGTACCCCAGAAAGGCACTCCGGCATCCAGCCTCAGACATAAACTGCCCGGCAGCTTCATCCACTGCCTTCGTCGACATCCCGGCCTTCACCACCTCCGCCGTCCGCCGCAGAACCTCCGCAGCAGTATGGCCAGCCAGACGCATCCCGTCCAGCTCCGCTCCTTTTCGTATCGGAATCTTCCCGCCTCGTGACACCGTGGTCGTCGGTTAACCGTTGACCTTCCGGTAGATCGCCGTGCTGATCCCGATGAGCACGAGAACCGCCAGCGCCACATAAAGAAGCACCACCCGGCCACTCGCCGACGACGCCCCTTCACGCAGCGTCCCATCACCTTCATACCGGCCACGAATCTTGCCCTTCCGCAGGAACCCATCGTAATTCCGCTGCAACAAGTGCGTTTCGACCTGACGCATCAGGTCCAGCAGCACCCCAACAAGAATCAACACACTCGTCCCACCGAAGAACTGGGCCGTGAAATACGGGATCTGCGCATAATGCGTCATCATCTGCGGCACAATCGCCACCAGACTCAGGAAACAAGCCCCCGCAAACGTCAGTCGGCTCATCGTGAAATCCAGAAAGTCAGCGGTCGGCTTCCCAGGACGAATCCCCGGAATATACCCGCCGTTCGATTTCAAATCCTCGGAAATCTGCGTCGGCTGGAACATCGTCGCCACCCAGAAGTACGCGAAGAAGAAGATCAGCACCAGATAGATCAGCCAATGCCACGGGCCGTTGTTCTGCGAATACTCAAGAAACTTCTTCGCCCAGCCCGCATCCTTGAAGATCCAATTGATGATCACCGCAGGGAATGAAATGATCGCCGACGCAAAAATGATCGGCATCACCCCAGAATAGTTCAGCCGGATCGGCAGGTGCGTCGACTGACCACCCATCACCTTCCGCCCCACCATCCGCTTCGCATAGTTGATCGCAATCTTCCGCGTCGCCTGCGTCAGAATAATGATCCCCGCCACCGTCACCACAAACAACGCAATCAACCCAACCAGCTTGATCGCCTTCACCGGATCACCAGCGCGCACATAATCCCGGAACGTGTTCACCAGGGCATTCGGGAGGTCAGACAGAATGTTCACCGAAATAATCAGCGATGTTCCATTCCCAATCCCACGCTCCGTAATCTGCTCGCCCAGCCACATCAGGAACAGTGTCCCCGCTGTCATCGCCGTCACCGAAATCGCATAAAACCCAAACGTATCCACCAAGTGCGCCGGCACCAGCTGCCGCGACGACTTCGACAGAAAATCATCCATCCCGCGCAACAGCACGTTGCCCTCAGGATGGCAAAGCCCGCGAGCCATCAGGTACCCCTGAATCACACACAGCACAATCGTCAGATACCGCGTGTACTGCGTGATCTTCTGACGCCCGCCCACTTCCTTCGCCAGCTTCCCGAGCGTCGGAACCACCGCCGTCAGCAATTGCACCATGATCGATGCACTGATGTACGGCATGATCCCCAGCGCAAAAATCGAACAGGCCGCCACCACCCCACCGCTGAACGCACTGATCAGCGTCGTCAGCGCATTCCCGGTCTTCGCCTCACTAGTGTCAAGGTAGCCCTGCACCACCGAAGGGTCCACCCCAGGCAGCGTGATCGCTGCCCCAATACGGACAACCGCCAGCATCGCCAGCGTGAAGAACACCCGCTGCCGGAGTTCAGGAATCTTGAAAATGTTCGCAAAAGCGGAAATCATGAGTCAGTGCGGAAGTGAACTTGATGTGATGCCTCAACAGGGAGACGGGCGCAACATCAGTTGCGCCCGCCCGAATCCTTGTTGTCTGCTTATTTCGACCCGGGCGATGCAATCGAACCCCCAGCCTTCTCGATCTTCTCCCGGGCACTCTCGCTGACCTTGTTCACATTCACCGTGAACTTCTTCGTCAGCTCGCCGTTGCCGAGAATCTTCACCCCATCCCAGCGGCCCTTCACAAGGCCCGCCTCGCGGAGCACGATCTCATTGATCTCAATGCCGTCCTCAAATGCTTCGCTCAGATCACCCACATTGATGATCGCATAACGAATCGCAAAATCGACGTTGCTGAAACCCTTCTTCGGAAGACGCCGGTAGATCGGCATCTGTCCGCCTTCAAAGCCGTGACGCACCGTGCCGCCAGCACGAGCCTTCTGACCTTTGTGACCTTTACCGGAGGTCTTACCGTGCCCGGAGCTTTCGCCGCAGCCGAGCCGCTTGATCCGGTGCTTGCTGCCCGGACGGGGAGCCAATGTGTTCAGACGCATGGTTTTAAAAGTGAACGAATGTTGGTTGTTCGGTCGCTCAGAGAGCAGCCGGCTTGAGTTTCCCGCGCGCCCCAAGGAACATTTCACGGGTACGGAGCTGCTGCAGCGCCGTCAGCGTGGCCTTCACCACGTTCGATGGATTCTTGGAACCAAGGCTCTTCGCAAGAATGTCCTTGACCCCGGCCGCTTCCACCACCGCACGCACCGCACCACCAGCAATAATCCCAGTACCGGGACTCGCAGGCTTCAGCAGCACATGACCGCCACCGAACTCGCCGATGACTTGATGAGGAATCGTGTTGTCGCGCAGATGCACCGGAACCAGCGCCTTCCGCGCCGCCTCACTGGCCTTCTTGATCGCATCAGCCACCTCGTTCGCCTTGCCGAATCCGTAGCCAACACGACCCTGCTTGTCTCCGCAGACCACAAGGGCAGAGAAACTGAAGCGGCGACCGCCCTTCACGACTTTGGCACACCGGTTGATGTGAACCACCTTCTCAATGATGTCCGGCTTTCCGGCCTCGGAAAAACCTTCGGAGAACTGTACGTTAGTGTCAGTAGACATGGAAATATTGCTTTAGAACTGAAGACCGGCAGCGCGCGCAGCTTCCGCCAGCGCCTTCACTTTGCCGTGATAAATGTGACCACCACGGTCAAACACAACTGCCGAAACACTCGCGGACTTCGCACGCTCCGCAATCAGTTGACCAGCCTTGACGGCCATCTCAACATTGGCGCGGGCCGCCATGCCTTCTTCGGTTGTGCTGACAGAAGCAAGGGTCAGGCCCTTGCTGTCATCAATGACCTGAACATACACGTTCTTGTTGGAGAAATGCACGGTCAGACGAGGACGTTCGGTGGTACCCACCAGTTTCTTGCGGATCCGCGCATGAATCCGGCGGCGGATGGCTTTACGATCAATGGACATGGAAACAGTTTAATGCGGAGTCAGAACCCCTGGTTTACTTCACTTTCTTACCTTCCTTGCGGCGAATCACTTCACCCGCATAACGGACTCCCTTCGCCTT
>JAIXPK010000012.1 GCA_027486335.1 Verrucomicrobiaceae bacterium | reverse complement strand
TTCGCGGCGGCTGCAGAAGCCGAAACGGGAGAGCAATTGATCGGCACGGAGCATGGGCATGTGGTTGCATGGCACGGGAAATTCGCGCTGTCATCCAGAGCCTCTGTGCTGCAAGGCTGGGGGCATGCTGCTATATTCATTTCCTGAGGGGCCGGTTGTGGTCCGGAACGACCGTGCGGTGCTGCTGAGCGGGCTGACGATGGACGAGATTTTCCGTGCGGAGGAGCCGCGGGAGTTGCTGGAGGGGGCGCTGGGAGGCGGGGTGGAGGTGCCGATGCCTGATCTGGGGGGGCTGGTGCCGCCGCCGGTTGGGTCGCAGGAGATCTGGGCGGCTGGGGTGACGTATTTCCGGAGCCGGGCGGCGCGGATGGATGAATCGAAGGATGCGGGGGCGTCGGTGTTTTATGATCGGGTGTATGAGGCGGCGCGGCCCGAGTTGTTTTTCAAGGGGACGGGGCGGCGGGCGCGCGGGCATGGGGGAGCGGTGCGGGCGCGTGCGGATTCGACGTGGAGTGTGCCTGAGCCTGAGTTGACGCTGGCGGTGACGGCTGGGGGGCGGGTGTTCGGTTTTACGATTGGGAACGACATGAGTGCGCGGGACATTGAGGGGGACAATCCGCTGTATCTGCCGCAGGCGAAGGTTTACCGGGGGTCGTGCGCGATTGGACCGGCCATCCTGGTGGCTGAGACGGTGCCTGCGGAGACGGCGATTCGGATGACGATCGAGCGTGAGGGAGTCATGGTTTACGATGGGGAGACGACGGTGGCGCAGTTGAAGCGGACTCCGGAGGAACTGGCGGGGTGGTTGTTTGCCGAGAATGAGTTTCCTGATGGGGCGTTGCTGCTGACGGGGACTGGGCTGGTGCCGCCGGGGAAGTTCACATTGTCGCCGGGGGATGTGGTGTCGATCAGCATTGGCGGGATTGGGTGTCTGGTGAATCCTGTGGAGGCGTGAGTGGGAGGGATTGCGGATGAGCCCGTTTACGATTCCACCGGCGGTTGATTATGCGGCGGTGTTTTTGTTTGGAATAACGGGAGCGCTGGCGGCGACCCGGCGCGGGCATGACGTGATTGGGCTGGTGGTGCTGGCGTTTGCGGCGGGGACTGGTGGCGGGTTTCTGCGGGACGGGTTGATCCTGCAGAATGGGCCGCCGGCGGTGCTGCTGGATGGGGGGTATGCCGTTGCGTTAGTGGCGGCGTGTGCGGTGACGTGGGTGTTTCACGCGCGGGTGGAGCGGTTTGTGAAGCCGTTTCTGGTGCTGGATGCGTTAGGGGTCGCTGCTTATGGAGTGGTGGGGGCTAGCAAAGCGCTGGTGGCGGGATTGTCGCCGGCGGCGTGTGTGTTCACCGGGGTGGTGAATGCGGTGGGCGGAGGGATGATCCGGGACGTGCTGGTTAGGGAGGAGCCGCTGATGCTGAAGCCCGGGCAGTTTTATGCGGTGGCGTCGGCGGCTGGGGTGGCTGCGTTTGTGCTGATGGTGACGGCGATGCATGCGCCGGTGGAAGCGGCGGCGGCGGTGGGGATAGCGGTGACCCTGATGGTGCGGCTGCTGTCGATCCGATTGAACTGGACGACGCGGCCGGTGCGGCGACCGGACGACGCCTGAGGTTCCCGGGCGGGATCGGGCAGAGTACCAGGTCAGGGGATGGCTGTGGCTTTGGCGCGGAGGAAGCGTTGCGGGAGATCGCTGGTGGTGGCGCGCCATGTGACGGATTCGGTGCCGTCGTTGGATGGGGTGACGGATTCCGGGTTAGGCGCTTCGACGTTCCACGGGCCGGTGGATGGGTTGGTGGAGGATTCGAAGGACCAGCGGACGTCTGGAGCAGCGGAGCGGCGGCGGAAAGAGAGGGCCTGAGGAGGGCCGGGAATGAGCGTGGCGAGGGATGCTTCGCGGGTGCCTGGGGAGCGAGGGTCTGTGGCGAAGGCGTATTCGCCGAAGTTGTTGAGGCCATCGGCGTCCGGGTCGGCGTCGGGGTTGCCGGAGGCGTCGGCGAAGTAACGGGAGCGCCACGAGGCGAAGGAGGCGACGCCGGAGCCGCCTGGGTCGAGGGAGGTGATCCAGCTAACGGGAAGGGCTGGGTTAGGGGCTGTGAGGATGAGGGAGTAGCCGTTGTCGGCGGCGGTGGGCCAGCCGTTGGCGTCGTCGTAGGTGAAGGAGGAGATGATGGCACCGGAGCGGTCGTTGAGGGTGATGGTTTCGCCTGCGTCGCTGAGGTCGCCGCTGTATTCGCCGAGGATGGAGAAGGTGGAGCCGAAGCGGGCGGTGAAGCCGGCGCGGTTTTCGACGACGACGGTGGAAGCGCCTGGTGGGAGCCAGTTCTGGAGGCCATCGGGGGCGGAGAACTGGACCCCATCGGAGAAGAAGATGCCGGTGAGGTCGACTGGGGTGGTGCCGGTATTGGTGAGGCGGATGAATTCGAAGTCGTTGGAGTTGGTGAAGCCTGCGGAGATTTCGGCCGGGGTGGGGGAGTCCGGGTGGTAGAGGACTTCGGAGATCTGGAGGGAGGCCTGGGAGGCGGGGACAGCGCCTGGGAAGAAGAAGGCGATGGTGGGGGCGCTCCAGCTGGAGCCGTTAGGGACGGAGCCGGTGCCGCCGCCGGACTGGGTGGGCGGGTCGCTGGGGCGGATGGGATTGAGCGTGCGGATGAAGAGTTGGGTGGGTTGGGTGATGGGGATAGGGTCTGAGTAGGCTAGGGCGGCGGGGTTGAGATCAGGGGAGAACGGAGGAGGAGGTGTCTGGATGGCGATTTTGGCTCCGAAGAGGAAGTCGCTGCTGGTGAGGCCCTGGTTGAGGCCGTGGATAGCGAGGAGGTTCTGGCCGAGGTGGAGAGCGCTGAGAGCGGAGGAGATGTCGTAGTCGGCGTAGAGGATGGCGTTGCCGTCGGCGTTGGTGGCGGTGGCGGCGGAGTTGAATGTTAGGGTGGTGGTGGCTGGGGCGTTGAGTCGGGCGGTGGTTAGTTCGGTGCCATTGAGCCATGCGACGAAGCCGTCGTCGCAGCGGATCTGGAGGACGAGGCGGTTGCCTGCGATGGCGAGAGCCATCTGGGATTCGGTGAGGGTGAAGGGGAGGCGGAGGTAGCAGGACTGGTTGCCTGCGTAGGTGGTGCCATTGATGGAGCCTGCGAACATGACATTGCTGGTGGAGACCGGGCTGATGCCGGGAGGGGTGGCGTTGGCTCCGGAGTAGGTGGACGTGTTCCAGCGGACATTGAAAAACGGCTGGAAGTCGACGGCTCCGGCGGCGAAGCTGTTGTCATAGCCGACCCCACTGATGGTGCCGGGGGCATTGGCGAACCATGTGGAGTCGTCGAAATCGTCGGTGTTGTTGCCGTTGCTATTGAGGTCGGCGCCGCGCCACTGGTTGGAAGCGCCGCCGGTGGTGGCGGAGCTCGGGACGATGGCGCGGACTGGGTTGATTTCGTTGAGGAAAGTGGCTGCGGTGACGAAGCCGCCGCTGGGGGCGAGCGGTTGGGTGGCGCGCGGGCGTGGGTCTGTGCCGTCGGTGGTGTAGTGGATTCTGACGCCCGGGGTGGCGGTGCTGGGGGATGTCAGGGTGATGGCAGTGCCTGCGGGAACCGGTCCGGATGGTGAGCTGGTGGTGGCTGGACGGGTGAACTGATTGTCCATGAAGGCGAGGCGGCTGGCCCACCAGTGTTTGAGCCATGCGACTTCGCCGGTGTAGAGACCGTTGAACGTGTTGTTGGTGATGGTGGTGTTGCTGGCGGCGGCGCGGGGGATGCTGGCGGCCCAGCGAGTGGCGGAGCGTTTGGCTGGGGTGCCGGCGGCGTTGCCTGGGTTGAGGGTATTGGCGAACTCGTCGATGCGGGCGTGGATGGCGGCGGTGGACCATGAGGACTGGCGGAGTTGGTGGAAGCGGTCGATCCACTGCTGCCAGAAGTTAGGGTCGGTGAACATTTCGTTGTACCACGGGTAGTGGAAGAAGTCGGTGCCGAGGTCGCCGTTGTCTCCGCGCCATGTGCCCCAGTTGAAGTCGCGGCCGTCGGTGGAGCCCTGGGCGCGGTCGAAGTCCCACGCGGGGCCGGCGGTCATTCTGCCGAAGCGTGGTTTGTGCCAGTAGGCGCTGAGGCGCATGCCGTCGGCGTTTTTGGTGGCGGTGTTGATGATGTGGTGGTCGATCATGGCGGCTGGGTCCCAGTACTTGGTGTAGCCGTTGACTGGGTCCATGAAGTTGGGTCCGCTGAGGGTGGCCCATGCTTCGCCGATGTGGCCGCGGAGCCAGTTGCTCTGGGCGGCGGTGACGATTTTGAAGGGGTCTGAGGAGATTTCGCGGGGGTTGACCCATGCCATGAGGTTATTGCCTGGGCCCATCATGCCGACGTTGCCGAAGCTTTGGCCGGGGAGCGGGGTGATGCCGGTTTCGCCGACGTCGAGGCGGTCGACTTTGAACATGTAGCCGCCCTGGATGGTTGGGGCGGTGTTGTCGGCGATGGTGATGTTTTCGACATCGACGCGGTCATTGCCGCGGGTGATCTTTTCCATGAAGCTGTAGACGCCGAAGTAGTCGGTGCCTGTGAGACTGCCTTCGATGGTGTTGGTGAGCGACTGAACGTTGTGGATGTGTTCGACGAATTTCGTGCGGGGTGCGTAGCGACCGGCGTCGTTGCTGAGACGGTAGATGAGGTCATTGTGCATCATCGAGCGGTCGAACTGATAGGGGGCGTGCATGATCCAGTCCGAGTCGGAGGGGAGGCCGAGGGGTGAGAGATTGCGGTCGATGCCGTTTTCGTCCTGGAGTTCGATGGCGACCGAGTACTTGGGGTCGCCTGCGGTGGATGAGCCGCGGCGTTCGATGGTGCAGGGGGCGGCGAGGTCTGGAGGGTTGGTGAGGCGGGCGAGGTTATCGGGGGCCTTGGGTTCGAAGACCATGATATGACTTTCGACGACGACGTTATCGGTCATTGCGGTATTCCATGTGTGGGAGAGGACGAGGGGGAGAGGTGAGGTTAGGTTCTGGGCGTTGGTATCGAGGGCGAAGTACATTTCGCCGACGAGGGGGCCAGGGGGACGACCTTCTTCGAAGGCCTGGGCGCGGATTCTGGTGTTGAGGGTGACGGGGATGGGGGTGGTGTAGATTGGTGAGGGGGTGCGGAAGACGGTTAGGATGCCGGTGGCGGCGGAGGTGACGTCGACGATGGGTGAGAGCGTTGGGGAGGTGGAGAGACGGAAGGTGGTGGCGGAGAGGAGGGCGACGTAGTAGGTGGTGCCGGCGGTGGTGCCGGCTGGGAGCGTGCCTGAGCTGGAGAGTTGGACTGGGTCGCCGTTGAAGAAGCCGTGGGTGCCTGAGGACGTGAAGACGTCGGTGGTGGCGGCGGTGGCGATGGTGGCGTCGCGGCGGATTGTGAAGTTGCCGCTGGTGGTTAGGTCGATGGGAGGACCGCCGGGTTCGATGGCGAGTTTGAAGGTATCCGGGCCGAGAACGGTGACAAAGTAATTGATAGTGGCGGTGAGTGGGGCTGGGCCGGTGACCCGGACCATGTCATTGGGTTTGAGCGGGTGACTGGTCCATGTGCCGATATCGGTGGCGGCGGCGGCGGCGAAGGTGCCGGTGACGCCGTTGGTGCCGACTGGGCGGGAGCGGTTGGTGGTGAAGCGGATGACGGCGGTGGGGGACGTGGCGGCGAGGGCGACGTTGAGGGGGGTGCCGGAGTTGAAGGTGCGGCTGGGCGGATTGAAGATGACCCGCTCTGCGGGGGCGTTGGCGTTGTTGTTGGGAGCGCCGGGGGTGGGAGTATTGAAGAACGAGCTGAGCGCGCCGGAGGTGGGTGCGAGGAGCCCGTAGGAGATGTCGCCGGATTGGGGTGGGAACGGGTTCCAGGTGGAGAGGATAGGCGAGCCGCCTGGGGAGGAGAGGAGGAGAGATTCGCCGGCGGCGGAGAGGCTGAAGTTAGTGTGGAGCGGCTGGCCGGGGGTGACTCGGTTCTTGTTGCTGGCGAAGACGACGAGGTAGCCACCGGGTTGGAGCGTGGTGCCGGCGGGGAATGTCCAGCGGGTGGGGATGGCGGCATCGTCGGAGAGGTGGAAGCCTGCGAGGTCGAGTGGGGTGAGGTCGGGGTTGTGGATCTCGATCCAGTCCGGGAATTCGCCGTCTTCGTCGGTGATGCCTGATTGGTTGCTGGCCATGAATTCCGTGATGAGCGGAGCGGCGTGGGTGATGCTGGAAAGCATCAGCAGAGTGGCGGCAACCCCGTGACGATCGAAAGCTCGGAATCTCATGGGGGCGGAGGGTAGGTGACGTAATTGTCACGCGTCAATGTTTAACTTAGCGACTGGGTTGTGATTTTGGAGGATGGTGATGGGAGGGGGACCGCTGATGCGGAGTCGACGGGGGAGGGTGGATGGGAGAAACGGGTAAGATGAAGACGAGACGACAACTGATGGCAGGGATGGCTGGTTTGTGGCCGATGGTTTGCGGGGCGGTGCCGCCGATGGGGCGGAGCGGGAAGGCGCGGATGAGACTGAGTCTGGCGGCGTATTCGTTTCGGGATCAGTTCAAGGATGCGGCGGTGATGGATTTTCCGAAGTTCATTGATTACTGTGCGGAGCAGGGGTGTGACGGGGCGGAACTGACGAGCTATTATTTTCCTCAGGAAGTGAGTGATGAGGTTCTGCTGGCGGTGAGGCGGCATGCGTTTCTTCGCGGGGTGAGTGTGACGGGGACGGCGGTGGGGAACAGTTTTGCGTTGCCTGACGGGCCGGAGCTGGAGAAGGAGAAGGCGCAGGTGAAGCGATGGATTGATCGTGCGGCGGTGCTGGGAGCGCCGCACATCCGGGTGTTTGCGGGGAGTGCGAAGGGGATTGATGAGGCTGGGGCGAGGCGGCAGGTGATCCGGACGCTGGAAGAGGTGGGGGATTATGCGGCGGGGAAGGGCGTGTGGCTTGGGGTGGAGAATCACGGTGGCGTGGTCGCGACGCCGGAGGGGTTGCTGGAGATTGTTAAGACGGTGCAGAGTCGGGCGGTGGGGATCAATCTGGATACTGGGAATTTTCATGGAGCGGATCCGTATGAGGAACTGGAGCGGTGTGCGCCGTGGGCGGTGAATGTGCAGGTGAAGGTGGAGGTTAGGCGTGCGGGAGCGAAGGCGGCGGAGCCTGCGGATTTGAAGCGCGTGGCGGGGATTCTGAGGTCGAGCGGTTATCAGGGGTGGGTGGTGCTGGAGTACGAGTCGAAGGAGGATCCGTTTGTGGCAGTGCCTGAGCATCTGAAGGCGTTAAGGGAGGCGCTCGCGTGAGGGCTTCGGGGTGGCTGGTGGTGATGTTAGGGGTGGTGATGGGGCAGGTGGGGACGGGTGGTGCGGCGGAGAGGCCGGACATTGTGGTGATTCTGGCGGACGATCTGGGGTGGTCGGATCTGGGGTGTTATGGGGGTGAGATCCGGACACCGGTGCTGGACGGGCTGGCGGCTGGCGGGGTGCGGTTCACGCAGTTCTACAATTCGGCGCGGTGCTGTCCGACGCGGGCGTCGCTGCTGAGCGGGTTGTATCCGCACCAGGCGGGAGTGGGGAGCATGACGAGTGATCTCGGGGCGGGGCATCCGGGGTACCGGGGGACCTTGCAGCCGCATTGCACGACGCTTGCAGAGGTGCTGAGCGAGGCTGGGTATCACACGAGCATGGTGGGGAAGTGGCATCTGCATAACCGTCAGGGAGTGAAGCCGACGGACCGCGGGTTTGCGGAGTTTTACGGGATGCTGGGGGGGTATAACTCGTGCTGGGAGGAGAAACCGTTTTACAGCCGTTGGCCGGAGGGTCGAGCGGTGCGGGAGTACACGTCGGCGAGTGGGGGGAAGCCTGGGAGTTTCTATGCGACGGATGTGTTTGCGGACTATGCGATTGATTTCATGGGTGAGGCGCGGCGGGCGGGGCGTCCGTATTTTCTGTATCTGGCATTCAATGCGCCGCATTTTCCGCTGCATGCGCCGGAGAGTGACATTGTGAAGTATGAGGCGATGTATTTCGAGAAGGGCTGGGATGTGATTCGTGAGGAGCGGATGGCGCGGGTGAAGGCGCTGGGGTTGGTGCCGCAGGATTTGAGGTTGCCGGAGCGGAGTGAAGTGCCGGCGAAGTCGCACGCGGTGCCGTCGCCGTATGCGGGGAAGGCGAATCCGGCGTGGCTGACACTTCCGGAGGAGAGGCGTCGGGATCTGGCGCGGCGGATGGCGGTGTATGCGGCGATGGTGGATCGGATGGATGCGGCGATTGGTAGGGTGGTTGCGGACATCCGGGAGCGGGGGCGGATGGAGAACACGCTGATTGTGTTTCTGAGTGACAACGGGGCGTGCTGGGAGTGGGATCCTTATGGTTTTGACGGGAGCAGCGGGCCGCAGAATGTGCTGCATGCCGGGGATGAGTTGAAGCGACTGGGGCAACCGGGAGATTACATGAGTTATGGGAGCGGGTGGGCGAATGCGGGGAACACGCCGTGGCGGTTGTACAAGCATTTCAGTCACGAGGGGGGGATTCGGACGCCGATGATCATGCACTGGCCGGCGGGATTTAAGGAGCGTGGCGGGATGCGCCGGGATGCGGGTCATGTGATCGATCTGATGCCGACGCTGGTGGCGGCGGCGGGTGCGAAGTATCCTGCGGAGAGGTTAGGAGTGCGGGTGCTGCCGATGGAGGGGAGGAGCCTACTAATAGGTGGCGATGCGGTGAGGCCGGGGTTGCTTTGTTTCGAGCACGAGGGGAGCCGGGCGGTTCGGGAGGGAGACTGGAAGCTGGTATCGCTGCGGGGCGACCGGTGGGAGCTTTACGAGCTGGGAAGCGATCCTAACGAGATGCGGGATCTGGCGAAGGCAGAGCCGGGGCGGGTGCAGACGATGGCGTTGCAATGGGAGGCTTGGGCGGCGCGCTGTGGGGTGGAGTTTGAGGGGAAGCGGACGGGGGGAGATGGAGTGAAGGATAGTCCGAAGGTGGCGGGAAAGTCGCTGGTGGTGCGGGTGACGGTGGCGGGGGCGGTTGGTGACGGGGTGATCCTTGCGCAGGGCGGTCGGGAGCATGGGTATGCGCTGCATGTGGCGGGCGGGCGGGTGCATTTCACGGTGCGGCGCGACGGGAAGGCGGAGACGATCGCGGCAGCGCGGGAAGGTGAGGAGTTTGCGGTGACGGCCCGACTGGGAGCCGGCGGGGCGATGGAATTGCAGGTTGGCAGCGGGACGGTGGTGCGCGGGAGTGCGGGCGGATTGATCGCGGTGCAGCCGAAGGATGGACTGAGTGTGGGTGAGGATACGGGCAGTGCGGTGGGCGACTATGCTGCGCCGTTTCCACTGAAGGCGAAGGTCACCGAGGTGAGTGTGAAGGCGGGTGAGGGGTGAGGGGGGGCTTGAATGGGCGGGAGATTCTGATGGTTTGGTGTGCGGGGGCTACTGTGGTATTGGGTGCTGACTTGACATGGGGAGGGCTGGAGGATATGGCGCGCTTGTGATTCCACGCGAGATCTGACATGAAGCTAGAGACTGCCAGTTCTATGATTCGAAGGGCGGTGCCGTCTGGACTGGCCGGACGCCTCGGCATGGATTGTCAGAAGCAGGCGAGGGAGTATTTTGATCACTACATTGACGATGCGGGCTGGATGATTGCTAACATCAAAGTTCATGGGATCGGGAGGATCGATGGGCAGTTGCAGGGAGGGGTTCCGGGCCTTGCGGAGCATGGGATTATTGAGATTGCGAGGTCGGACATGGCGGAGCAATATCTTCTTGATGTCGGGAAGGGGCACGTGATGCAGTATGCGTCGCATCATCTGGCGCGTTTTCTGGGGAGAGTGACGTTGGGAGGCGAGCAGTTGCGGAAGATGCTGAAGGCGGACGCGAAGTATGTTTTTCCCCATCTGCTGCATCTGTTTCTGTGTTTCGAGGACCTTGCGGGCGACGAGTATGCGGATCAGCCATTGCGGCGGCCGATTGAGTCGAGCGGAGGGATCGGAGAATCAGCGGAGGGCGACAATGTCTGAGAAGACGAAGAGCCCCGTTTGCCCGACTCGCGGTAGCTGCCTGCCGTGGATGGTAGGGCGTCAGGGGAGGGGTTGCATATGCATGACTTTCTGGAGGATTTGCGATGAGTGACGCCTTGAAGTTGTACAGCAATCGGTCCCAGGGTCTGATTATGGTGATGAAGGCCGTATCGCTTCTCGGCGGGTCGAACACGGAGCAGATGGTCCGGGAGTTCATCGACGCAGCTGACTATTACCGTGCTGATCGGCACGACCTGCCGCCATATCCCGGGCTTGATGCAGGGAAGTATCACGTGCTGATGGCATGGGCGCGGAAAGATTGCGTTGAGCGTGGACTGGTTCGGGAGCGAGGGGATGGTGCGTGGGAGCTGAGTTTGTCGGGACGTTGGAAACTGAGGAAAATCCAACGTCGGTGTGAGAGTGGGCGATTGGATCTGCGTCAGTGCTACTTGTGGACACCGAAGTTCAAGGGGCTGATGGATCCGGAATACAAGTACTCCAGCAAGGATGCGAGGGGGCCGGAGGACGTGATTGATCAGGTGGCTGAGCTTGAGCTATGATCCGGATGTGGGGATTTCCTGAAATGATTGGCGGTGAGAAGACAGACCAATTCAAATGAGTAATCTAGTCGCTATCCTCAATTCCACAGTGGAGTTTCTTTTGTGTGAAGACGCTTTTGGCCATGGCGGCTGGCGTGAAAATGAATCTGTTGGCTCGTTCGTTGGATTTTATGACATTCTTCGTGATGCCGGAATGGCACCGATAGGGCTGCGCCTGGATTCATTTGATGACGAGGTGAATTTGCTTTTGGATCGATTTCCGGACAGCCCGAAGTTCCGCAAAAACGGACCCTCTGGAAGGTATTTGTTTTTCTTTGTTGAATCGAGAGATTGGGTTGCCGAATTGTCGGACGATCAAATGTTTGAGGGTGTGCGAGTTTTTGAATCGGAGCATGGAGTAGCAATTTCGTTCGCGGGCAGTGTGCTTCCCGGACCTGAGCTTTTGGGGCTTCGGCTTCTTCTTGCGCGCGGACAGGTTCCGCAGTCTTTCAATCCGGGTCACGGATAGGGCGGATGGGGCGGATGGGGCGGCGGTGTCGCGGGAGCGTGAGGGCGATGGGGGAGTCTGTTGTGGGTGTGGAGAGGCAATCCGGTGGTGTCGCGTTGCTCAACCACCGGCTGCAAGCCTGGATGAGGAAGCGGGGTCGAGTTTGAGTGTGGTCCAGTCGATGCGCGGGGCGACGTCCGGGGGGAGTCGGTCGATGATGCAGGCGGCGGGTGCGGTGGGCCGTCGGGGATCGAAGATCGGGTTTTTCCGATGGAGGGGTGGATTGACAGAATTCTGTGCAATGGGAATTGATGACTTATGCAGACCATCAATTACAGTGAAGCGCGCAATCAGCTGGCGGGGCTGATGGAGGCTGTCAGCCGGGATCGGGAGCCGATCATGATTACCCGCAATGGGGCGGGGAGGGTCGTGCTGCTGGCCGTTGAGGAGTACGAGGCGATGGAGACGGCGTTGCATCTGTATTCAACCAGGGCGAACGCGGAGCAGATCCAGCGGAGTCTGGCGGACTATGCAGCCGGGAGAGTGCAGTCGGGGGAGCTATGCGACTGACTTGGCGGACTAACAGATATAATGAGTGTCTTCACTGGCAGGAGCATGACAGGAAGGTCCTTCAGCGTGTGAATGATGTGATCCGAGATGCTCTGATGGCATGGAGTGTCCGGAAGAGGTGTCAGGCAGTGTTTGGAGAAGCAGAAGGGGAGGTAGCTGGAGGCTGTTTCTGGCGTGGGAAGGGACTATGGAAGCGCGGCGGGGGGGGGATTCGCTGCGGCAGCGACAAGGCCGGGACGGCCTTGCTACGGCGGCGTGCGCACCCCGGAAGCGAGTGAGCGGGTGGTGTGTTAGTCTGGAGATGGGGTGGTGGAGGATTCCGGGTTGTCCGGGGTGTCTGGGGATTCCGAGGGTTCGGGCGAATGCGGGGATTCGGAGGGGTCTGGGTCTTCTGGTGTCTCCGGGGATTCGGAGGTGGCTGGCGTCTCTGGGGTTTCCTTGGCGGCGGGTGGATCCGGGAGCATATCGGCGGGGAGTTCGCTGATGGGGGCTTCGTGGTCGCCGGCGGAGGCGCGGCGGCGGCGGGAGTCGGAGTCTTCGCCGCTCATTTTCATGCCGATGGGTTTGGAGACGCCGAATTCTTCCATGGTGACGCCGTACATGACATCGGCGCGGCGCATGGTGCGTTTGTTATGGGTGACGATGACGAACTGGCTTTTCTCGATGAATTTATCGAGCATTTTGAGGAAGCGGCCGATGTTGGATTCGTCGAGCGGGGCGTCGAGTTCGTCGAGAATACAGAACGGACTGGGTTTGACCATGTAGATGGAGAAGAGGAGGGCGACGGCGGTCATGGAGCGTTCGCCGCCGGAGAGGAGGGAGATGCTGGTGGGTTTTTTGCCGGGTGGTTTGGCGATGACCTCGATGCCGCTTTCGAGCGGGTCGTTTTCGTTGACGAGGATGAGGTCGGCCTGGCCGCCCTGGCCGAAGAGTTCCTTGAAGGTGCCGCGGAAGTTATCGCGGACCTTGATGAAGGTTTCGACGAAGCGTTTTTTGGTTTCGTCGTTGATGCGCTGGATGATGCCGAGGAGTTCGGATTTAGCGTTAGCGAGATCGTCGTTTTCGCGCTGGAGGAAGTTGTGGCGTTCTTCGAGTTCCTCGAATTCCTTGATGGCGTCGAGGTTGACTGGGCCCATGCTGTCGAGGCGCTGTTTGAGATCGGTGACCGAGGATTCGACGAAGTCCCAGTCGATGTCGGAGGCGAGGACTTCGTCTGGGGAAGGGGTGTCGGATTCGGTGCTGGGCGGGGCTGGGGGATCGGAGTCCTGGAAGCCGGCGGCGGCGAGGGCGGCTTCGGCGATGGCCTCGTCGTCGGCGTCCGGTTCGTCGTCGGAGGACGAGCGGGTGTTAGGGTTCTGACGGCGGGTGGAGGGTCTGGAGCGAGCGGCTTTGAGACTGTCGATGGTGGCGACGAGGGCGGGGAGGGTGGGTTCGAAGGAGGTGAGGTCGATTTGATAGCGCTCCGAGGCATAGGTGTGGAGACTTTCCATGCGGAGGGAGACCTTGGTGACGCGGACTTCCTCGCGGCCGCGTTGTTCGGCGAGCGCGTGGATCTGGCGGCGGGTGGAGTCGAGGGCGCGTTCGCGTTCTGAGAGCGAGGCGGAGCGGGAGGTGCGTTCTTCCGAGCGGCTTTCGATCTGGTCGGCGAGTTCCGAGACGAGGGAGCGGGAGGCGGCGATTTCCTCGTGGAGCCTAGCGTTTTCCGCGTCGGCGTTGGCGATGCGTTCCTTGTAGGTGATGATTTCGTGTTCGCGGCGCTGGATGACGTCGAGGAGTTCGCGGAGACGGGCGTCCATGGGGGAACGCTGTTCGCGGAGGGCTTGTTCGGCGCGTTGTTCGACGGCGAGGGCGGTTTTGAGTTCGCCGAGGAGGTCATTGGCGTCGGCCTCGTTGCGTGAGGCGGCGTCCATGGCGGCTTCGTGGCTGGCGGCTTCGTCGCGGTGGGACTGGAGGGCGTCGGAGGCGTCGGCGAGACGGGCGGAGGCGTCTTCGAGTTTGAGGGCGACGGCGTCCTGGCGTTTGGCTAGTTCAGAGCGTTCCCAGTCGAGGGATTCGAGTTTGGAGGAGAGCGCCTGGAGATCGCGGGAGACGAGGGAGAGCTGGCCGGAGAGCTGGCTTTCCTGGACCCTGCGGGCCTGGAGGATTTCGCGTTGTTCGTCGAGAGCGATGCGAGCGGAGCGGGCGTCGTTCTGGCGGGCGATGAGATCGGCGTCGGCGGCGTTGAGATTGGCTTCGAGGGTAGCGACCTCGGCGTCGAGATCTGCTAGTTCGGTCTGGCGCTGGAGCATGGAGCCGGCGCGGTCGGCTTCGGTGCCGCCGGAGACGACCCCTTCGATGCTGATGAATTCGCCGTAGAGCGTGGCGAAGACGATTTCCGGGTTTTCGCGTTTGAGGCGGAGAGCGGTGGCGACGTCGGGGACGATGAGGACGTTGGCTAGGAGCTGATGGACCATGGGGCGGACCGATTCGCGGGCGCTGACGACGTCAGCGGCCCATGCGAGGCCTCCTTCCGGCGGGGTGAGCATCTGGTATTCGCCGGTGGTGCGGAGGAGGTCTTCGGGGAGGACGAGCGCCTGGCCTAGCTGATCGCGGCGGAGGGTTTCGATGATGGATTCTGCGAGGAGGGAATCCGAGACGAGGACGGCCTGGAGGTTTTCGCCGAGGGCGGCTTCGACGGCGGGGATGTACTGACGTTCGACCTCGATGAAGGAGGAGAGGAGCCCGCGGACACCGGCCTTGAAGTGATCTGGCTGGTTGAGGCCTGCGAGGACCTTGCGGGTGCCTTTTTCGAGCCCTTCGCCTGCGGCGATGAGCTGGCGGAGGACCCCGGCGCGGCTGGAGCGTTCGCTGTGGAAGCGGGTGAGTTCCTGAAGTTTTTTATTGAGTTGAGCGGCTTCGATGTCGGCGGCCTGGGCTTCTTTTTCGCGCTGGTGGAGGGCGAGTTCGAGGGATTCGATTTCGTCCTTGAGGGATTCGATGGATTCCTTGAGACGGGATTCGTCGGCGAGTCTGGATTCGCGGTCTGCGGTTAGGGAGTCGGAGTCGCGCTGGAGCTGGTCCTGGCGGAAGCGGTCGGTGTCGCCCTGACTTTGGTGACTGGAGATCGCGGCCTGGGCGGAGGCGATGTTGCTCTCGGCGAGATGCATGGCCTTGCGGGCCTCGCGGAGGGAGGATTCGATGCGGAGCCGGTCTTCGCGGGTGGCGGCGGCGATGCGGAAATGTTCCTCGATCTGAGCTTTCTGGCGGACGAGGTTTTCGGTGATGGCGGAGAGAGCGGAGTCGGTGGAGCGGAGTTCCTCTTCCTGGTGGGAGAGCCGTTCGTTGCTGGCGGCGATATCGTGTTCGTTGCGTTCGATGAGGGAGGAGAGTTCCCGTTCGCGTTCGGAGTTGAAGCCGATGCGGTTTTCAGCGGAGTGGATGAGATTCTGGCGTTCGTTGAGCTGGTGGCGAAGGGAAGTGAGGAGGGATTCCATTTCGCGGAGGTCGGCGCGTTCTGCGGCGACATCGGCTTCTTCGTCGCGGATGCGTTCTTCGGCTTCGGACTGGGTGGAGCGGAGGGTAGCGATGCTGGAGTCGAGGGCGTCGCGTTCCGAGGAGAGGTCGCGGAATTTTCTGGAGTGGAGGTGGGAGTCGAGGATGAGGACATCCTTGTGGAGGTCCTGCCAGCGGCGGGCTTTGGCGGCCTGGCGCTGGCTGGTGCCCATCTGGCGTTTGAGTTCTGCGAGGATGTCGGTGACGCGGAGGAGATTGGCCTCGGTGTATTCGAGTTTGCGGAGGGCCTCGCGTTTTTCGGCTTTGCTTTTGGTGATGCCGGCGGCTTCCTCGAAGACCTGGCGGCGGTCTTCGGGTTTGGCGCTGAGGAGCATGTCGATTTTGCCCTGCTCCATGATGCTGTAGGCGCTGCGACCGACGCCGGTGTCCATGAAGAGCTTGTTGATGTCCTTGAGGCGGCAGGAGTTGCCGTTGAGTTCGTATTCGCTTTTGCCGTCGCGGAAGACGCGGCGGGTGATGCAGACCTCGTTGAAGGCGACGCCGAGGTCTTTTTCGCAGTCGTCGAAGATGAGACTGACCTCGGCCATGCTGAGGGGTTTGCGTTTATCGGTGCCGTTGAAGATGACGTCGGCCATTTCGCCGCCGCGGAGGGCTTTGGCGGAGGTTTCGCCGAGGGCCCAGCGGACCCCGTCGACGACGTTGGATTTGCCGCAGCCGTTTGGGCCGACGATGGCCGTGACGCCTTCATGGAAGTCGATCTTCGTCTTATCGGCGAAGGATTTGAATCCGTGGAGTTCGAGACGTTTCAGGCGCATATTTTAGAAATCTTGACAATTTCGTTCCCTGAGAGAGAGGGATTGGGTTGGTAAGATGGGGGAGTGGGCGGAGGGTGCCAAGCGGATTCTGAGGAAAGGCACAAAATGTTGTGGTGTGGATGGGGTGTGGGCGCAAGATATCGGGTTGATTTTTTAAAAAGACTTCAGGGGGTGGGGATGGGAGTTGGGTGCGATTGACAGAGGGATGGAGGGGAGAGCAGAGTGATGGGGATGATTGAGTTTTGCGTGCTGGGGAGCGGGAGTGCGGGGAACGCGGCGCTGGTGCGCTGTGGGGGGGAGGTGTTGCTGATTGATGCGGGGTTGAGTGCGAGGGAGTTGCGGGTGCGGATGGAGGCGGTTGGGGTGGAGCCGGGAGGGTTGAGCGGGATACTGCTGACGCACGAGCACGGGGATCACGTGAAGGGGTTGGCGAATTTCACGAAGGCGCATGGGGTGCCGGTGCTGGCGACGGCGATGACGCGGGCGGTGCTTGGGGAGTTGGTGGATGGAGGGAAGTGGCGGACGATTCCGTGCGGGGGGAAGTTTGAGTTTGCGGGGATGGGGGTGGAGACGTTTGCGGTGCCGCATGATGCGGTGGAGCCGGTGGGGTATGTGTTTTCGGCTGGTGGGGTGCGGTTGGGGGTGGTGAGTGATCTGGGGCACGCGACGCGATTGGTGGAGACGCGGTTGGCTGGGGTGGATGCGTTGTTTCTGGAGGCGAATTATGATCCGGATCTGCTGGCGAAGGACACGAAGCGGCCGTGGTCGACGCGGCAGCGGATTGCGGGGAGGCACGGGCATTTATCGAATCAGCAGGCGGCTGAGCTGGTGGTGGCGGCCGGGGTGGGGAGGTTGCAGCGGGTGGTGCTGGGGCATTTGAGTCGGGACTGCAATCATCCGGAGCTGGCGGCGGCGGCGGTGGCTGGGGTGGTGGGCGGTGAGGGTGGGGTGCCGGTGAGTTGTGCGAGTCAGGGGGAGCCGACGCCGTGGTATGTGGTGAGGGCGGTTGAGGTGCGGGAGGAGGTGGTGGTTGGGGAGGAGAATGGGGAGGAAGCGATGGGGGTGCCTGAGGCGTGGTTGCGCGGGGAGTTGTTCTGAGGGTGCGAGGAGGGATGAGTCCTCCGTTGCGGGGAGGGAGTTGGCGGGGCAGTTTAGGGGAAACCGACCATGACCCCGCTTTTCCGCAAGTTTCTAGGCATGCACTGGATCCTCTTTGTCACGATGGTGGCGCTGCTGGGGTCCGGGGTGTATTCGATTTATGCGGCGGTGCATTTCCGGGATGGGGATCTGGCGTTTCTGACTGGGAAGTGGCGGGAGCAGATCAACTGGGCGATGATCGGGTCGCTGGTGTTTTTTCCGGCGGCACTGATTGACTACAAGTGGCTGAGGTGGGGGGCGTTTCTGATGTATGCGGGCGGGATTGCGATGGTAGGGGCGCTGTTCAAGTTCGGGATTGAGGTACACGGGCAGCCGATTGCGCTGCGGTTGCCAGGGATTGGGCAGTTTCAGCCGGCGCAGGTGGCGGTGGCGTCGACGATTCTGACGATGGCGGTGGTGCTGGGGGAGGGGCACAAGCGGTTCATGTGGATGCGGAACTATCTGGTGAGGTTTCTGGTGAGCGGGGCGGTGTTTGCGATGCCGTTTCTGATGGTGCTGAAGTTAGGGGACATGGGATCGGCGATGGTGATGCTGCCGATTGCGGCGGTGATCATGACGGTGGGGTGCATTCCGTTCCGGGTATTGATCTCGGTGGGGCTGGCTGGGTTGGCGATGGTGCCGCCGGTGTATTTTCTGGCGTTGGAGCCGTATCAGCAGGACCGGATCCGGGTGCCGATCGACATGGCGGCGGGGCGTGCGGTGAACGTGAAGGGGGAGGGATGGGCGCTGGATGCGCTGCTTAAGGCGGTGGGGTCGTCTGGTTGGCAGGGGAAGGGAGTGGATCTGGCGTCGCAGCAGGCGAATCTACCGAATCTGACGCAGCTGGGGATTGTGCCGAAGCTGACGGCGCACGATGACTTTATCTTTGCGGTGGTGTGCGAGAGTTTCGGGTTTCGCGGGGCGGCGATGATGGTGGGTGGGTTTGTGTTTCTGCTGCTGATGTGTCTGACAGTGGCGTTTTTTGCGCGGGATGCGCTAGGCAGGCTGGTGGTGGCCGGGGTGATCGGGTTGCTGTTTGCGCATATTTTTGAGCACATCGGGATGAACATCGGGCTGATGCCGATCACGGGGATTCCGCTGCCGCTGGTGAGTTACGGCGGGACGTTTCTGGTGATGAATCTGTTTTTGTTCGGGTTGGTGCAGAGTGTGTGGGTGCACCGGAACATGGCGCTGGATGAGAAGCCGGTGATGAAGCCGGTGGTGCGGCGCGGGCCGGTTCCGGGGTTTGCGTGAGGGGTTGGGGAAGGGAATGGTTTATCCCGGAGCGGCATCGGTCAGTTTCGACGGAGCCTGAAGGCAGCGTGTTTCGGACAGGACCGGGAATTTATTGACGGCGAAGTTCGAGGGGATATGGTTGGCCGTACGACGTTCTGCCAAGAAACGGAGTCCTGCGCTATGAATCACAGTTGCGATGTTCTCCTCAAGAAGCCACGTAACGCGCCTCTCGCTGGAGAATGGCGCAGAACGACAGCAGAGATTCATGTCACACTTGTTTGGGGCTATGACACCGTAGCTATTCTTGATGACTACTACGACTCTGAAGAGGCTACATTGCCGGTTGGTCACTTGATCGCTTTCTCCCAGATCACTGATGAGTCGCGAGGTCATGTGCTCTGCGACATTGACGACCACAGACGAGCGGAGCGCGAGTGCCTTGCTTCCGGTCGTGTTATGCGGAATCGACCCTGGTGCTTTGCCACACGGCTTCAAGCAGTGCTTCGAGCGGGTGATTTCCACAGTTTTACTGTTCCGGCACGTCGTCCGTCATGGTTTCGTCAAGTTTTGCGAGTCATCCAATGAGACTGAACCGCCAGACACCAACCAAGATCGAAACGGATGAGGGTGCGGCTCGTATGGCATCTGGCGTGTAAGCAACGCCTTGCGCTCGCCGTCGCCTGGTCCGAATCGTTAGACCACTTCCAACCATGAGTGAAGCTGACGAGTTGGTGATTTATCCGATGCCGAGTTTGGTCGCCACGCTCCTGAACCGAGAGCAGGCCAAGGGTGGTCCACTGACCGAGGCGGAAGTCCTTGAGATCAGAGATAGCTGTCCATCGGTGGCAGTCCCGTTTGACGTGGCAGCCAAGATCGATGCAGAGCGTGGTTACAAGGACATTGACCCGGAGCAGTGTTGGGAGCAATGGCAGGAGGCCCGGAGGGGTTTGGTGTGAGGATGACGTGGTCAACAAGGCGCTCCTGCGAACGGTGGCGATCCGTCACCGTTGCAATTCAGACTTGTCTATGCCGCCGTTGCTGAGCTTTCGCCGATATGGTAATTGAGGGACAGACGGGTGGAGAGCGTGGCAGGTTGGTGGTGTTGCCGCCCCTGCCGGGGCGGGGTTTATTATGATGTTAGACCGGTGGCTGACGCCACCGGCTGGTGGGGAGAGGGCGGGTAGGCGCACTCTGTGCGCGCGAGAGAGCTGTAATTCTGACAGCAGTCCAGAGCCTTCGGCTGCTGGTTCGGAGGGGGGCTTGTGGGGAGGTAAGCGGCGGGACGCCGCTTCCACTTTGGGGCTTGTGGGGAGAGGGCGGGTAGGCGCACTCTGTGCGCGAGAGAGAGCTGTAATGCTGACGGCAGTCCAGAGCCTTCGGCTGGCTGGTTCGGCTGGCTTGTTTGGAGGGGTCTGGTTGGGGGAGGTGGGGCTGGTGGGTGACTTTTTTGGTGATTGGGGGTGGGAAAAAGAGATTGCGGGCGGGGGGTGAAACCCGCACGGTTGGGGGGACGCCTGAGTGTGGCGTTGAGCCCCCCGTTCCCCATGAAACGTCTACTGATTGTCCTTGGCCTTGCGGCTGGCCGTGTGGCTGCTGCGCCGACTGCGAATGCTGATCTTTACACGACTTCGGAGGATGTGCCGCTGGTGGTGGCGGCTCCGGGGATATTCGGGAACGATGGGGTGGAGTATCCGAAGACGGGATTGAGTGCGGTGGTGACGGGGCAGCCGGCGAATGGGACGGTGACGATTGCGAGTGACGGGTCGTTCCGGTACACGCCGAGGGCGGATTTCAGCGGGACGGATACCTTTTCGTACAAGGCGATCGGGGCGCGGGATTTTGTGATCGACCGGGCGAGGTCGACGATGAACGTGAGGTTGTCTGTGAACGTGAGTGGATTGGGGACGGCGACGGACAACAAGAACGGGAGAGTGGTGGGGAATGTGAAGGCGCTGTTGAATCCTGCGGGGGCGCCGCTGCAGCAGATTCAGGTGCAGGATCTGGTGACGAGGCTGGACGAGAAGATGACGATGCGGTTGTCATGGTTTTTCGGGACGGCGACGATTTCGGGGGAGATTGATCCGTTCCGGGCTGGTGATCCGGATTCGCTGGTGATCACGATGGACGAGCCTGGGCCGCCGGTGCTGTTGGGTGCGGGCGGGGTGTTTGCGCAGCCTGGGAACAAGTTTTCGGCGGTGGGGCGAGCGAAGTTGTCGGCGACTGGGCTGGCGGCGACGCTGGTGACGATACCGCCGACGGCGGACATCAATCTGGCGGGGGTGCCATACGACATTGCGACGGTGCCGAACGAGCCGACGCTGAGTGCGCCGAAGGTGGTGGTGGTGGGGCAGAATCTGGAGCTGACGATTCCGTTGAAGATCGAGCAGCCGCTGGTGGATCCGGCGTATACGGGGTCGATTATTGTGAAGGGGACGATTGTGGCGGTGGCTCCGATCAATCCATTGCCGGAGACTGTGGCGGTGCCGGTGACGATTGAGGTGACGCCTGCGGATGATCCGCCGCGGGCGCAGGATGATGTTTATGTGACGAGACAGAATCAGGCGCTGGCGGTGGCGGCGGCGGTGGTGTCGGTGGAGGAGACGGTGGTGGCGGAGCGCGGTCAGTGGTGGTGGCGGACGGGGAGTGATCTGGGGACGGCGTGGCGGGATTGGGGGTATGATGCGGGGGCGTGGGCGTCGGGGCTGGGGCCGTTTGGTTATGGGGACGGGGATGAGGTGACGCTGGTGGATGACAATCCGGTGCCTGGGTACAATAACAATCCGGTGCCGACGGACCGTTATCCGACGGCGTATTTCCGGAGGGAATTTGACGTGGGGAATCTGCAGGACACGGCGGCGATGAGGTTTGAGCTGGTGCGGGACGATGCGGCGGTGGTGTATGTGAACGGGGTGGAGGTGTACAGGGATGCGTTGCCGTTTACGGCTGGCGGGGTGGCTCCGCTGCCGGCTTTTCCGGGGGTGATCGGGTATGGGACGACGGCGGCGGCCTCGATTCCTAACGAACTGGAGAGTGTGTTTTCGGCTCCGGTGGAGATTCCGCGGCGGTTGTTGTTCGAGGGGAGGAATGTGATCGGGGTGGAGGTGCACCAGGCTGGGAGTGGCGGGGTAGTGAACAGCAGTGATCTGAGTTTTGACGGAAGGCTGAAGCAGGTGAGGGGAGTGAGTGGCGTGTTAGGGAATGATGCGGATCCGGAGGGCAATGCGTTTGTGGCGCAGCTGGCGGCGGGGCCGCGGAACGGGAGTGTGGTCTTGAATGCGGATGGGTCGTTCCGGTACACGCCGGTGGCGGGGTTTGCGGGGACGGACACGTTTGGGTATCGGTTGGTGCAGTCTGGGGTGCCGGTGGTGCGGGATGTGCCGATTGTGGTGCCGGGGACGGAATCGGTGCCTGGGTCGGAGCCATTGTGGCGTTATCTGGACACTGGAGTGGATCCGGGGGCGACGTGGCGGAATGCGGCGTTTGCGGATGGTACGTGGAAGGAAGGGCCTGCGGAGTTGGGGTATGGGGACGGGGATGAGAAGACGGTGGTGGAGGACAATCCTGAGCCTGGGTACAGCAACACGCCGAATCCGGGGAATCGGTATCTGACGACCTGGTTCCGGAAGAAAGTGGTGATTACGAACCGGGCGGGATTGACGGCGTTGAAGTGGCGGGTGAGGCGGGATGACGGGGTGGCAGTGTATTTGAATGGCGTGCGGGTGTTTACGGACAACCTGCCGGCGACGTTTACGGCGGCGACACCGGCGCTGGGAGCGGTGGCGGACGAGTTGGTGTATGTGCCGTTCCGGATGACGAATCTGGCGTCGGTGGTGGAGGGGGAGAACGTGATTTCTGCGGAGGTGCATCAAGCGGATGCAGGGAGCAGCGATTTGAGTTTTGATCTCGGGTTGGTGGCGGAGTATGGGGTGGGCGGGACGGTGACGGTGGAGGTGCTGGCGGACGATGTGGATGGCGACGGGATTTCGGACACGTGGGAACGTGCGCATGGGCTGGGCACGGCGGAGAACAGTGCGGCTGCGGATGCGGACGGGGACGGGCAGGACAACCGGTCGGAGTTTCTGGCGGGGACGGATCCGAGGGATGCGCGGAGTGCGATGCGTGCGGTGGGAGCGGAGCGGACGCCGGGGGGTGTGAGGCTGGAGTTTACGACGGTGCCGGGGATCAGGTATCAGCTGCAGCGGTCGGCTGGGTTGAGCGGGTGGGTGAATGAGGGTGTGGTGGTGACGGCGACGGGGGCGACGACGGCGTTCAGTGCGGCGGTGAGTGGTGGGTCGAGCGGGTACTGGAGGCTGAGGTGTCTGAGCACTTGGCCGTGAGCCACGGGAGGGATGGCTTTTCAGTTGCGGAAAGATCAGGGAAAGGGAACTTTCAGGAAACCCTGATCAAATCCTGATGAGCCGAATCATTCTATCCATTCTGTGCGGGAGTTCCGCGTGTGTTTTCACGTCGTGCGTCGGGTTGAATCCGAGGCCGGGAGCGCAGGCGGATCCGTATGCGGCGAACGGGGTGGCGGGACCTTATAACAATTACACGCCTCCCGCGCAGACTTACCCACCGGCGGCGCAGGATCCGTATGCTGCGGGGCAGTACAGCCAAGGCGGGTACAATCAGGGTGGGTACGGGACGGCTCCGGTGGCGGACAGCGGGTCGTCGGGTGGGGGTTACAGCGGAGGAGGGGCGGCGGGTGGTGCGAGGTCGCATACGGTGGCACCAGGGGAGAACCTGACGAAGATCAGCCGGACGTATAATGTGTCGATTGATGCGCTGGTGCGGGCGAACAATCTGAGCAGTCCGGATCAGATCCGGTCGGGGCAGAAGTTGGCGATTCCTTGAGGGGTTGGTGGGGTGGCTGGGGGAGAGGTGTAGGATTTGCATGCCAAGGCTGCGGTCTATTTCATGTTGGCAAAGGGGTCACTGGCAGGATGCCTGTGCCACTTTGGCGGCTAGGGTGGAGACAAGGCCGGGACGGCCTTGCTACGGTTGGCTTGTTGGGTGAAGTCACAGGTGGGATGGTTGTGCCACTTTGGTCAGCGGAGCTGGATGCGTTTGCGGAAGAAGCAGCGGGCGGGGGCGGTGCCTGCGGGGAAGCCCCATGATTCTTCGATGGTGCCGGTAGCTGGCTGGAACTTGCGATCGGTGAGTTCTGCGGACATGGAGGCGGCTGGGTGCCAATTGGTGAGGTCGTCGGAGACTTCGAGGATGTAGGCGACGACGTCGGTGGCGGCGGGTTGGGAGATGCGGACGGTGCCGGATTGGTCGATGGTGATGACGGGGAGTTCACCGTTCCATGGGATGGAGTCGGAAGCGCCGGGGCAGCCGTGGAGGGCGCGACTGGGGCGCCAGAAGTTGCCATTGGATGGGTCGGATGACGGGCTTTGGATGAAGACCATGGAGAAGCCGTCGCCATCGGCTTCGGATGGCCATGGGAAGGAGTCGCTGTAGGAGATGGAGAGGAGGATGGAGTTGGAGCCGTCGTTATTGGTGCGGCGGACGGTGAGGGTTTCGCCGCTGTTGGAGAGACTGCCTGAGAAGACACCGGCGACGGAGGGGGCGGCGGCGGGGTGGCGGAAGAGGAAGGCGTTGAGATTGGCGACGACGACGAGGTGAGCGCCTGGGGCGATGAAGCGTGCGGAGGGTTGTGCGGAGGAGAAGCGGAAGGAGACTGCGTCGGCGAGGTAGATGGAGGAGAGGTCGAGCGGCTGGGAGCCGGTGTTGGTGAGTTCGATGAACTCGAAGGAGTTAGCGGAGGAGAAGCCGGCGGCGATTTCTGCTGGGGATGGGTCGGCTGGGTGGTAGTGGATTTCCGAGACGACGAGGGACTGGGCGGATGGGATGACGGCGCCGACGGAGAAGGAGGATTCGGTTAGAGGGGACCATGCGTTGCCGATGCGGAAGCGCGAGCGGACGACGTGGGGGCCGGAGGCGCCGAGCGTGATGGGTGTGCCCTGGACGCGGGTGAGCGAGCGGAGACGGAGGTCGAAGGAGAGGTCGGTGTCTGCGGCGACGAGGCCGGTTGCGTAGGTGATGCCGGCGGCGGCGGCGAGACTGTAGCCGTACTGGTGGACCTCGACGGCGAGGAGATTGGTGCCCTGGCGGAGGAGGTGGCCGGGGAGGGAGAAGGAGATGACCTCGCCTTCGTGGCCTTTGGCGATGAGGGCGTTGGCTGGGGTGGAGAAAGTGACCGGGGTTGGGGCGAGGGGGAGACCGTAGCGAGCGATTTCTGTGCCGTTGAGGTAGATGGCGCAGCCGTCATCGACCTTGAGGTCGAAGCGGAGCTGGGCTTGGAGGTCTGCGGCCGAGGCGGTGAAGGTGCGGCGGAAGTAGGTTGTGCCGGTATGGACTGTGTTTTCGGTGATGCTGGAGACCTGGGACCATGAGGAGGCGTCGAAGTCCGGGTTGGTCCATGTGGCTGGGGGAGCGGCGGAGGGGGCGAGGAACTGCCATGAGGCTCCGCCGGGGATGAGATCGGTGGAGGTTAGGGAAGCGGCGGTGCCGGTGAGGGCGGCGGGGTGGGTGCTGCCGCCTGGGGAGCGCGGGTCGGGGCCGTTGATGGTGTAGAAGAGCTGAGCGGCGTCCGGGTTGTCGTTGAGGAAAGAGACTTGGGATTGTGGGGCGACCATGCCGCTGGCCGGGGAGAGGACGGGAGGGAGGGCGGCGGTGCTGGCGGGCTGGGTGGGGGTGGCGTTGGGGATGGTCATGCTCTGGGAGTCCATCCATGCGAGCCGGCGGAGGAGCCATGATTTGAGGAAGGAGACTTCCGAGGCGAAGGTGGTGCGGTCGGTTGCTCCGAAGCTGTTAGGCCACTGGAGAGTACCGAGGATGGGCCAGCGGGCGTAGTGGCGAGCGGCGGGCGATTCCGAGCTGGGGGAAGTGGCGGGCCATGCGCCGACGCCATTGGTGACGGGGTCCGGGAGGCCAGCGGTGAGCTGGGCGGCGAGGGAATCGATGCGTTGGGAGATGGCGGCGTCCGAGCCGACGGAGCGGCGGACCTGCCAGTAGCGGTCCCAGAATTGAGTGGTGAATTCCGGGTCGGCGAAGAGCCGTGGGAAGTAGGGGTAGAAGGAAGCGCCGAAGCGGCTTTGCCAGTCGTGGAGGAAGCGGACATTCATCCAGCCTTCGCTGGGGCTTTGGCCTGGCTGCTGGGTGACGAGCGGGCTCCAGTCGTTGGTGTTGCCGGAGGACATGTTGAAGTCCCAGAGCGGGACGGCGCGGATTTTGCCGCCGCGGTCCTTGGCGTAGTACATGCTCTGGAAGTCGGCCTGGCGGAAGAGTTCGATCCAGAGGATGCGGTCGGAGAAGGAAGCGGAGTCGATGAAGGCGGGGTAGCCTGAGGTGGGGTTAGTGAAGGAAGTGCCGGCGAGAGAGGATTCGAAGCCATTGATGTGGCTGGTGATGTAATTGAGCTGTGCCTGGGTGGGGGATTTGGGTTCGAAGACATCGAGTTTCTGGGGTCCCCATGAGTTGGGGGAGAGAGTATTGATGAGATTGTCGAAGGGACTTTTGTCCTTTGACCACATATAGCCGCCGGTGATGCCGACGGGGTCTTCGATGAGGGAATTGAGTTTCTGGAGAGGGACACGGTCTTTGCCGCGTTCGACGTTTTCGGTGAGGATGTAGACCCCGCGGTAGTCGGACCAGTCGAGGGCGCCGCCGTTCTGATTGAAGAAGACCTCGACGAAGCGGGAGCGCATGGCGGAGCCGGGGCCGGCCCAGTCGCGCATGGTGTCGAAGGCGACGATGTTGCGCATCATGGATTTGTCGCTGTAGGGGGCCTGGAGGACCCAGTCGGAGCCGGAGGGGAGGTCGAGGAGGGATTCGGATTTATCGTCGTCTCTGGAGCTGCTCCAGAGTTCCCATTGGTAGGGTTTCTGGGGGAAGGCGGCGGAGGTTTGGCCGCGGACTCTGGTGCCACCGCGGAGGAGTTTCTGGGGTGCTGAGTTGAGAGGGGTGGCGGCTGGGTAGAGGGCGGCGAAGGTGGTGCGGTCCGGGCGGGCGTTGGTGGCGGTGAAGGAGTCGACTCTGATGCCGAAGCTGTCGAGGAGGAGGACGGGGAGGTTGGACTGGAACGGTTTACCGGAGGATCGGTAGTCGGAGGTGATGGAGGCGCCGAGGCGGATGAAGTGGCGGTTGCCGATGCGGCTGGGGACGTGGCCGGGGCGGAAGGCGCGGGCGCGGAGCGTGCCGCCGTTGGGGAAGACGATGGCTGGGGAGTCCTTGAGGAAGAGCGGGGAGGATTCGGAGGGTTCGCTGAGGTCGGTGGTGTAGCGGAGGGAGGTGTCAGGCGGAGCGTCGGCGGGGAGGGCGATGGTGACGGAGACGGAGGAGGAGACGACGCCGCTGGGGAGATTGAAGACCGGGTCGGGGAGTGGTTCGGCGAGGGGTGAGGGTGGGTTAGGGAGGGCGGGCGAAGGGGTAGTGAAGTAGCCGGAGAGCTGGGAGGGACCGGACCAGCCGAAGGAGATGTCATCGTACTGACGGGAGTACTGGATGGAGCGGGAGACCGAGCCGTCTGGTCTGAGGAGGGCGAGGTAGCCGCCGGCTTCTTTGGAGAGACTGAAGCTGGTGTGCCATTGCGGGGTGGAGCGGTTTTTGCCGGAGGCGAAGACGATGCGGCGCTGCTGGGCACCGAGGGTGAACGCGGGGAGTGGCCAGCTAGTGGCGTGGGTGGGGTCGTCTGTGAGTCTCCAGCCGGAGAGGTCCTGAGGGAACGTCTGGCCGTTGAAGAGTTCGATCCAGTCGGAGTGGTCGGTGTCTTCGTCTTCGATGCTGGAGTCATTGCCGGCGAGGAATTCGGAGAAGACCATGCCTGGCATTTCGGCGGGGAGCGTGCTGGAAGCGGAGAAGGAGACCTCGTCGAGGGCGATGAGTTGGCGGCGGTTATTGATACCGGCGGCGGTGTTGGGGAGATCGCTCCAGCGGAGCCAGAGGTCGGTGCCTGGTTGGAAGTTGATGCCCTCGATGGTGGCGGTGATGGTGATGCGGTTGGCAGGGGCGTTGCCGTTGATGGCGGTGCTGGCGGTGGTGGTGGTTTGCGGGGCGGTGAAGTTGAGAGAAGGAGCGGCGGTCCAGCCGGATGGGGAGGAGATGGATCCGGAGTTGGCCGGGAAGACCTGCCAGTCGAAGGAGTAGCCGTCTGGGAGGTCGTACTGGACGGCGCGCCATTGTTCGCCGGTGTAGGAGAGAGTGAACTGGTGGAGGGCAGTGCCGGAGGTATTGCGGATGCGCCAGCCGAGACGGGAGGGGGTGGCGGTTAGGCTAGTGGACTGGGAGCCAAGGGCGCGGTCGGTGCTGTCTGCTGAGCCTGCGGAGAGGGCGATGTTCTGAGCGGTGAAGGCGCCGGTGGTGGGGAGGTAGCTGGCTGGGGTGGTGCCCGAGTCGGTGGTGAAGTGCCAGCCGAGGGCGGTGGTGCCGTTGGACCATGCGGGAGCGCCGGAGACGAGTGGGCTGCTGGGGTAGGCTGCGGTCGGGAGGGGTGAGGCGGCGAGCGAGTCGAAGGACTCGGTGATGACAGCGCCTTCTGAGGGGTAGGGGCGGTTGGCGAGGAGCGGGGCGGCGAGGAGGGTGGCCGCGAGGAAGTGGATAGCGAGTCTGGTGGCTGGGTGCGGATGGTGCAGGTCCATGGGTAGGTCTGGTCAGGGAATGCGGTAACTGAGCATTCCGAGACAGGGGGGCAATCTACCCGATTGAGGGGGTTAGGCTGGGTGCGGGAGCGGAGGGGGAGGGCTCACGCGGATGGGGTGACGGGAAGCCTCAGGGCGAGTGCGGGGGTCAGTTGCTGCCGAGGAGTTTGTCGAGGCCTGAGTCGCGGGCGGCGCCGGCGCGGATGGCTTCGCGGTAGTGGCGGCGGGCGGCGTCGAGGCGTGGGGGTTCCGAGGTGGCGTGGATGACGGCGAGGTTGAAGTGGGCCTCGCTGCAGTTCGGGTCATTGGCGATGGCCTTTTCGAAGTAGTTGCGGGCGGTGTCGCGTTTGCCGTTTTTGAGGACGATGAGGCCGAGCGTGTGCCATGCGGCGGCGTGGGACGGGTTGATTTTGAGGCCCGTGCTGATTTCGGTGGCGGCGTCGTCGAGGCGGCCCTGACGGAGGTAGGCGACGCCGAGGAGGTAGTGTGAGAAATCGTTATCGAACTCGTGGGCCTGGGCTTTGCGGAGCGTTTCGACGGCTTCGTCGAGTTTATCCTGACGGAGTTGGGTGACGCCGAGGTTATTGAGGGCGTAGACGTTCTGGGGTTCGACGGTGAGGATTTTGCGGAAGTTGAGTTCAGCGTCCTCGAAGGCACCGGATTTGAAGTGTTCCTCGGCGGCGATGGCGTTGGTTTTGAGTTCCGGGCTGAGGCTGGCGCGGTCGGTGGCACCGGTGGGTTCCGGGAGGGGTTCGGTGGAAGGGTTAGGAGGGGCGGCGGAGTCGTCGACGAGGTAGAGTTCCTTGCCGTCGGCGCTGGTCATGAGTTTATTGACCTGAGTGGAAGTGATGACCTCGCGTTGTTCGCGGGTGAGCGTGACAGGGGCGGCCATTTCGTTGACGGCGCGGAGCATTTTATCGGATTCGACGCCGAGGTCCTTGAGACGGTCGAAGACCCCGTCGCGGGTGAGTTCGTCCATGAGGTTCTGGCGGGCGCGTTCGCGGCGGGCCTGTTGTTTGAGCTGCTGGAGGATGATTTCGCGGAGGACCTGATTTTCGGCGACGGCTTCCTGTTCGGGGAGGGCACCGGCGGCACCGGAGTCGGCGAGGCGCTTGGAGGTGGCGTCGAGCCGCATGGTTAGGGAGGCGATCTGCTGGCGGTATTCCTCGTTTTCCTGCTGGATCTGGGCGAGGGATTCCTGGACCCCTTTGACCTGGTCCTTGAGGGCGGCGATTTCGGCCTTGTCTTTTTCGCTAGAAGAGGAGAGCTCGGTGAGCCTTGCCTGGGCGGAGGCGAGCTCGCGTTTGAGGCGCTGATTTTCCTCGAGGATTTTGAGCTTGGCGGGAGCCTTCATGCCGTCGTCGCCGGAGAGGAGCGCGGTGATCTGGTCGCGTTCCTTGCGGAGGGAGTCGCGTTCTTCGGTGAGGGTTTTGATGTCCGAGTAGGCCTTGGTGAGGTCTGCGGCCATTTGTTCGGTGCGGAGATTGGCTTCGGTTAGTTTGGTGGTGGCTTCGGTGAGGGCCTTCTGGAGGGACTCGACCTGGGCGATGAGTTCGCGGTGGCGGCGTTTTTCGCCGGCGTCGGCGGTATCGATTTTGGTTTGTGCGGCGACGAGCCGTTCGCGGAGGTCTTTTTCGCTGACGCGGGAGTCGAGGAGATCGCTGCGGGTCTGGCGGAGTTCTTCGGTTTTTGCGCCGAGGGATTTGAGGATGTCCTCGTTCTTTTTCTCGAGTTTCTGGATGTAGGCGCTGAGGGCCTTCATGCGTTCTTCCATGACGACCTGGCCGGTGCGGGGGGTGGCAGGGGAGTCGTTTGGGGGAGTGGGGCTAGTGAAGGCAGGTTCGGCTTCTTTGAGATTGCCGACGATGCCAGCGGGGGAAGGAGGGCCGCCGGCGGCGCGGCGTTGGATTTCCTTCTGGCGGACGAGTTCCATGTCTTCGAGGATGCGACGGCGGCGGAATTCGACGACTTCGGCGTTCCATGAGGGGTCGGTGGCGTGGACGGCGTTGAACGTGTCGCGGGCGTCGCGGAATTTGAAGTAGGAGGCGGCGAACTCGCCTTTGTCGCGGAGTTTTTCGGCTTCCGACATGGTTTGGAAGCCTTCGAGGTAGAGGTCGGCG
>JAIXPK010000361.1 GCA_027486335.1 Verrucomicrobiaceae bacterium | reverse complement strand
TGCGGCACCGGATTCTGACGACATTCAATGCGGAGGCGGCGGGGGTGAAGAGTGATCAGATTGTGCGGATGCTGCTGGAGCATTTCAAACCCAAGGCCGAACTTGAAGTGTGAGGCGTCAACCAACACAGACCTTTCTGGGCTCGCTCGGCTACGTGTTGACGGCACCGTTTACGTGGCTGTTCCGACTGTTGTTCCCGAAGCGCCGCCGCAAACCCCGAGCATGGAAACGCTACAGCAAGCCACTCGACTGACGCGTGGGCGGCAGCGGGGGTGGAGCGGGAAGTGCTGGTGAGAGAACCGACTGAAATTTCATGGCATCGTTACCTGAGAGTTCCTACATGCGGCTGCTTCCGGACGAGGCGGCGGCGACCTTTGCGCGGCTTGAGTTCATGGCGCGGGCCAAGAAGCAGGGGGCGATGTCGGGTCGGCACACGAGTCCGAACAAGGGATTCAGTGTGGTGTTTGCGGAGCACCGGCAGTATGCGCCTGGTGATGACATCCGGGATCTGGACTGGCGGGTGTTTGCGAAGAGCGACCGGTATTACATCAAGCAGTACATTGAGGAGACGAACCTGCGGGCGACGGTGGTGCTGGATTGTTCGGGGTCGATGAAGTACCGCGGGGAGATGTCTGCGCCGGTGGCTGGGAAGCAGGTGTCGAAGTTCGAGTATGCGCGGTATCTGGCGGCGGGGTTGTCGTATCTGATGATCAAGCAGCAGGATGCGGTGGGACTGGTGACGTTTGACGACCGGATCCGGTCGTACATCAAGGCGGCGAGCCGGCCGAGCCAGGTGAGGCAGGTGCTAGGGGAGCTGGACCGGACGGAGACAGGGAATGACACGCGACTGGCGGCGACCCTGCATGAGGTGGCGGAGCGGATCCCGTCGCGGGGGCTGGTGCTGATTCTGACGGATTGTTTTGAGCCTGCGCCGCAGCTGGTGGAGGCGCTGCATCATTTCCGGTATCAGAATCATGAGGTGGTGCTGTTTCATGTGATGGCGGAGGAGGAGCTGACGTTTCCGTTCGGGCCGAGTCAGGAGTTCAAGGATCTGGAGGGCGTGGTGGGGAAGGTGAAGGTGGATCCGCGGACGATTCGGGCGGCATATCTGGAGCGGGTGCGGGAGCACGTGGCGAAGCTGGAGAGTGCGTGCGGGCGATTGAATGCGGATTACGTGCCGTTGTCGACGAGAACGCCGTACACGCGGGCGATGGCTGATTTTCTGGCGCGTCGAGCGTCGCGGCGCTGAAACAATTTTCCTGACGATCCTGCGTGTCTTTCATCAATACAGCGTTACTGGCCGGGCTTGGGGCGGTGCTCATTCCGATTGCGATTCACCTGCTGTCGCGGAAGGCGGCGAAGGTGGTGGACTGGGGAGCGATGCAGTTTCTGATTGATTCTGTGGAGTCGCGGAAGAGCCGGATTGAGCTGGAGGAGGCGCTGCTGATGGGGGCGCGGTGTCTTTTGATGGGGTTGCTGGCGCTGGCGGTGGCGCGGCCGTTTGTGCCGCCGGGGTCGGCGATTCCGTGGGTGGTGGTGCTGCCGGGTTTTCTGCTGTCGCTGGTGGCGATCACGACGGCGATTGTGCTGCGGGGGCGGCGGAAGTGGTTCTGGATTCTGCTGTTAGGAGGTCTGGCGCTGCTGGGGCTGACGGTGCTGGCGGTGATGTATGAGAAGCAGTGGAATCTGAAGCGTTTCGGGACGACGGGGAGGAAGGATGTGGCGATTGTGATTGACGGGTCGACGTCGATGCAGCTGCGGGCTGGGGCGGCGGGGACGAATTTCGATCTGGCGCTGCTGGAGGCGCGGGAGATCATTGAGAAGGCTGGTGGGGGGAATGCGTTCAGCCTGATTCTGGGCGGGCCGGTGCCGATGGCACGGGTGGCGGAGCCGGTGGTGAACAAGACTGAGCTGATGGAAGCGCTGAACGGGATGAAGCCGGTGCGTGGGAGGATGGCGGCGTTTGATGCGCTGGCGGCGGCGGCGGTGGCGGTATCGCGCGGGTCGAACCCTAACAAAGAAATCATTGTGCTGACGGACGGTCAGAACATGGGATGGGAGCTGGATAACCGGGCGCGCTGGGAGGCGCTGCTGGCGGGGATGGAGACCCTGCCATCGAAGCCGAAGGTGATGCTGAGGAAGTATGCGCTGCCGACGGCGTTCCGGAATGTGACGGCGGCTGGGATTGCGTACAGCCGGGAGGTGATCGGGACGGACCGGCCGGTTTCGATTGATGTGACGGTGGAGAATACGGGGACGGAGGCGGTGACGCCGGGAGGGGTTGAGCTGCACATTGGGGAGACGGTGCTGAAAGATCCGGGGACCGGGCAACTGCAGCCCGGGGCGAAGGAGACGGTTAGGTTTCTGCATCAGTTCAAGGAATCGGGGAGTTTTCCGGTGAAGGCGGTGGTGCAGGGCCGGGACGAGCTGGCGCTGGATGATGAGACGGTGAGTGTGTGCAATGTGATCGAGCGGTTGCCAGTGCTGATCATTGATGGGAATCCAGCGGAGCGATTTCTGGATCGTGCGGGTGCGTTTACGGCATTGGCGCTGGCACCGTCGGTGCTGACTGCGCCGAAGGACGGGGGCAAGGATGCGGTGGCGATGGCACCGGAGGTGATGCCATTGAGTCGGGCGGTGGGGTTAGGGTCGTTTGCGGCGTGGCGGGTGATTATTCTGGCTGGGGTGGAGAAGCTGCCGGAGTCGGCGGCGCGGCGATTGACGGGCTGGGTGCAGGGCGGGGGTGGATTGATGGTGCTGCCTGGGACGGGAGCGGACGCGGCGTTTTACAATCAGTGGCGGACGGCGGATGGCGGGCGGTTTCTGCCGGCGCGGCTGATCAGCGAGGCGTTGCCGAAGGATGGGGTGAGTCTGGCGATGAGCACGTTCACGCATCCGGCGCTGCGATTGGTGGCGGACACGAAGCAGAGCGACCTTGGGACGACCCTGCTGCAGCGTTACTGGAAGATGGAGGCGGATGCGACGAGCGGGGCGTCGACGGGCGGGCGGACGGCGAATGGGGATGCGTTCATAGCGTCGGTGAAGTCCGGGTTCGGGAGTGTGCTGATGGCGTCGTGCAATTTTGATACGGCGGCTGGGAATCTGCCGTCGCGGCAGGCGTTTGTGGCGCTGGTGCACCAG
>JAIXPK010000071.1 GCA_027486335.1 Verrucomicrobiaceae bacterium | reverse complement strand
TTTTTCGACTTCTTCTTCGATGCTGGAGGCGACGGCGCTGTTGCCGATGTTGGCGTTGATTTTGACGAGGAAGTTTCTGCCGATGATCATCGGCTCGAGTTCCGGGTGATTGATGTTAGAGGGGATGATGGCGCGGCCGGCGGCGACTTCGGAGCGGACGAATTCCGGGGTGATTTCTGCGGGGATGCGCTGCGGGAAGCGGCGGAAGATGCCGGGGGTGTAATCGGTCTGGACCTGAGAAGAGCCGACGTGCTGTTTGTCGAGATCGTTGCGGACGATGTCGTTAGTGAAGTCGGCGATCTTTGAGCGATACATGTTTTCGCGGATCGCGATGAATTCCATTTCCGGGGTGATGATGCCGGCGCGGGCGTAGGCGAGCTGGGTGACGACCTTGCCTGGGAGGGCCTTGAGGGGCTGGCGCTGGGCGTTGATGGGGGCCTTGAGTGGGCTGAGGAGGCCTTCGCGTTTGGCGGCGGCGTATTCGGCGTGATTGGCGGTGAGGTAGCCGTTGTCGCGGGGTTCGACGGCGCGGCCTTCGTAGGCTTCGACGTCGTTGCGTGCGAGGATCCATGGTTTGCGGAGGGCAGGGAGACCGGTTTCGACGGAACCCTTGTAGTCGGGGTCGCCCCATGGGCCTGAGCAATCGTAGACGCGGACGGGGGCGTTTTCTTCGATGCGGCCGTTGAAGGCTTTGGTGGGGCTGAGGGAGATTTCGCGCATGGGGACGCGGACGTCCTTGTGGATGGTGCCTTCGACGTAGATGCGGGAGGAGGCTGGGAGTTGTTCGGAGGAGTGGGCTTCGAAGGAGGAGTCGGAGGCGATCATGGGAAAGCGTGTGGGTGTTGGTGAAAGGAGTGAGAGAAGTGGGGGCACGAGGGCCCGGGGACATCACGGAGAGCGCCATGGGCCTGCCCGACTCCCTTCGCCGGTACTAGCCGGATCAGGTTCAAAGGGTTCTCCTGTAAGGTTCAGGAAATCTCAGCCGGACTGGACCGGCACCCCCGCGATGATGGGGGCAGTGTAGGGACGGGGGAAGTGGAAGTCAATGAGGGGTGCGGGTGGCGCGAGGCGGCGGGGGGGAGGTGGTGGATTCATGGAAAGTTAATTTTGCTTGCATCTGGAGGGGATGGGGTGTTCGTATATGCGGACTTTGAGACGAATTATGATCATGGGAGGGGTAGCGGGAGTGACTGCGCTGATAGTTGGAGGTGTGGTGATGTGGTTCCGTGGGTACGAAGAGAGGCTGGAGGCGGAACGGGAGCGCTTGAGGCATGAGATTGTGGTCTTGGGCGCGGCGCGGGAGCGGCAGGCAGCGGTAGTGTTCAGTGCGGAGGAGCGGGCGCGGAATGCGCGAGCGCTGCTAGAGAAGGTGCGGACGAAGGAGCAGGAGGCGCTGGTGAAGGAGGCGAACGAGCGGGTGGTGCGGGAGCGGGCGGCGTGGGCGGCGATTCACGATGAGGAGATCCGCGACTATGAGAAGCTGCGCGGGCGGGACGGCCTGCTGGGGAGCGGCCGGTGAGGGGCGGCGGGTGATGCCCGGGCTGACATCGCTGCAAGCCTTGGAGAATAAGGCCTTGGCGAGGGCAAAAGGAAAGGCGCTCCCTTTCGAGAGCGCCTTTCGGAATGGAGCCGGATATCGGATTTGAACCGATGACCTGATGATTACAAATCAACTGCTCTACCACTGAGCTAATCCGGCGCGGGGCGGGGTCATAAGCAGGGGAACGGGAGGGCTCAAGGCGAAAAGCGGAATTGTTGGGAGGGGGGTGGAGGGATTTGAACTGGACGGCGGGGGGAAGGGCCATTAGGTGGGGAGGAGACCTGAGAGAGCCATGCCGGAGATTGTCCAACCTTGTCCCCGTTGCCAGACCCCGCTGCTGATTGATGAAGAGAATGCGGGGACAGAGGTGTTGTGTCCCGGGTGCGGGGTGCATCTGGTGTTGCCGCGGGAGTTGAGCGGGGCGGTGGGTCCGGTGTTGTTCGAGGAAGTGCGCGGGGTGCGGCCGGAGGAGGAGACGAGTGGCGAGACGCCGGGTCGGAAGGTGTTTCGGTTGAACCGGAGTGGACCGGTGACGCTGGGTGAGGGAGTGGAGCCGGTGGCGGCGGATCCGTTGCGGGCGAAGGGGACGGCGTTGCCGACACGGCGCGGGATGGAGAGTGGGGAGGCGATGCGGTTGCTGGCGGCGATGGCGGTGGCACCGGGGCAGGGAGTGGGAGAAGGTGAGAATGGGGAGAGGCGGGAGAAGACGGTTTTGCCGGAGCGGCGGCAGGTGGAGGATCTGGCGACGGGGGAGCAGACGGCGGCGGGGAGGCCGAAGCGGGAGGGCGGGCATTTGCCGCCGCCGCGGCATGAGGTTGGGGAGCTGGCGGCTGAGGCGTCGGCGCGTGCGGCGGTGTCGGCGGGGCCGGTGGAGCCGATTCCGGCGCGTGGGGATGCGGAGTTCAGTGTGACGCTGCCGACGGTGCGGCGGGAGGGGGCGACGCCTGCGACGGGTGGGGGGATGTTGTTTACGGGCTCGGACCGAGGGGCGGAGGGGCGGGCACCGGAGGGACGGGCGCGCGGGCCGCGGGTGGCACCGGAGAGGAGGCCGGCATTTTCACCGAGGCATGAGGCGGATATGTCGCCGGAGCATGTTGGGGAGTGGGGAGGGAGCGGGGATGTGGAGGAACGGCCGGCGTCGTTTCGGCGGGCGGCGTCGATTGCGGTGGTGGTGCTGTTGCTGGCGGGGGCTGGGGTTGGGTTGATGATTGCGAAGGGGATGTTTGGGGGTGCGGCGGTGAAGCCGATTGGTAGCGGGGTGGAGGAGGAGGTGCCGTCGCGTGAGTATGTGGATGCGGCGAGTGCGGCGCTGACGCGGTTTTTCAACGCGGACACGATTGAGGTGATGGCGAAGGAGGTGAGGCATCCGGAGGTGACGGTGGAGCGGATGCGGCGGCATTATGCGAGCCAGTTGCTGTCGCCGCGGAAGATCACGGTGTCGACGGACTGGCAGGAGGTGAGCAATTTCGAGGGATCGGGGATTGATTTTGCGTTTACGACGATTGAGGCGGATACGGTGAAGGGGCGGCAGGTGTGGCTGGAGCTGCCGCGGGATGGTGGTGCGCCGCGGATTGACTGGGAGCATCTGGTGTCGTGGTCGGAGGTGTCGTGGACGGAGTTTGTGACGGGGAATCCGGAGGGGCCTGGGGATTTCCGGGTGACGGTGAGTCCTGCGGACAAGTATGAGGGGGCGTTCCCGGACAAGTTCCGGTACATGGCGTTCAAGATGACTGATCCGGAGAAGCGGGTGACGTGTCACGGGTATTGCGAGTCTGATTCGGAGGTGGCGCGGCAGTTGCTGGCGGAGTGCCGGCAGGCGCGGCGGCGCGGGGAGGTGAATGAGGACGGGGAGGGCGAGGCGCGGTGCATCCTGCGGTTGCGGCCGGTGCCTGACGGGAAGCGGTTCGCGCAGGTGGGGATCGAGGCGTTTGTGTGGAAGTCGTGGGTGCAGCCGTGAGGTTGTGGGTGAGGTTGGCGGTGGGGTTGAGTGGGTGAGGCGTTTCGCCGGTTGCAAACGCGGGCGGTGCCGTCATGGAATCAGGCAGGTGAGCTTTGGCCGCAGGGGTCTGGGCTTGACTGACAAATCACATGAAATACGACCTCATCGTCATCGGCGGCGGCCCGGCGGGCTATGTTGGCGCCATCCGCGCCACGCAACTTGGAAAGAAAGTGGCCTGTGTTGAAGCGGACCGTGCTGGCGGGACGTGTCTCAACTGGGGCTGTATTCCGACGAAGAGCCTGCTGCGGAATGCGGAGTTGTATCATCTGCTGACGCACAAGGCTGGGGAGTTCGGGTTCAGTTTTGACAATCTGGCTTATGACTGGAGCAAGATCATTGGCCGGAGCCGGAAGGTGAGTGACCGGCTGGCTGGGGGGATTGAGTTTCTGTTCAAGAAGAACAAAGTGGATTACATCCGCGGGAATGGAGCGCTGCTGGGTGGCGGGAAGGTTGAGGTGACGGCGAAGGACGGGGCGAAGAGTGTGATTGAGGGGGAGAAGATTCTGATTGCGACGGGGTGTGCGACGCGGGAGATGCCTGGGCTTGGGTTTGACGGCAAGGTGGTGATCGGGAGCAAGGATGCGATGGTGCTGGAGAAGCAGCCGAAGGAAGTGATTGTGATCGGGGCTGGTGCGATCGGGATTGAGTTTGCGTATTTTTTCAACGCGTTCGGGACGAAGGTGACGGTGGTGGAGATGCAGCCGAACATTCTGCCGGTGGA
>JAIXPK010000266.1 GCA_027486335.1 Verrucomicrobiaceae bacterium | reverse complement strand
GGGAGGTCGATGAGGACACAGATGCGGCGGTTCAGAGTCGGTTCGAAGACGGAGCGGAGGAGACGTTCGAGGGAGAACGCGGGGAACTTGCGTTCGGCCGGGGGGAGGGCGAGGGACTGGAGGGCGATGCTCATGATTAGGTTTTGTTCTAGTTTTGTGTCGAATTTACGCGGGGAATGGGGGGTGGGATGACGAGAAAGACGAAAAAGTGGCCGGATCCGGGGATGCGGATCGGTGGCCTGGGGGGATGGATTTTTGGGGGAGAAGAAGGGGGGAGGAGGACGCGGGTGTCAATCCGGGATGGCGAGCGGGAAGATGGCGTTAGGGGATGACTGGTCGCGGAGGATGGTGCGGGCTTGGTCGATGAGCGGTTGGGAGGAGGTGGCGAGATCTTTTTGTTCGGAGGGGTCCGAGGGAATGTGATAGACTTCCCACGGGCCGGGTTTCCTGGTTTTGAGGCCGCGGCGGAGGATTTTGTGAGGACCGATTCTGACGGCGACCTGGCCGGTGTATTCGGGGAAGACCCAGACCATGGGGTTGCGTGAGGCTGGGGCGGGCGAGCCGGTTAGGATGGGGAGGAGGTTTTCGCCGTCGAGCCCGTCGGGTGGAGTGGTGCCGGAGGCGGCGCAGAGCGTGGGGAACCAGTCGGCGAAGTAGGAAGGGGCGTCGGTGACGGAGCCTTGGGGGATTTTGCCGGGCCAGTGGGCGATGCAGGGGACGCGGAGACCGCCTTCGTAGATACTGCCTTTGAAGGCGCGGAGACCTTTGGTGCTATTGAAGAATACGGGGTCTGCGCCGCCGATGTGGAACGGACTGTCTGGTTTGCCGGCGTGGGTGGCACCGTTGTCGCTGGTGAAGACGATGAGCGTGTTAGGGGCTGCGCCGGATTTGTCGAGGGCGCTGCGGATGCGGCCGACGTAGGAATCGAGCATGCTGATCATGGCGGCGTAGGCGGCTCTGGGTCGGGCGTTGGGGAGATAGCCGTTTTCGCCTTGATAGGGTTGGGGGTCCCAGTCGCGCGGGAATTTGTCGACCTCGTCGGCGGGCGGGTGCATGGCGACGTGGGGTTCGATGAAGGCGAGGTAGAGGAAGAATGGTTTGGAGGGGGTGGTGGAGGCGATGAAGGTTTCGGCTTCCGAGATCATGCGGAGCGGGGCGTAGGATTGGCCCTGGAAAGAGGAAGTGGAGAGACCGTCGGGCGGGAGTTTGGCGTGACCGGGGATGTGAGGGTTGTTGAGAGGGATGCGGTCCTTGTTTCGCCAGAGGTGTGAGGGGAAGTAGGAATGGGCGACGGCCTGACAATTGTAGCCGAAGAAGAGGTCGAAGCCTTTGGTGTTGGGGTCGCCGGAGCTGCCGACTGGGCCGAGCCCCCATTTTCCGAAGGCGGCGGTGGAGTAGCCGGCGTTGCGGAGGACGGAGGGGAGAGTGGTGGCGGAGGCGGAGATCGGGTGCTGGCCTTCTTTGAATTCGGGGAAGCGGACGGAAGCCTGCTGATTGCCGCGGATTTCGGCGTGGCCGAGGTGTTTACCGGTGAGGAGGACGCAGCGGGAGGGTGCGCAGACGGGAGCGCCGCTGTTGTGCTGCGTGAAGCGGAGCCCTTCGGAGGCGAGCCGGTCGATGTTGGGCGTGGGGATTTTCTGCTGGCCGTAGCAGCCGAGTTCGCCCCAGCCGAGGTCGTCGGCGAGGATGAAGACGATGTTTGGGGCAGGGGAGGCGGCGGAGGCTGGGTGGAGGGAGGCGAGGAAGAGGAGCAGGAAGAGACGGGGGATCATCCGGGCCAGCGGTGCACGGGGTGGGTGGGGCGTGCAAGGCGGGCGGGAGTCCGCGTTCAGGAGAGGGCGGTGATGGCTTTTGGGGAGAGACCGCCGAGGGAGCAGATGTGGTGGAATTCGTCAGGGGTGACTGGGGTGATGGAGAGACGGTTGCCGCGGCGGAGGATCTGCATGTCGGCGAGGGCGGGTGCGGTGCGGAGGAGATCGAGGGAGACGAACTGGGGGAGATCGGCGGCCCATGCGACGTCGACGAGTTGCCAGATGGGTCGCTCCGGTGAGGCTTTGGGGTCGAAGTATTCGTCGGAGGGGATGAACTGGGAGGGATCGGGTTTGGGTTCCGAGGCGATGCGGAGGATGCCGGCGACGCCTGGCTGGGGGCAACTGGAGTGATAGAAAAGACCGAGGTCGCCTGGGAGCATGGAGTCGCGCATGAAGTTGCGGGCCTGGTAGTTGCGGACCCCGGACCATGGTTCGCGGCGATGGGGGCGGGATTTGAGGTCGGCGAACGAGAAGACGTCGGGTTCGGATTTGAAGAGCCAGAAGTTCATGGGGAGTCCGGGGATGGTTCGGGTTGGTCGACGATGACGGCGGTGACGAGGTCGGCGGCGACATTGAGAACGGTGCGAGCCATGTCGAGGATGCGGTCGAAGCCGAGGACGAGGGCGAGGCCCTCGGCGGGAATGCCGAAGTTGCCGAGGAGACCGATGATGAGCGGGAGGGAAGCGCCGGGGATGCCGGAGACGGCGACGGCGCTGAGGACGGTGAGGAGGACGAGGATGGCCTGCTGGGCGAGATCGAGGTGGATGCCGTAGGCCTGGGCGACGAAGAGGACGACGCAGCCTTCGTAGAGGGCGGTGCCGCTCATGTTCATGGTGGCTCCGAGTGGGAGGACGAAGCCGGCGGTGGGGGCGGAGACGCCGAGGTCGTCGCGGGCGACGCGGAGGGAGGTGGGGAGCGTGGCGTTGCTGCTGCTGGTGGAGAACGCGGTGAGCATGACGGTGCGGATGCCGCGGAAGAATTTTCCTGGAGGGACCTTGCTGAAGGCTTTGAGGAGGAGAGTCATGGAGCCGAAGAGGTGGAGGGCCATGACGCCGAGGACGCCGAAGACGAAGAGGAGGAGCGGGCCGAGGACGCCCGCGCCGAAGCGGACGACGGCGGAGGCCATGAGGCAGGCGACGGCGTAGGGGGCGAGGGCGAGGGCGAAGTCGACGATTTTGGTGCCGAGGCGGGCGATGAGGTCCATGGCGTCGATGAAGGAGACGCGCTGGGATTCTGGGAGAGTGGTGGCGGCCATGCCGCAGAGGAGGGCGAAGGCGATGAGTGGGAGGATCTGGAGATTGGGGTCGGCGAGAGAGGTTATCCAGTTGGCTGGGAAGAACATTTCGACGAGTGAGCCGACGTTGAATTTGCCGGATTGGGCGGCGAGGCCGGCCTGGGCTTTGGCGAGGCCTGCGGCGTGGCTGTCGATGAGAGAGGACCGGGCGGCGGCGTCGATGCCTGCGCCTGGCTGGAGCCAGTTCATGAGGAGGAGGCCGAGGATGGTGCCGACGGCCATATTGAGGGCGAAGAGGGCGAAGGTGCGGGAGGCGAGACGGCCGAGGCGGTCGAGACGGCCGAGTTGGGCGACGCCGAGGGCGAGACTGGCGAAGACGAGTGGGGCGACGACCATGCGGAGCATGCCGAGGAAGACCTTGCCGACAGGGGAGAGGAGGGTGGCGTCGAGTCCTTCGAGGAAGGCGGGGGAGAGGAAGCCGGAGTGGCGCAGGCCCTGGAGGGCGAGGCCTGCGGCGATGCCTGAGAGGAGGCCGATGAAAATGCGCTGGTGCATGGGTAGGAGATTGGTTGGGGATCCTTAGGGGTCGGGCGGGGCTGGTGCAAGCTTCAGCCACGAGGAGGAAGCCCAGTGGAAGTATTCGAGCGGGCGGAGGGATTTCTTGTAGTCGTAGATGCCTGGGCCTGCGGTGGCGTAGCCTGGGTAGAGGAAAGTTTTACGGGCCTGGCGGGCCCATTCGATTTCTGCGAGGAGAGTGAGGATGCCGGGGCTGCGGGAGGCGATGGAGGGGTCGAACATGGCGTAGACGCTGGAGACGGCGGCGGCGCCGACGTCGAGATAACTGACGGCGAGGAGACGGCCGTCGAGGCGCATTTCGACGGAGAGGCACTGGCAGGGGAGGGAGGCTGGGAGGTGGGAGGGGATGAAGTCGCGGAGGGAGTCCGGGATGTTGGCGGTGAAGCGCTGGCGGTGGCGGAAGAAGAGGTCTTCGCGTTCTGCGTCGACGATGGCAGGGCCGATGCGGAGGTCGGCGTCGGTGTTGCGGCGGAGGATGCGGCGCTGGCTTTTGGAGAGCTGGAAGTGTTGGAGGTTGAGTCGGAGTGGCTGGATGACGTCCTGGGCGGCGGGGTTGGAGACGGTGACGGAGTATCGGAAGAAGTCGGGGCCGAAGTGGCGCCAGCCCATGGCCCAGAGAGCGTCCATGAGGTGAGGGGGGACTTCGCGGGCGGAGAAGGTTTCGTTGATGAAGGGGGTGGGCGGGTCCATGGGGATGATTGGGGGAGGGGAAGGTGGGGCTAGGCGGCGGGTTCAAACAGAAAAACGAGATAAAGTGCAAAGTTACTGACACTTTAATCTGCTGGCGGACGTAAATCATCCCACACCCGGGCGCGCGGACTGCCGAAAATCCGCTTAATGCATAACAGAACCAACGGAATGGAGACCATCACGAAAAGGGACCTTGTTGTCCAGATAGCAGACCAGAGCGGATTGACGCAGCATCAGGTATTTGATGTGCTGCAATTGTTTCTGGACAACGTCACGCAGCATCTTTCGCAGCAGCATGAGGTGGTGCTGCGGAATTTCGGGACATTTGAGAT
>JAIXPK010000264.1 GCA_027486335.1 Verrucomicrobiaceae bacterium | reverse complement strand
TCGGGATTGCCGCGGCGGGCGATGCGCGATGCGTTGCTAGCGTATGGGGTGAGGCACGGGAATGGGCGGGCGATTCGGGAATGGGTCGGGCAGTGGTGGTTTGATGCGAGTGCGCGGGCGCTGGCGGCGGGGTATCGTGGCTACACGGTTCCGGTGGGGATGGGTGGGACGATTAGGGAAATGGATTACGGGGCGCTGCGGCCGGGGGATCTGGCGGTGACGGCGAGTGGGGTACACATTCTGGCGTATGCAGGCGAGGGCCGGTGGATTCAGGCGGATCCTGGGCTGGGGAGGGTGGTGACGCTGGATGGGCGGGTGGGTGAGAATGGGTGGTTTCTGTCGGCGGTGACGGTGCACCGGTGGCGGGTGCTGGTGGAGGGGGCGACACGCTAATGCTGGCGCGACGATGTCCCGGTACCCTTGTGGATTGGGTGCCCGGATGGGCGTGAATTGCAAAGGAGACGTCTGCGACGGTGGAGGAAAGCGCTTTGGTTTCGCTCGCCAGTAAAGTGAACCTTGCACGATAAACTTGACGAGTTTACCGTGCATGACATAGTTTATCGTCATGCCAGCCTTGGAGAAACGCCTGTCTGAATACCTTGAGTTGATCACAGGGAGCGTGGCTGTGGTCAGGGATGCTCCTGGGCAGGCTGTGCTGCCTTTGTTTCTGAGGGAGCGATATCGGCTTGCCCGGATTGGGCTTTTTGGACGGGACTGTCTGTTTGCGCTGGAGAGGCCCAACTGGGAAGCTGGGTCCCCGGCGGAGTATGGCGCGCATGCCGGGGCGATGCGGGCTCAGTTGGCTGAGCCGGTCACATTGGTGATGTCGCAGACGGCGTCCTACGTGAGGAACCGAATGGTGCGTGCCGGCACCGCGTTCATTGTGCCCGGAAGCCAGCTCTTCATGCCATTCATGATGGTGGACCTGAGAGAGCGGTTTGCGGCTGCTGGGCCGGAGGCGGGACTGAGATTGACGCCGGCGGCCCAGTGCATTCTTCTATATCATCTTCTGCGGACGCCCCTTGATGACATGCCTCTGCAGGAGATCGCCGCGATTACGAACTACACGAGGATGACGGTCACCAAAGTGAAGGAGGAGTGGGAAACCAACGGCCTCTGCCAGACGTCCCGGGAGGGTCGAGCGGTGGTCATTCAGTTTACTGCTGCGGGGCGGGACCTGTGGAACAAGGCTGAGCCGCTGATGAGCAGTCCCGTGAAGAAGTCGGAGTGGGTGCGCTGGAAGAATCGGGATGAGTTCGGACCCCCCGGTCTGCCTGCTGGCTACACGGCTCTTGCGATGACTGCGAAGACGGAAGATGACCCTGTTCCGACCCGGGCGTTGACGGAGCGTGCCTATCGTGAGATGCTAACGAACGGGATGTTCGACACGGTCCACGGTCCGGAAGAGGCCAATCTGCGGGTTGAGGCATGGAGATATGATCCTCGGTTCCTCAGTGACGGATTCTGTGTGGACCCGATTTCCCTAGCGCTCAGCCTGCGCGGCGACAGCGACGAACGTGTGCAGCAACAAATACAAACCGTGCTCGATGGAGCGTTTGCCGGGTAGTCATGGTCAGGGGGATTGACATCTTTCGTGAGCGCTTCCGGGATTGCCCGAAGTCTCTGGTGCTGATTGGAGGGGCAGCCTGTGACGAGTGGTTCAGTCGCCGCGGTCTGAGCTTCCGCGCCACCAGAGACCTCGACATTGTGCTGATTCTGGAGGCGGTGAGCGAGGAATTTGTGGCAACGATGCGTGCCTTCATTGCCGAGGGCGGGTACGTGATCCGTGAAAGCAGTGAGGGCGGCCCGCCTGCGCTCTATCGATTCTCCAAACCTACGGATGACCGATTTCCAGCGATGCTGGAGATCTTCAGCGGCCTTCCCGAAGGCCTTTCACTGGGAGATGAGCAGACGATCATCCCGATCCGCTCTGGCGAAGGGCACCACAGCCTCTCAGCTATTCTGGTCGATGCGGATTATCATGCTCTGATCGTCCGGCAGCAGGAGACGCATGACGGAATCGCCTTCGCGAGTGCCTCTGCGCTGATTCCTCTAAAGGCGAAGGCTTGGATTGATCTCCGGGCGCGGAAAGAAGCTGGAGAGCCAATTGACTCGAAGGACATCAGCAAGCACCGCGCCGATGTGTTTCGTCTTGCTGCCACGCTGCCTGGCGACACGACGGTGAATTTGCCAGACACCATACGCACTGACCTCTCGGCCTTCCTGGCCGCTTTCCCGGAAGACTCGCCGGAATGGCCGGCGATAGTGAACGCTATTAAGAATACTGTGGGCGGCAATCTGCGTCCCGCGGCACTCCGCACCGCTATTGAGGATTACTTCGGCCTTTCTCCTTCGTGAGGCCGGGGGGCGGGAATGTCAGGCGGATCGGGCGGGGTTGTTTGGGACTGGTGCGGGAGTCACGCTCGGTGGAGCCGACCATGGGGAGACAGACCGCCGGCAGGTTACGCGAAGGGCAAGGGAAGTGCCGTCAAACCTGCATGGTGGTTAACTGGGTGCATCCTGGATGGTGAAGAATAATCGTGCTGAGTAGAAGGCATCCGATGTGGGCCAAGGCAAAGTCGATGCCGCCGATACGAGTGCCGGATGGGGCTCGTTATCCACGAGCACCTCAATCGTCGGGCTGTCGCCTGGAATGTGAGCGTAGAAATAGCGAACCCAATGAAGGCCAGTTGGAAGCTGAATCGACTCGACCTGCGACTGCATGGCTGTAAAAACAGGCGGCCAAAGATCGAGTGGAAGCTGTCCTCGTGTCCGCAGCCAGCCAAATGTGAGTGCTCGGACGGTGCCTCCAATGGTCCAACTCTCGCGATCCACATGGTCGCAAGAATGCTCGAGACATGCGACCAGCAAAACGTGGAACGTCGAGTCCTGAAAGCTCTTGCAGGCGTCGATGAGTGCCGACCTCGGCCGCGCAATTTTTATTCTGTAAAAGTTTCGGCTAGGCGCAGGGTGGCTCTATGGAGTTCATGTTGAGGTAGATTTTTCCGGTGAGCCATTCGTTGCTCAATTCGCAAAGGAGTGCG
>JAIXPK010000513.1 GCA_027486335.1 Verrucomicrobiaceae bacterium | reverse complement strand
CAGCGGGTCGCCTTCGTCCGCTCCCAGATCGCCCCGCTCTACCCAGCCACCCCATTCGCCATCACCACGAACAACGGGGCCGACTTCTCCGTCACCACGCCTCAGGTCACCATCTCCGGCACCGCCCCCCTCGATGTCCGCTCGCTCCGCATCAACGGTGCCGACGAATCCGCCACCACCACATGGACGTCCCGCTCCATCTGGTCAGTCTCCCTCCCAGCCGCCCCCGGACCTAACGTTTACCTCATCGAAGCCATCGCCTTCGACGGCACCGTCGCCGCCTCAGACAACATCCCCCTCACCGGCCCCGGCTCCATCATCCCCGCCGCCGCAGGCAATCTCGTCATCTCCGAATTCAACTACCACCCCGCTCCCCCCTCCGGCCCCGAACTCGCCTTCCCTGACAACGACGACTTCGAATTCATCGAACTCCTCAACATCAGCCAAAGCACCCTCTCCCTCAACGGGGTCCGCTTCTCCTCAGGCATCACATGGAACGCCCCAGCTAACATCACCATGGCCCCAGGCTCCCGCCGCATCATCCCCCGCCGCACCGCCGCCTTCAACCTCCGCTACCCCGGCATCGCCACGCTCCCCGAATACTTCCTCCCGAACGCCAACCTGCTCTCCAACACCGGCGAGGAACTCGCCATCATCGACGCCGCAGGCCAGGAGATCGTCCGCTTCTCCTACAGGGACCGTTCCCCATGGCCCGACGCCGACGGCACAGGCCCATCCCTCGTCCTCGTCGCCCCATCCCTCAACCCAGACCCCTCCGACCCACTCAACTGGCGCGCCAGCCGCTCCACCAACGGCTCCCCAGCCACCTCCGACGCCGCCCCTCTCCCCGCCAACCCCAACGGCGACGATAACAACGACGGCATCTCCAATCTCATGGCCTACGCCACCGGCGGCACCCGCCCCATCCTCTCCGCCTCCGGCCCAGGCGGCACCTTCGAAGCCGTCTTCATCCGCGCCCCAGGCGCAGATGTCCTCACCTCCGTCGATTCCTCCCCTAACCTCGCCTCATGGGCCCCCACCCCAGCCACCCTCGTCTCCCGCTCCACCAGACCCGACGGCTCCGAAATCCTCACCCTCCGCTCCCCACTCCCCCCAGGCGAATCCCAACGCTTCCTCCGCCTCTCCTTCAAATCCCCCTAGTCGCACCTCCCCCCACCCGCATTCCCCTGCCATCCATTCTCACTTCTCACTTCTCACTTCCCCATACCCCCTCTCCCCACCCGCATTCCCCCGCCACCCATTCCCCCGCCACCCATTCCCCTGCCTACCCCCTCTCCCTACCCGCATTCCCCTGCCAACCATTCCCCTGCCTACCCCCTCTCCCTACCCGCATTCCCCTGCTATCCATTCCCCTGCCTCCCCCTCTCCCTACCCGCATTCCCCTGCCTCTCCTCTCCAAACACGCCATTCTCACTTCTCACTTCTCACTTCTCATCCCTGCCCGCGCCGCCGCTTCGGCCGCGTCATCACCTTCTCCGCTAGCACCTTCAAATCATCGCCGCCCAGCGCGCCCTCGATCAGCACCGGAAGATTCACCGGCGTGCACCCGAAACACGGAATCCCCAGCGCCGCCAGCTTCTTCGCCATCGCCTCATCAAACGATGGAATCCCGCTGTCGCTCAATGCCAGCAGGCACAGACACCGCACGCCGCTCTCCACCATCTCTTTCAGCCGCCGCACCAGCTGCGCCGAATTCCCGCCTTCATATAGATCCGTGATCAGTATGAACAGGGTCTTCGCAGGATCAGTAATGAACTGACGGCAGTAACCCACCGATTTGTTGATGTCCGTGCCCCCGCCTAGCTGCACCCCAAACAGCATGTCCACCGGATCACTGCCGCACTGCTCCGTCAGATCCACCACCTCCGTATCAAACGCCACCACCCGCGTGTTCAGCGCCGGCAGCGACGCAAAAATCGACCCCGTCACCGCTCCATAAACCACACTGTCAGCCATGCTCCCGCTCTGATCCATGTCCACAATCACCGTCCACTGATTCTGCCGCTGCGCGCGCGACCAGAACCAGAACCGCTCCGGCACCAACCGCTGAAGCTCCGGCTGCCAGTTCTTCAGGTTACGCGCAATCGTCCGCTTCCAGTCAATCGAATCCACCCTCGCCAGCGGCGAATGCTGCCTCCGGTTCAGCGCACCACTCACCGCCCGCCGCAGTTCACTCTCCAGCAAATGCCGGATCTGCTCCACCAAGGCCCGCACCACTTCCCTCGCCGTCTCCTTCGTATGCTCCGGAATCTGCCGGCTCAGCGACAACAGCGTGCCCACCAGCGCCAGACTCGGCTGCATGTTCTTCAGCAACTCCGGCTCAAGCAGCAATTGCTTCATCCCCTTCCGCTCCACCGCATCATTCTGAATCACCGCCACCACGTCCTCCTGAAAGTACGTCCGGATATCCCCAAGCCACTTCGCCAGCCGCGGCGCACTCCCACCCAAACCCGCCTCCCGTTTCGCCCCCGCCCCATCCTCGCTCTCATCATAAATCGCCGCCAGCGCCTCATCCATCAGCACATCATCCCGCCCCAATTCGCACGCACCCATCCCGCCAAGCGAATCCTGCGCACTGCGCCCCAGCACCAGCCTCCACCGGCGCAGGCGTTCCATCTGATCTGCAGTCGGCTCCATCATGTGAACAGTAGGCTATTCATCTCACAAATCATCAAAGTTGAACTCATTCAGACTGCTGATCGTCTCCTCCTCCTTCTCCGACAACTCCTGCCCGATCGCCTCGCTCACCGGATCAGCTCCCAGCCCCCACACCTCACCGAGATTCTCCGCAATGTGACGCTTCTCCTGCGGACTGAACCCTCCAAACGCTCGACGCAGAAACACCAGCGCCCTCCTGTACTCCTCATCATCCAGCGACGCCAGATAATCATCCACCGCCCGCCAGAGCGTCAGTCTCGCCAGCAATGCATAGCGGTTCCGCTTCGCAAGTCCCTCAAACCACCCCGCTCCAATCTCCGCAGGAATCCCCGGCGAAAGCCGCCGCCCAACCTCCCGCGTCAGCTCGGCATCGTCCATCCGCGCCCGCTCCAGCAGAATCGCACAGGCAAATCCGGAAAGCAGCGCTTTGCGGTCATCAGCCTCCGCCAGCGCCGCTAGGTGATAAAGCCACAGATCATCATCAACCACCTCCGGCAGTTCCTGACTGATCGCATGCATGTGCTCCATCCCACCCAGAATCTCGCGCGCCCCGGCATCGTCGCAGCCCGCCGCCATCACCAGGTTGAGCGACGCCTGCACAAACAACTCCGCCACCAGCGGCTCCAGCGCTGCCGGGTCCACCCGCCGCAGACTCCCGAACCGCACCACCGTCGCCACCTCCCGCGCCGCAGTCGTCAGCTTCACCAGTGCCGCCGCATCCGCCGCCAGACGCTGCACCTCCCGCCGAGCCCGGTCCATCGCCTCAGGCATCCCGCACTCGCACGCCTCGCGCACAATCGTCGCCGCCTCACCAATATCCTGACAATCACTCAGCCGCGTCGCAAATCGATACGCCGTCGCCGCCTCTACCGTCTCCCCCAGCAGCACGCTCTCCACCAGCGCAATCTCCGCCTCCGGCGTCCACGCCAAATCCCACACCTCCGCCCACGTGCCGCTGTCCTGACGCAGTGCCTGCCGCCGCGCAAACGGCACACCCAACACCTCCAGCCGATGCAGAAATGCCGACCGATTCAGATCAAGAAACGCCGCCTCCGCCGTCTTCACAAACCGATTCTCTCTCAAATCAAGCTTCAGGGTCTGCACCACCGGCGTGCGGTAATCACCTAGCTTCAGTCTCTGCATCTCCCGCACGAAATCATCCTGTATCGACGTCTGACTCACTCCTTCCCTGAGACTCCCCGTCGCCGTCCCGACCTCCACGCGCGCCAGCGCCTCCGCAATCGACGCCCGCTCACCCTGACCAATGCAGGTAATCGCCGCATCCTCCAGATCGCGCAATGTCGGCACGCCGCCACCACGGAATCCCGCCAGGGTCCGCGCCAGTCGCACGCCTTCAATCACCTCCGCCGTGCTCTTCGCCGACCCACCCTGACGTAACCCGCGCGCCACCCGCGACAGAAACTCCGCCGGCACCGCGTCCACCCCGCCCGCCTGCTCAAGGCTGTCCCAGATCAGCTCAAAGTACGCCGGCGCATGATTCCCCGCGCCATACCCGCTCTGCGCACTGAGCCGGAAGTTCGTGTACGGCATCAGCGTCAGCTTGCTCGCCCGCCGCGGCAGCGCCGCCACTTCAGCATCGCTCATCGCCGGAAAATCCAGCGTCAGCTCCGGCGCATGATACGCCCCGCAAACCACCACAATCTTCTCCGCAGCAATCCCCTCCCCAATCACCCGCTCCACCTCCCGCCGCATCCACGCCTCCCTCACAAGATTCTCCGCCACATTCCGCCTCGCCCGCTCCCCCGCCGCCCGCAACCCGCTCCCAAACTCATACGCCGCCATCCGATAGCTGTCCTCCCCAGTGTCATGCTCAAATCGACGCTCCCACCACGATTCATAGTCAGGCTCGCCCGACGCCTTCGCAAAATACTCGTAAATGCTCGCCCGGTTCTCCTCCACCACTTCGCTAGTCTCCTCACCCCCGCCCGCCCCTTCCCCCTCTTCAACCTTCTCCCTCCCCGCCTTCTCCGCCATCTCCCCAAGCGCCAGAAACACATCCCCCGGCAAGTCAATGAACCGACACAATGCCTTGTGCTCCGCCGCCCATCGCGCCGCCTGATACTCCGGACTGTACCGAGCCACCGGATACACCAGCGAACGCGCCGGCAGCTCCGCCGTGTACGCCAGAATCGCCACCGGCGGCGTAGTCATCCCGGAAACCAGATCCGGCAGCAATGCCGTCGCATCCGCTAGTCCCTCAATCAGCACCGCCGCCGGCCGCACCCGATCCAGAAACGCCCTCAGCTGCCACGCGCCCATCGGCGAAAGGTGGCGCACGCCGAAAATGTGCGGGCCGTTACTCATTCAGATAGTCCCCGGAACAACCCGCTTCACGCCTTCTCCTCATCCTCGTCCCCATCCTCCTTCACCTTCACTTTCCGCCCCCCCGCGTTCCGCTCTTCGCAGGCCCGATAAAGATCCCTCCACCCCGCTCCTCGCTTCTTCATCACGTTGTTCAGATACTCCTGCCAGATCACGTGATCCTTGTCATCGTCCTTCACCACCGCTCCCTGCAATCCCGCCGCAATATCCGCCGCCTCCACGGTCCCGCTCCCGAAATTCCCCGCTAGCGCCATGCTGTTCGCCAGCAGGCTGATCGCCTCCGCCGTGCTCAATGCCCCACTCGGGCTCTTCACCTTGTTCTTGCCATCCAGTGTCTGCCCCATCCGCAACTCCCGGAAAATCGTGCACACCTGCTCCGCCGCACTCACAGCCGGTAAATCCGCCCCAAGATCAAGACTCGCCGCCAGTTCCTTCACCCGCTTCTGCACAATCCCCACCTCCGTCGCCAGATCACTCGGCGACGGCAGCACCACGATGTTGAACCGCCGCTTCAACGCCGCCGACATATCATTCACCCCACGGTCCCTCGTGTTTGCCGTCGCAATCACCGAAAACCCCCTCCGCGCAGGCACCTCCTTCGCCAGCTCCGCGATGCTCAGGCGCTTCTCCGATAAAATCGAAATCATCGCATCCTGCACCTCCGACGCACACCTCGTAATCTCCTCAAACCTCACCAGCCCGCCAGCCTCCATCGCCCGGAATACCGGACTCCTCACCAGCGCCGCGTCACTCGGCCCGCTCGCAATCAGCATCGCGTAATTCCACGAATACCGGATCTGCTCCTCCGTCGTCCCCGCCGTCCCCTGCACCACCCGCGTACTGTCCCCGTTGATCGCCGCCGCCAGATGCTCGGACAACCACGACTTCGCCGTCCCCGGCTCTCCTATCAACAACAGCGCCCGATCCGTCACCAGCGTCGCAATCGCAATCTCCACCAGTCTCGTATGCCCAATGTACTTCGCCGTGATCTCCTTCTTCCCCACCTTCCCCCCGCAAATATACGTCAGCACCGACCGCGGCGACATCCGCCACCCAGCCGGCACCGGATGCTTCTCCCCGGCAATCAGCGCCTCCAGTTCATCTCGATAAAGCTGCTCCGCAGGAACTCGTAGGTCGTTGGACATGGTATTGAAAATTCAGAAAATAAACGTCAGGAACCCGCACCCGCACGCTCCCGGACTTTCGCATACGCTTCCTCTAACTTCACCCGAAACGACGGCAGAACCGTCGCCGCAGCCTTCTCAAAATACGGCAGCGATGACGGCGGAAGCAGCGCAAGCGCTTCCCATAGAATTCGTCCATCCCCGACCGTCGCGTCTGCCCTCTCCTGCAGTCTCTCAAGGAGCTCGAAAACCACCCGAATCGCCTTCCTCGGCTCGAATGCCGTTAGATACAAAGCGCTTTCGGCACTGTCCCTGAAACCCGCCCAATCGGCATATCGCTTCAAAAACGCATCGACTTCCGGCTGACCTGGCTCAGCAATCATCGCCACCTCTTTCCCGCAGCCACCCTGCATGAACAATCCAACCCACCGACTGGACAGCAGCTCTTTCGGAAAGGCTGAGCCGGAGTAACTGCTCGGTCGTCCCCCTGCCGATGTCAGATAGTCCCTCGCCGAATTCAGGCGCGGCCCTTCTCTGATCAGCGGCGCAAAGGCGTCGAAAATGCCTTCCGCATCCATGAATCGCGTGCTGGCCTTCAGAGCATACCATGTCAGTTCATCGAATTCCTTCGTCCGTGCCTCGACCAGCACCCGGTCGGCAACACGATCATTCATCTCAAGAAGCAACGCCGCAATACCTGTTAACACCTCCATCTGCGCCGACTCGAACTCACCGCCAAGACGACGGGCATTCAGTCTCGTCGCCTTCTCGATTCCCGCAAATAGCCGCCGGAAGTACCCCACGAGTCTGTCGCGCACTGCTTCAGTGCGGACGCCTTCAAGGCATTGGAGCAACCAGTAGCAGCGCAGCCGGTTTTCTTCGAGCTTCGGCAGATGCGTTTCCAGTTCATCAAGGCATCTCGCCATCACCGCACCATCTCCGCTCTTCGCAATAAGGGCCGCCGCCTCGCGGGCTCGGACGTCGCAACCGTCTTTCGCCTTGAGCACGATCTCATCCGCAAGCCTCAATGCCTGCGGATCCCCAATGCTTCCTAGCACCTCAATCGCCGCAAACCGGACCTCATGTGCCTTGTCCTTGCTCAGCGCCACAATCGTCTCGTAATCCTCCTTAGACCCCGCGAGCGCCCCAATCGCCGCCACCTTCACCTCCTTCTTCGCCTCCTTCATCGCCGCCCGCGCAAACGCACGACCTTCCTCCCGATCCACCGCCGCAATCGCTCGCAGTCTGCGCGCATGAGACACTCCCCCTTTTGGATTAAATCCAACCTTGAGCAACGGAACCACCGAACGACCAAACTGGGGAATCGCCTGCTCCGCCACAAAATCCGCCAGTTGTCCGAAACGGTCGCCCAACGCCGTGATCGCAGGCTGCATCAGCCGCAGGTCCGCAAAAAGCCCCCGCCCCGCCGCCTCCTGTACCACCTCCAACCGACCCTCACCCGTACTCGTCAGCGCCTCGACCACCGCAGCCAGCGATCGGTACCCCGCCACCGTCGGCGTCCACGACTCCACCGCAGTCCTGATCGGCTCCATCTCCCCCTCCACTCCATGCTGGCTCTGCGTGTACTGAATCGCCGTCAGCAGCGTCGCCACATCAAGCAGCGCCCGCCCGGCCTTCCCCGCATCCGCTTCCTCGATCACTCCCTTCACGCCCTGCGCAATCCGACCGAACACCGGTGCCTTCGCCCCGAGGCTCTCCAGTTGCGGAACAAGTTTGCGAAGCCGGAAATCGCCCGACGCAAGGGCACTGCCCGCTATCGTGAGTCGGTGGACTTCCGCCGCTGTTTCGGTAATCAGTGAGAGGCTCATGGAACAGATGATTGGCGCAGGTCCGTTGTCCGCAGTTTTTGATTCGTTGTTAGTCTTTCACCCCCGCTGCCGCTCAATAGCCAAACCGCACAATCTGCTGCGGCGTGATCAGGGTCACCGGCTCCATCACAAGTCGCCCGCGCGCCCAGTCGTGCCGCAGGCAGCCCAGCAGGGTCTGGTCCGAAAACGCCTCGGTCGGCAATGCCTCCAGCAATGGCAGCGCCGGCGGGCGCGTCTCCGCAGCAGGATCACTCAACTCAAGCCGCCCTCCCGCCGCGTCCTCCACCACATAGCTCCCGCCAACCTTCCCAAGCCGCGCAAAATGCAGCAGCGCCCACACTTCACGCTCCGCCAGGGGCGACTTCAATTGCTCGCGCGCCCCCTTCACCACCTCCGCCACCGCCCTCGGCGCACTCTCGCGGATGCGCCCGCAATCCGCAGGCGTCACCGGCCTCGCGCTCGCTTCATCCCACCGGACCCGACGCGCCCCTTCTCCAGGATACGTATACAGCTTCGGCATCACCTGAACCTCAAAAACACTGTCGTCCTGCTTGATGTGCGCCGCCGCCTTGAACGGGCGGATGTTCAGCGTCCGGTAAAGCCGCCCTCCCTGCAAATGACACCACACTCCCGTGTCCACCCACTGCTGCCGCGCCCGGTTCGTCACACACTCGAACGCCAGCTGCACTAACTCCGCACCCTCCACAAAACACCCCTGCTCCTCAAGCTCCGCAAGCTGCCACGCATGCCCCAGCCACGCCGCAATCGACGACGCAACATCAGGCTTCATCTCCTCATCCGCCAGCCGCTGCTCCAGATACTCGCGACCGCGTTTCGCCAGCGCATGCGCCCGCGCCAGCCGCTCGCCTGCCTCCCGATACATCGCATCCCGATCCACCCCGGCCAGATCCGTCCGGTATCGCCCGTCCGTCCCCCGGAACAACGCCGTCAGTTCATTCAGCACTCCCTGCGCCCCGGGCAGAAACGCATCGCCAAGCTGCTTCGCCTGCTTGTCTGCCTCCAGCGCCGCCTTCGCATCCATCGTCCCAAGCCCCCGCCGCACCACATCCGCCACTAGCGTCTCCAGAACCCCCAGCCCCTCAATCTGCGTCTCAATCTTCTTCCTCAGCGCCCCCTTGTTCACCTGCTTCGCCTTCACCGGCTTCACCGGCGCATCCGCCTCCGCCGCCTTTTTCTCCGCCCGCGCCGCCGCCTTCCCCCGCTTCTCCGCAAGATCAGCAGGCACCTCCGCCTCACTGAACGGCTTCCCAAGCGCAAACGCATAAGCCACCGCCAGCGCATGCTTGCACGGAATCTTCCGGCTCGGACACGTACACCGCCACACCGGCTTCGCAGGATCCACCACGTCCACCGAACAGCGGTACGGCGTGCTCCCACTCCCCGCACATTCCCCGAAAATCACCGTCCCATCCCCCGACCGATGCAGGCCCGATAACTTTCCCTTGGCGACAAGCCCCCGCCCATTCCTCATGGCATCAGCATCGGGCGCAGCAGCGTCAGTGAAACTTTCCGTGATCACACTCATCGGCCCGCATTGAGCCCGGATCCCACCCTCACAGCAAGCGCAAATAGCCGCTTCGGGAATCACAGGAATGTCTGCTCCTGCTCCATGCCGCCCGCATTCCCCCGCCTCTCCTCTCCCTACCCGCATTCCCCTGCCATCCATTCCCCTGCCACTCCTTCTCCCCACCCGCATTCCCCTGCCACCCATTCCCCTGACTCTCCTCTCCCCACCCGCATTCCCTTGCCACCCATTCCCCTGCCTCTACTCCCTCCATCCCATCAGAGAATCCGGCACACCGATAACACCCGCTCGTCCTTCCAGATGTCATCCGGACTGATCGACCGCTTCACATACGGAAACACAATCCCAGCATGCCGGAAACATTCCTGCACCAGCTCCGAACAGATATACTTCCGGTCCCGCGTCCGGCGTCCCTTACCCAGCAGGATCCTCACAAGAATTCTCAGGATCTCCCAGTTGTCGTACGGCTTCGTCAGCTCATCCATCCCGAAACTGATCGCCCGCCGGATCTTCTCCGCCTCCGGCACCGGATGCACTCTCCCTATCACAATCCGCCCCTGATACGCCCGCCGCCGCCCATGGTAATCCTTCAGATACTTCGACAACGGCACCACCCGCACCCCGATCATCACCTCGCTCTCCAGCACAAACACCCGGTTCAGCGTCGGATCCTTGTAAATAATCCCGCAATGGCTCCACACCGATCGCGTCACCTTCTGAATCAGCCCGGAAAAAAAATACCGCCCCGAACAGAACACCAGATCCCCCGACTCCAGATTGTGCCTCACCGCTGGATACTCCAGCACCGGCCACGCATCAATCTCCGTCGGTGTCACAGAATCAGCCATCGCATTCAGTCATGTTGTCGTCAGCCCCACACCACAATCGCCACATAAACCGCCTTACTCAGAATGTGCAGCGCCTGGTCCTGATGGAAATTCGTCCACTTCTCGCACTTCACGAAATCAATCAGCCAGTGCACCACAAACTCCACAAACGCAAACACCGGACTCCCCGTCACCACCCACACCGCCCCCGCATGCACCAGCGAATGCGCCGTCAGACAATACACCCACAGACTCCCCGGCGAATCCCCGATGTAATCGATACTCTTGATGTGCCGGTTCTTCCGGATCGCCAGAAACTTGCCCTGCAGCGCAAAATCCGCCACCGCATGCCCGATCACGAGCGCAAAGAACATCGCCCACGGACCGCTGTCCGTGATGCTCGGGCCTGACATGAAATGCGCCAGCAGTGCCATTCGTTCGGGTGGGAATCTCCCACACGCTTCATCAGGCCGCCGCGCGAGTAAAGGGAAGAAACCATCCCACCACCCCCTCCCAAATGAGGAAGGCCGGGATTCCCAATCGGAAATCCCGGCCCCTCAATTGACACCCTCCACTCAGGCCTTCAGCTCCTCACCCACCGCAAACCGCGCAAACCGCTGAATTGTCAGGGTGTCGCCCAGTTCCTTGCCCGTCGCAGCCACCAGATCCCCCACGGATTTGTCAGGATCCTTGATGAACCCCTGCTCCACCAGACACGCCTGGCTGAAGAACTTGTTCAGCATGCCGTTCAGAATCCCTTCCAGCGCCGCCGCTGGCTTGCCCTTCAATCGGTCGGACTCCGCATAGATCTCCTTCTCCTTCGCCACCACCGATTCAGGCACCTCCGAACGATCAAGGAACTCAGGATTCGCCGCCGCAATGTGCATCGTCACATCCTTCAGCAGGGTCTTGAACGCATCCGCATTCAGCGTCTCCGCCTTGCCTGCCTTCACCTCGATCATCACCCCGATCCGCCCGCCAAGGTGCAGGTACGTCGCCACCGCCGAATTCTCACCACCATTGAACCGCACAAAACGGCGCAACACGGTCACTTCTCCAGTCTCCGCTCCCTTGACCTTCACCACTTCATCAACCGTGCCGCCACCCTTGCTGTAGCTCTCCGCTAGCAACTCATCGACCGTCGCCGCAGAAGATCCCAGCGTGTGCGTCGTGATCTCGGACACAAACCCGCGCCAGCCTTCGTTCTTCGCCACAAAGTCCGTCTCGCAGTTCACTTCCAGCAGCACGCCGTTCCGCCCGCACTCGCTCAGCAAGGCATGCACCACGCCCTCTTTGCTGATCCGGTCCGTCCGCTTCTCCATCTTCGTAATGCCCTTCTTGCGGAGAATCTCCTCCGCCTTGTCCATGTCGCCGCCCGCTTCCGCGAGGGCCTTCTTGCAGTCCATCATTCCCGCGTTCGTTTTCGCGCGGAGATCCATCACAGTTTTGGCGCTGATTTCAGCCATGGTCTTAGTTTGGTTTGTTTGGTTGATCGGTTGGAAAACGGGAACGGCGGCGCACTTGCCGGTGCCGCCGCCGTTCCGGAAATAGGGGCAGATTCCGGCTTACTTCTTCCGGGGCGCACGGCCTGTGCTCTCCAGCGCCGCCGTCACCGGCTCCACCAGATGCTGCAGGATGATCTTGATCGAACGAACCGCGTCATCATTCGATGCCACCGGATACGCCACCTTCAGCGGATCCGCATTCGAATCCGTCATCGCCACAATCGGAATCCCAAGGCGGTTGCCCTCGGCAATCGCAATCGACTCACGGTGGCTGTCCACCACCACCATCACGTCTGGAAGCCCACCCATCTCGCGGATCCCCGCCAGATTGCGCAGCAGCTTCGCACGCTCACGACCCAGCGCCGCCAACTCCTTCTTCGACATCATCTTGTATTCCGGCTGCGTCTCGATCGTCTCAAGATACTTCAGACGCTGAATCGACTTCTTGATCGTCTCAAGGTTCGTCAGCGTGCCGCCCAGCCAGCGGTGATTCACATAAAACTGACCAGTCGCCTCCGCCGCCTCGCGCACCGCATCCTGCGCCTGCCGCTTGCAGCCCACAAACAGAATCTTCCGACCTTCCTTCGCCAGCCCGCTCAGAAACTCCGCCGCCGCCTCAAGCTGCTTCAGCGTTTCCTCAAGATTGATCAGGTGCACCCCGTTCTTCGTACCAAGCAGGTACGGCTTCATGTTGGGATGCCACTTCTTCGACTGGTGACCGAAATGAACGCCCGCCTCAATCAAGGCCTGCAAAGATTCTGTACTCATGTATTTTAGGGGTCTCCCAGATGCACAGGCCGCGCCACCGGGCGCTCTTT
>JAIXPK010000120.1 GCA_027486335.1 Verrucomicrobiaceae bacterium | reverse complement strand
GATCTGATGCCGAAGGCGGCGCGGGAGCAGGTGATTGCGACCGGGTTTGTGAGGAATAACATGATCAACTTCGAGGGCGGGGCGATTGCCGAGGAGTATCTGAATGCCTACATGGTGGATCGGGTGAACACGTTTTCGACGGTGTTTCTGGGGCTGACGATGAATTGTGCGCAGTGTCATGATCACAAGTATGACCCGCTGACGATGCGGGATTTCTATTCGCTGTATGCGTATTTCAATGCGGTGCCGGAGCGTGGGCTGGATGGGAACCGGGGGAATGCGGAGCCGGTGCTGAGCGTGCCGACGGCGGAGCAGGAGGCGAGGATCGCGGAACTCGAGGCGGAGATCAAGGCGGCGGAGAGTGCGGGCGGTGCGGATGGCGAGCGCGGGTGGGTGGTGGCGGTGCCTGGGAAGATGAAGTCGAGTGGTGGCGCGGTCCTGGAGCGGCAGGCGGATCAATCGGTGCTGGCGAAGGGACCGCAGGGGGCGACGGATGTTTACGAGGTGGAGTGCGAGGTGCCGGCTGGGGAGATTCGGGGGATCCGGCTGGAGACCCTGACAGATGCGTCGCTGGCGGGGAACGGGCCGGGTCGGGCGACGAACGGGAATTTTGTGCTGTCGGAGATGGAGGTGGAGGGAGTGAAGTTGACGCGTGCGGCGGCGAGTTATTCGCAGAAGGGGTATGAGATCGGGCAGGCGGTGGACGGGAAGGCGGGGACTGGTTGGGCGGTGGATGGGAACGCGCGGCATGCGGGGGACAGGGCGTGGTTTGCGTGCGAGCCGTTCCGGGCGGCGGGTGGGAAGATGGTGGTGCGGTTGCGGTTTGAGAGTCCGGTGGCGCTGCACGCGATCGGGAGATTTCGGCTAGCGGTGACGATGGATGCGGCGCTGGCTGGAGGGCAGGGGTCGGTGGATGAGAAGCGCAGGGAATTGGAGCAGGTGCGGCGGGGATTTCCGACGGTGATGGTGATGCAGCAGATGGAGAAGCCGCGGGACACTTACATGCTAGAGAGAGGGCAGTATGATGTGAAGGGTGAGAAGACGGTGCCGGGGGTGCCGGCGGCGCTGGGCGGGTTGCCGGAGGGTGCGCCGGGAGACCGGCGGGCATTGGCGGCGTGGCTGACGGGGGCGGAGCATCCGTTGCTGGCGCGGGTGACGGTGAACCGGATGTGGTCGATGTTTTTCGGGCGCGGGCTGGTGAAGACGGTGAATGATTTCGGGTTGCAGGGAGAGTATCCGAGTCATCCGGAGCTGCTGGATTGGCTGGCGGTGGATTTCCGGGAGAGCGGGTGGGATGTGAAGCGATTGGTGAGGATGCTGGTGACGAGTCACAGTTACCGGCAGTCGGCGGCGGCGACGCCGGAGGCGTTGGAGAAGGATCCGGAGAACCGGTTGCTGTCGCATGGGCCGAGGCATCGATTGGCGGCGGAATTTGTGAGGGACAATGCGCTGGCGGTGAGCGGGCTTCTGAATGCGAAAGTGGGCGGGCCGAGTGTGTTTCCGCCGCAGCCTCCGGGGTTGTGGGAAGAACTGTCGAAGCGTGAGGATTCGGGCAACTGGACGGGGCAGGTGTATACGCCGAGCAAGGGAGCGGATGCGTACCGACGGGGATTGTACACCTTCTGGAAGCGGACGTGCCCGCCGCCATCGCTAACGACGTTTGATGCGCCGGACCGGGAGATCTGCACGGCGGAGCGGGCGGTGACGAGCACGCCCTTGCAGGCGCTGGTGCTGCTGAATGATCCTGTGTATCTGGAGGCGGCGCGGGTGCTGGCGGAGCGGATGATCAAGTCGGGCACGGATGAGAAGGCCCGGCTGGCGGCGGGATTCCGGCTGTGCACGTCGAGGCGTGCGGGTGAGAGGGAAGTGGCGGCGCTCGGTGGGTTGCTGGAGCGGCAGGTGGCGCGGTTCCGGGCGGCCCCCGGGGAGGCGGAGAAAATGATTTTGGTAGGAGAAGCGGCGAGGGACGAGAAGATTCCTGCGTGGGAACTGGCGGCGTGGACGGTGGTGGCGTCGACCCTGCTCAATCTGGACGAAACCATCAGCAACTGACGGCTGGCAACCCTGACACATTATGGACTTTCCCTTGTTACATGCGGGCAACCGCCGGGTATTTCTGAAAGGCGCGGCATCGTTCATGGGGACGACGGCGCTGGCATCGCTGATGGGGCGGGCGGCGGAGGCTGGTGGCGGCCTGCATCTGCCGGCGAAGGCGAAGCGGGTGATTTACCTGCATCAGTCGGGCGCGCCGTCGCACATTGATTTGTTTGATCACAAGCCAGCGATGGCGGCGCACCAAGGGAAGGAGTTGCCGGCATCGGTGCGGATGGGGCAGCGGATTACAGGGATGACGTCGGGCCAGAGTGCGTTTCCGGTGGCGTCGGCGCAGTGGGGATTTGCGCGGCATGGGAAGAGCGGGATGCCGCTGAGCGAACTGCTGCCGCACACGGGGAAGATTGCGGACGACATCTGTCTGATCAAGACATTGAACACGGAGGCGATCAATCATGACCCTGCGATCACGTTTATTCAGACGGGGAGCCAGCAGCCGGGGCGGCCGTGTTTCGGGTCGTGGCTGAGTTACGGGCTGGGGAGTACGAATGAGAATCTGCCGTCGTTCGTGGTGCTGATTTCGCAGGGGAGCGGGAACCGGACGGATCAGCCGTTGTTTTCGAGGTTGTGGGGGGCGGGGTTTCTGCCGGGGAGTTATCAGGGCGTGAAGTTCCGGAGCCAGGGGGATCCGGTGCTGTATCTGGAGAATCCGGCGGGGTTGACGCGGGAGGCTAGGAGGGAGCAGTTGGACACGCTTGGAGAGTTGAACCAACTGACGTCGGGGGCGCTGAATGATCCGGAGACGGCGACGCGGATTCATCAGTATGAGATGGCGTACCGGATGCAGGCGAGTGTGCCGGAGCTGACGGATTTGTCGAAGGAGCCGCAGCATGTGCTGGATCTGTACGGGCCGGAGGTGAAGACCCCGGGGAGTTATGCATACAATTGCCTGCTGGCGCGGCGGATGAGCGAGCGCGGGGTGCGGTTTGTGCAGTTGTATCACCGTGGCTGGGACCAGCATGGTGATTTGAAGAATCACTTACCGAAGCAGTGCCATGATGTGGACCAGGCGAGTTCGGCGCTGGTGCAGGATCTGAAGCAGCGAGGTTTGCTGGAGGACACGATCGTGGTGTTTGCCGGGGAGTTCGGGCGGACGGCGTATGTGCAGGGGAGCATCAGCAATCCGGGATTCGGGCGGGATCACCACGGGCGGTGTTTTTCGGTGTGGGTGGCGGGAGGCGGGTTCAAGGGCGGGCTGATCCACGGGGAGACCGACGAGTTCTGCTATAACATCGTGCGGGATCCGGTGCATGTGCATGATTTCAATGCGACGCTGCTGCACCAGCTGGGGATTGACCACGAGCGACTGACGTACCGGTTCCAGGGACGGGATTTCCGGCTGACGGATATCCACGGGAAACTGGTGGGGGCGCTGGTGGGGTGAGGGGGAGTCAAGCGGAGCCGGCTTCGGATTCGGCTGACCGGATGAGAGCCCGTGAGGCGATGGCTCGGACGTCGCGGCAGGGGTCGGCGAGGAATGATTTCAGCAGGGCGCCGAATTGGAGTATTTGCAGGAGGTTCCAGCGGCTGCCCCTGAGCACGAGTGAGGGGGTGAGCTCGTTGACCGAGTTGAGGCCATCGCGGGCGGAGAGGGCGGCGATGTGGGTTTCGTACCAATCGGGGAGTTGGTCGCTGTCGCTGTCGCGCCAGTCGTCGCAGCCGCTTTCCGACGGGACGACGGTGCTTGAACTTGCGTTCGCCGTGAGTAATTCGTTGTCCCAGTCGGTGGGAGGTGTCGCGCCCATCCCAATGGGATTGGTGGCGAGGGTGTGCGCCACGACGGTGCGACCGAGGAGGCTCTGGCCATTGGTGGCGGTGGGGCTCGCCAGGTGGATGCCGTCCCATGCCATGCGGGGCACGGCGCTGTAACTGTCCGCCGCGGGGGTGATGCCTGACGCGAAGGCACCGGCCTGGTGATTGGTGCCGGAAACGACGACGGTGCCGACAGGGGCACTGGAGTCGGCGGTGGCGGTCACGACACGGTCGGCCCCGGGAGTGCTTTCGCGCGACTCATTGCCGTGGAGCAGCGAGTTCAGAAGTCGGGTGGTGGTGAAAGGTGGCACCTGGAGGGCTCCGGCGAAGCGGCTGTAGTTTTCGAAGATCGTGCAGTGATTGAGATTTGTCTCGCGGATGGTGGTGGCGGAGCCGGTCGACGAAGCGTGCGCTCCGCCAGCGTCGACCGCAGTATTGCGCACAAAGGCGCACCAGTAAACCGCGAATGACAGCTAGCCGCGATGATCGGCGGGTGGAGGCGCAAAGACTGCCCTCTCACGCGCCCGGGAGCACCGCCGTCCCGAGCGGCCCTCCCAACCAGACACCGCAGCCGAGCCGATGGCGATCCAAGGAGCCGAAAGAAACGAATGACCAACTCAGGAGCGGGCAGGGGTTGGCAACACGCATCGCAGGCCGGAACCGAGGACCTTGGCAGGGGCCCGAGATAGACTGCAACGAAGGCGCAGCCCGGAGGGTTCGCCAGCCGTGAGGCGGCTGGCGAGCCAACAGCGTTGCGCCCGCCCCACGCTCACGAACGCCGCTTGAGCAAGAGCACGAAGAGGCCGATTGCTGCCGCGATCCCGACAACGATAATGCTCCACGGCGTTGATGAGGTCGGTTTCTCGCTCGGTGTCGATGTTTTCGGCTTGGCTTGGGGCTCGGCTGGGCTGGGTGTTTTTGAAGCTTCGTTCTTTGGATGGTTGTTGGTGGCGGGCACCGCCTGGCTGTTCGTGACTTTGAACACATGGCTCGCCCTGATCGCCTCGGAAGCCCTTTGATCCACTTCAGGGATGATCCAGACGGACAGCAATTGCTCTTGAGTCAGCGTCAGCTCCGGGAGCGAGACACTTCGGATGAGCACTCGCTGCTTGGGATCAAACAAGTCTGCCGCCACCTTGCCCTCCCGATGCTTGACGATTGCCACGGATGCTCCGTCTTCAGACCAGTGCGGCTGAGCAATAGCGATTCCGTCTAGCTGCACTGCTGCCACATGAGCAAAAGGATTCTCGGTCGTCGATTGTTTGGCATTCGTTGCCAACTCATCCGGCTCGATAAACCAGATGGTGTCCTTCTCGTTGCCCGTGAGTTGCTCTTGATTACGGTTTGTTGGCCTGTAGCGGATGGCTGCCCACGACTGAGACTTGGGGCTTCGTGCGTAGCCTGTGAAAGTCTGGTTCAGCAGGAATTGATTACTTTCAGCATCAACAACGCAGAGACCATCGCCATCATCAAAGACCAAAAACTTGTCGCTTACCCATTGGTGATGCTCCGTATTGAGCCACGCATAACCGTGATTCTCCGCCAATAATCGTGATTCACAAACGAGTGTTGATGGCACGAAATCGTCTGGAGTTGCCTGCCGAGCGAGCACTTGAATGCTCGGTTCAGATGGGCCCGCAGGTGACGGGACGTTCATGAGTGCCATCGTTAGTCTCCCCGACGGACTTGAAAACGTCCGAACGACAGTCTGTCCATGTAGCGGAGCTCTGAACACTAAAAGTGCCAGTTGCACTGTGATTAAGGCGCACGGTCTCATGGGTTGGGTGGGCGAATGATCTTTAGACAGGTTCGCCGTTGAACACCATGTGCGAAGACCGTTGCACGCAAGGCAGCATCGCCCTGCCCCCGCCACACGTCGATTTGATCTGTATTGCCATGAAGCGTTCCACTGTCGTCCACAGTTCTCACCGAAAAGCCCGGAATATAAACCTCATCCGGAAGAGCCATCCTTGCGCCTGCTCGATCAAAACTGAGGCGATCTGCGTTTGTCCGAACAGCAACGCTTGTTGCCCTCAATAGCTGCACAGATAGGCTTGAAGCATTGTCTTGGTCGCGATCTGGCTTCTCGATGTAGCCATGATCCGTTCCATTCAAGTAGATCACACGGTTGAAGCCTTGTTGCGCAGCTCGCACTTGCAGGCGAATCACCTCATTGCCATCCATAGCGAGTCCCTGGTTGGCCGGATCGATCGAATCAAGAAATTGGCCCATTCTCACCGAATTATAAAGGCCCGCGGGAAACTGGCCGGAAGGATAAACCCCTTTGGTCAATTGTTGGCCGCCCCAATTTCCGCCCCAAGTTGGACTGAAATAGTTGCTGATCCGGCGTCGAGTCAGGACTTCAACTGCATGAACATCTAGCTTCTTGTCGCCTGAACTGATGTCAAAGGTGCCAGTCCTCCAGCGTGCCTTCACTCTATCAAACCGACGGGCATCCTGACTGTCCAGCGGTGACGGGTCCTGATTCATGATTTCGTCCAGTGTGATCGTCACCCGTCCTGGAGCCTGATTGGCAAGCGTCCTCAAGATCACTTCGTCTGAGGTGCTGCCTTGTCGGCGGATAATGAGATCAAGTGTTCCGGCAGCACCTTGATTGACATCTGGAACGTTGACGACAAATTCGCCGCTGCGAATAGATGCGGTCTCTATGTCGAACGGGAGCAGGAGGGCCTTCCTGCTGTTGATCTCGAAGTCCTGGTTGTGGAAGTTGCCCGTCCAGTGCTGGCCGAGGACGTGTTCGCGATTGTCGGCTACCCATGCGGCGGTGGAACCGGTGGTGTTGTCGGGCAGGGTGTTGAGGGAAACGACGTGGAATTCCGGCTCGCCGGCCGGGGCGCCGCGCCAGTTGGTGCCCGTGATCCAACCGATCGTGTCGCTGCGGATCTGCACCTGGTAGTCGTAGTCGGGCGTCGCCAGCCGGGTCTTGCGGTGCAGCAGATCGATGATGTAGCTCGAGCCACGGTGCAGGATCCACTCGAAATTCTCGACATCGGTTGTGGTATTCATCCACACCAACTGGCGGCCATCGGGGCCGGTGCCACGGATGCGGAAGATGTAGCGCTCGGAATCGCTGTCACTGGGGTCGCCCACGCGGAACCGGACCTTGCGACGCATGTCGGGTTCATCAGGGTCGTTCCGCTTGAGGGGATCGAGACCTCGGCCGACTTCCTGTCCGTCGTTGCGGTTACCGCCGCTGCCGAATGGCGGTGGGGCGCTGTCGCCATCGGTGTCGGCTTCATCCGGATCGGTGCCGTGGCGGGACTCGTCGAGGTTGGAGAGGCCATCGTTGTCCAGGTCGGCGGCACCGCCATTGGGTCCGACTCCGGAGTTGGGGTCGAGCCCGTGGCGGAGTTCCCAGCCATCGCCCATGCCGTCGTCGTCCGTGTCATATTTTCGTGGATCGGTGCCGGCGAGGCGTTCGAAGAAGTCGTTCAGGCCGTCGGAATCGAAATCACCCTGAGCATTCAACGGAAGGCCCGGGTCGCCGCCGAACTGGAGCACCTGCAGGACGGTGACCGGGGTGCCTTGCCAGAGACTGCCCCAGAGCACGAGTGAGGGGGTGAGTTCGTTGACCGAGTTGAGGCCGTCGCGGACGGAGAGGGCGGCGATGTGGGTTTCGTACCAATCGGGGAGCTGGTCGCTGTCGCTGTCGCGCCAGTCGTCGCAGCCGCTTTCGGACGGGACGACGGTGCTTGAACTTGCGTTCGCCGTG
>JAIXPK010000151.1 GCA_027486335.1 Verrucomicrobiaceae bacterium | reverse complement strand
CGCCGCAGCGGATTCCGCTGCCGGGGACGATCCGGGAAGGGCAGGTGGTGAAGCAGGTGGTGACGGTGCGGTTGCTAGGGGAGGGAGTGGGGAAGCTGACGGCGGCCGAGCGGGTGGGACCGGTGGAGACGGTGGAATTGCGGCTGAGCGGGATGGACGTGCCGCTGGTGAGGTATGGGCTTGGGGTGGCGGTGCCTGGGGCGAGAGTGCTGACGGAGTTGGAAGCCGGGCGTGTGGCGCAGGCTGGGGTGGCGTGGCTGCGGGTGGATCTGGACATGAGCGGGGAGAGCTGGAGGGAGGCGTTAGGGGACGGGCTGGTGCAGGCGGGGGCGTGCGGGGCGAAGGTGGAGGTGGTGCTGCACCTTCCTGAGGAGCCGAGGGGAGTGCTGGAGATGTTGCGTGGGCTGGAGAGTGCGTGGGGCGGGCGGGTGGAGCGTTGGCTGGTGCTGACGAAAGGGAAGCCGGCGACGAGTGCGGCGGTGCTGACGGTGGCGCGGGAGGTGCTAGGCGGGACGGCTCCGGTGGGTGGCGGGACGGACGCGGATTACTTTCAGTTGAACAACAATCGGCCGCCGGCGGGGCTGATGGATTTTGTGAGTGTGCCGCTGAGGCCGCTGGCGCATCAGTTTGACGAGGAGACCCTGTTTGAGAATCTGGGTGGGCAGCGGCACGTGCTGCGGGCGGCGGCGGCGGTGTTTCCGGGGGTTCCGGTGCATGTGTCGCCGGTGAGTTTCCGGACGAGGGCGCAGAAGGGACCGCCGATGCCTGAGGGGCAGATGCCTGCGCAGGCGGATGTGAGGCAGATGGCGCTGGCTGGGGCGGCGTGGCTGCTGGGGTGTTTGAAGGCGGTGGGGGAGACGGGAGCGGCGGGAGTGACCTTATTTCAGACGACGGGGTTGCGTGGGGTGATGGAGACGGCGGGTGGGAGTGCGGTGCCGGGGGTGTTTCGATCGCTGCCTGGGGCGGTGTATCCGTGCTGGCATGTGCTGGCGGCGCTGGCACCGTTTGCGGGTGGGGTGATGCGGGTGGTGGAGAGCAGCCAGCCCCTGGTGGCGGACGGCGTGCTGGTGGAGCGGGATGGACGGCGGCGGCTGCTGGTGATGAATCAGACGGCGCAGAGACGGCGGGTGGTGATTCCGACGGAGGTGAGACGTCCGGGGTTGAAGTTCAAGGTGTTGGATGCGGCGGTGGCGGAGGTGGCGATGGTGGGGCCGGAGGCGTTTGTGGCTGCTGAGGCGGGTGGGGTGGTGGCGGAGGATGGGGTGCTGGAGCTGGATGGGTATGCGGTGGCGTGGGTGGATTGCTGAGAGGGAAGTGAGAAGTGAGAAGGGCGGTTTGGTCGGAGGGGGGCTTATTGGGAGGGGGTGGCTAGGCGCACTCCGTGCGCGGAGAGAGCTGTAATTCTGACAGCAGTCCAGAGCCTTCGGCTGCTTGGTCGGAGGGGGCTTGTTGGAAGAGGCGCTGCCGGGGGTGGAACGCGAACAGGCGCACGGAGTGAACCGTGCGCCTGCGGCGGAATGGAATGTCCCGTTAGGGGGTGGGCTTATTCGGCGTGGTGAGCGGGCGCGGCGTCAGCGGCGGCGTGCTGCTGTTCCTTTTCGCGGAGGAGAGCGCGGCGGCTCATTTTCACGCGGCCTTTTTCATCGATGCCGATGCACTTGGCGGAGACGATGTCGCCGGTTTTGACGACGTCTTCGACTTTGTTGACGCGGAAGTCAGCGAGTTCCGAGATGTGGATGAGCCCGTCGCGGCCTGGGAAGAGTTCCATGAAGGCACCGAAGTTGGTGGTGCTGACGACGCGGCCGGTGTAGGTGGCACCGACTTCTGCTTCGGCGAAGATATTGCGGACGAGGCGCATGGCGACGTCGAGCGATTCTTTGCGGACGGCGTAGATGTGGACGGTGCCATCGTCTTCGATGTCGATTTTGGCGCCGGACTCGGCTTGGATGCCTTTGATGACCTTACCGCCAGGCCCGATGAGTTCGCCGATCCGATCTGGTGGGATCTTGGTGCTTTCGATGCGTGGGGCGTATGGGCTGAGTTCAGCGGGTTTGCTGATGGCGGCGTTCATCACCTTGATGATGTCGAGCCGAGCTTTACGAGCCTTGTGGATGGCTTCCTCGAGGATGCTGAGGGGGATCCCTGGGAGTTTGAGGTCGAGCTGGTAGCCGGTGACGCCGGTTTCCGTGCCGCAGAGTTTGAAGTCCATGTCACCGAAGTGGTCCTCGCTGCCGAGGATGTCGATCATGGTGAGGTAGCGCGACATTTTGTCGTTCTCGTCGAATTCGCTGACGAGGCCGACGGAGATACCTGCGACTGGCGACGAGAGCGGGACGCCGGCTGCGAGGAGAGCGAGGACCCCGGCGCAGGTGGTGGCCATGGAGGTGGAGCCATTGGATTCCATCACTTCACTGCTGATGCGGATGGCGTAGGGGAATTCCTTCTCGGAAGGGAGGACTGGGAAGATCGACTTCTCGGCGAGAGCGCCGTGACCGATTTCGCGACGATTCTGGCCGCCGAAGCGACCGGTTTCGCCGACGGAGAATGGAGGGAAGTTGTAGTGGAGGAGGAAGCGCTTGCTGTCTTCGCCACCGGTGTAGTTGTCGAATTCCTGGGCTTCGTCGAGCGGAGCGAGGGTGGTGAGGGCGACCGCCTGGGTTTCGCCGCGGGCGAAGAGGGCGGAGCCGTGGACGCGCGGGAGGACGTCGATTTCCGCGGTGAGAGGGCGGATTTCGTCGAGACCGCGGCCGTCGCAGCGCTTCTGCTTGTCCAGGATGGAGATGCGGAAGGCCTTTTTCTGGAGGTAGTCGAAGGCCTGGCTGATTTCGAAACCGCCGGCGTCCGGGTATTTGGCGAGGATGGCGGCTTTGACCTCGTCCTTGAGTTCGCCGATGGCCTTGGAGCGAGCGGTTTTGCCGGGGGTGTAGATGGCGGCCTCGATGCGGGAACCGGCGACGTCGTAGGCGACTTCGAGGAGTTCGGCGCGGGCGTTGAGGAGTTTGAATTCGCGGACCGGTTTACCGCATTTGGCGCGGAGTTCCTTTTGGGCGGCGATGAGTGGTTGGACGGCGGCGTGACCGAAGTGGAGAGCCTTGATGAATTCCTCGTCCGGGACTTCGAAGGCGTCGCCTTCGATCATGATGACCTCGTCTTCCGAGCCGACGTAAATGAGATCGATATCGCTGTCGAGGCGTTGGGAGTGAGTTGGGTTGGCGACGAACTGGCCGTTGACGCGACCGACGCGGACCGCGCCGAACGGTTTGGCCATCGGGAGGTCCGAGAGGAAGACGGCGGCGGAAGCGCCGTTCATGGCGAGGACGTCGGAGTCATTTTCTCCGTCAGCGGAGAGGAGGAGCGCGACGATCTGGGTGTCGTAGAAATAGCCTTTAGGGAAGAGCGGGCGCAGAGGGCGGTCCGTCATCCGGCAGGTGAGGATTTCTTTTTCTGTGGGGCGGCCTTCGCGTTTGAAGTAGCCGCCCGGGAAGCGGCCTGCGGCGGAGGCTTTTTCTTTGTATTCGACGCTGAGTGGGAAGAAGTCCTGACCGTCCTTGAGGTTGGTGGAGGAGACAGCGGTGACGATGACCATGGTGTCGCCGAGGCGTACGGTGACAGCGCCGTCCGCGAGGCGGGCGAGTTTGCCGGTTTCGATGGTGATCTGGGCGGAGCCGACCTGGCTCACAGTGGAATGGATACTCATGTTATTTGCTTTCTTATTTTCTGTTTTTGAAAGCGGGTGCCGGATCTTCTGGGAAAATTTTCAGTTTTCAGATTTCATGCTTCTGAGGTCCGATGAGGAGGGAAGGATGAAACCTGAACACTGAAAACTCCGGCAGCCCGCGTGGTATTAACGCGAAACCCCGCCGATGGGAACTCCAACGGGCGGGGTGCGCGTCAAATTCATTGCGATGGCCTGACGGGCGCGGTCAGCGGCGGAGGCCGAGACCCTTGATGGCCTTCTGGTAGCGTTCCGGCGCGGTGTTCTTGAGGTAGTCAAGGAGGCGGCGGCGCTGGGCGACTTGTTTCAGCAGACCGCGACGAGAGGAGAAGTCCTTCTTGTTTGCGATGAGGTGCTGAGTGAGGTGATTGATGCGCTGGGTGAGCAGGGCGACTTGGAAGTCGGCGCTACCGGTATCGCCTTCGTGAAGTTGGAACTGTTTTGGATCGATTGGGGTTGTGATCATGGCCTTGATTGGTGACTCGAAGCTGCCGATGGGCTACCTCGCTTCCCTCCCGTGGGTGAAGGCTGGGACAGAAACACAATTGGAGGAGGCTGCAACAGGTTTTTGCGGGGTGAGGATTTGCAGGTGCGGAAGGGGGATGATGTGGTAATGGCGGGGATGGAAGGAGGGCTTGAGCGAATGGGAGAGGAGACTGTGCGTGGGAGCGTGCGGGCGGGAGCGGCGTGGGCGGAGGTATTCAGTCTGCCGTTGAGGGGTCGGGCGTGGCGCGGGGTGACGGGAGGGCATGCGGGGCTGGGGACGGGGAGTTCGCTGGATTTTCAGGATCACCGTGAGTATCAGCCTGGGGATGATCCGCGGCATATCAACTGGCAGGCGTATGCGCGGACTGGGCAGTACACGATGAAGCAGTATCGGGAGGAAGTGAGGCCGGTGGTGGACATCGTGATGGATGTGTCGCCGAGCATGTTTTTTCTGGAGGAGAAGGCGGAGCGGAGTGTGGAGTTGCTGGGATTTGCGGTGGAGGCGGCGAGGCGAGCGGGGACATCGCCGCGGGTGTGGCTGGCGGATGCGGAGGGGGTGAAGGTGGCTGGGTGGGAGGAGCTGGAGAGTGGGCGGTGGGTAGGTGGGGGAGTGGGAGGGCAGGTGGCGATGTCGAAGCCGCCGGTGGTGGGGCGGGTGGCGTTGCGGCCGCAGTCGTTGCGGGTGCTGATCAGTGATTTGCTGTATCCGGGGGTGGAGCGGGAGGTGATGGGGTGGCTGGGTGCGGGGCAGGCGAGGGCGGTGGTGCTGGTGCCGTGGAGTGAGGCGGAGGCGGATCCTGGGTGGGAGGGGAACATGGAATTGGTGGATGCGGAGGATGGGGGCGTGCATCCGCGGAGGATTGAGGAGGCGACGCTGGTGCAGTATCGGAGGGCGTATGCGATGCATTTCGAGGTGTGGAAGGAGGCGGCGGTGCGGCATGGGGTGATGATGAGCCGGGTGGCGGCGGGTCGGGGGTTTGGTGAGGCGATGCAGCAGGAGGCGCTCCGGACAGGGGCGGTGGAGACGTGGGATTGACGCTGGGGAATCCGTTGGGATTGCTGGCGCTGCTGGGGTTGCCGGCGGTGCTGGCGGTGCATTTTCTGCAGCGTCGGGCGAAGCGCGAGGTGGTGAGTACGTTGTTTCTTCTGACGCCGCTGCATCGGGAGAGTGAGAGCGGGCGGAGATGGGAGCGGTTGCGGACATCGTGGCCGCTGTGGCTGCAGTTGCTGGCGGTGCTGGTGCTGGCGTGGCTGATGGCGGAGCCGCGGTGGCTGGAGAAGAACAGCGTGCAGAGGGTGGCACTGGTGCTGGACGGGTCGGCGTCGATGCGGGTTTCGAAGGAGCGTTTGGTGAAGTATCTTCGGGAGGATTTGGGGGAGTTAGGGGGGCTGAGCGGGACGACCGAGTACACCGTGCTGGATTCGCGGGTGGGGCAGGGGCGGTTGTATCATGGGACGGAGTTGAGCGGCGTGGTGGCGGCGGTGGAGACGTGGGTGCCTGCGGCGGGGACGCACGATCCGGGGCCGGCATTGCGGCTGGCGCGGAGTTTGAGTGGGCCGGATGGGGTGGTGTGGTATGTGACCGACCATGTGGTGGAGACCTCGGTGGCTGGGGTGCAGGTGTATGCGGTGGGGGAGAGTGCGGAGAATTGCGGGATTGCGGGGGTGACGGTGGAGGAGACGGCGGGTCGGCGAGTGTGGCGGGCGCTGCTGCGGAATTACAGTGATCGGGCGGTGGAGCGGACGTGGCGGGTGACGGACCGGAGTGGGGCGGCGTCGGTTCCGGAGAAAGTGACGATTCCGGCGCGGGGGAACCTGGCGGTGCAGGGGGCGTTTCCTGAGGGGAGCGAGGGACTGGTGATAGCGATGGATGCGGATGTGTTTCCGCTGGATGACGTGGCTCCGGTGTTGAGGCCGCGGCCGAGACGATTGGCGGCGGTGTTGCCGGAGGGGGTGGGGGAGGCGTCGTGGCGGAAGTTAGTGGAGAGCCTGCCTGATTTCGGGGTGACGGCGGATGCCGGGCTGGCGGATCTGGAGATTGTGGAGGCTGGGGGCGGAGCGGAGGTGTCGGCGGAGCGGCCTGGGGTGGTGTTTGTGAAGGCGGGGGAGGCGGCTGATCCGATGCGCGGCGTGGTGCTGGTGGAGCGGCATCGGTTGACGCAGGATTTGAACTGGCAGGCGGTGGCGGCGGAGGCGGTGCCGGGCGTGGCGATGCGTGAGGGTGATGAAGTGCTGGTGTGGATAGGGGATCGGGCGCTGGTGATGCTGCGGGGCGGGGAGAGCCGGAGACAGTTGATTTTCAATTTTGATCCGGCTAGATCGAATGCGTTGCGGCAGCCGGCGATGGTGGTGACCCTGCTGCGTTTTCTGGAGGAGCGGCGTGGGCGGGTGCCGCGGGAGGAAGTGGCGAATGTGGATTGTGGGCAGCTGGTGGATCAGCCGCTGGGGTTAGGGTCTGGGGATCCGGCGGTGGAGATGACGTGGGAGACGGTGGGGGTTGGCGGGGTGGTGGGGAAGGCGGAGGAACGGAGTGTGGCGGCGGAGCGAGCGGCGGTGCTGCGTGCGCCGGAGGAACCGGCGTTTTTCAAAGTGAGGCAGGGCGGGCGGACCGTGCTGACGGCGGCGGCGGCGTTCCGGGATGCGCGGGAGGCTGATTTTTCGAAGGCGGTGACGAAGCGGGAGGTGGAGACGGTGCGGGAAGCGCTGAGCGAACGGCACAGCCAGGCGGATGGCCACTGGCGGCTGTGGGTTCTGGTGCTGCTGGGATTGTTGCTAGGTTCGTGGCTGCTGGCGGGGAAGGCGAGGCGGAGCGATCAGCGGGAAGGCGGGGTGTTGGGGGTTTGAGGGGTGGGGGATTTGGCGGGGATGAAGCGGACGGCGTCGAGGATGACGTGGCCGTTCGCGTCTTTGGAGAAGAACGTGACGGAAGTGGTGGCGGGGAGATTGAACGTGCCGACGGGGATGAAGAGAGGGTTGCCGCCTTGATGCTGATTGATGGAGACATCGCGCGGGCCGGAGGCGGTGAGGATGGAGAGACGGACCTTTCTGGCGCGGTTTTCGTGAGGGGCGCAGGCGATCTGGATTCCCCATGGGCCGGCGTGGGGGAGCGTGGCGTTGAAGATGGCGCTGTTAGAGGGATTGGCGGTGGCGCTGTCGTGGTGGTAGCCTGAGCCGTGGAATGGTTTGATGGCGGAGCTGGGCTTCCATGAGCCTGAGAGGGAGGCGGCGGAGTCGTCGATGGTGATGCTGCCTGCGGGGGCAGCGTCGGGAGACTGGGAAGGCCATGAGAGGATCTGGCCGTCGGCGGCGAGACGGTCGCGGAGGATTTGGTAGGGGATCTCGTGGGGAGAGGAAGCGCGGTCGAGGGCGAGACAGGCTCCGGTGGCGGCGGACTGGGCGAGGATCATGAAGACCGGTTCCATGCGGATGGAGCCGAAGGCGATGTGGGAGCTGGAGAGACAGACGGGGACGAGGAGATTGGAGAGCTGGTCGCGTTTGGGGAGGAGGGCGCGCCATGAGACTGGATAGGGAGCGGGGAGCGGGGCTCCGATATCGCCCTCGTTCTGGACGCGGCCGTCTGGGGTGATGTAGCGCTGGACGTTGTGAGAGTCGATGGTGTAGGAGCCCATGCCGACGGGATCGGGGACGGGATTGGTGCCGGTGAGTTCGTGTTCGGTCATGACGAATTCGCCGGTGAGGCGTCGTGCTTCGCGGATGTAGAGCTGGTGGGGCCAGTGGCCGTTGTCTTTGAATTCGTCTTTGGCTAGGCCCCATGACTGCATGGCTGAGCGGACGTCTGAGGGGACGCGCGGGTCATTGGCGATGAAGTAGAGCCAGCCCTGCTGGTAGTCGCGGTGGGCTTGGATGATGCGGGCGCGGGTGGCGTCGTCGCCGTCCGGGTAGAGGTAGTTGGCTCCGATGAAGTCGAAGCTGACGGGGCCGTGGTTATTGGTATCGGTTTTCCGGTTAGGGATGGGGTCGAATTTGGCGAAGGTTTCGCGCCAGCCGGCGTTGAAGACGCGGAGGAGGAGTTCGTAGGTATCCGGGTTGTAGTGGGATGGTTTGGGGAAGGGGACGCGGTTTTCCGGGTGATTGGTGAGGCAGAGACGGAAGCAGTAGGCCTGGATGCGGTGGTCGGCCGAGCCGAAGGTGCCAGGTGGGTCTGTGCTGATGAGCGGGAGTGTGCCGGAGGCTGGGTTGCCGGGGATTTTGTAGGGACTGATGGGTGAGGGGAGGACGCCGAAGTGGTGGCGGTGGTGGAGGATGCCGGTCTGGACCCCGTTCCATTTTTCCTTGTAGGTGGCGAGGGATTCGCGACCGGCGTGCCATGAGGCACCGGCGGCGGCCATGAGATCGCCTTCGTAGGTGGCGTCGATGAACATGCCGCCGGAGAAGGAGAGACCGTTTTTGGTGGTTAGGGAGACGATGCGGGTGCCGTCGCGACGGATGCCGTGGGAGCGGTCGAGCGGGGCGTTGCGGTGGACGGGGATGTGGTGTTCGCGGATGAAGTTTTCGAAGACATTTTCAGCGGCGTGGGGTTCGAAGATCCACATGGTGCGCTGGGTGCCGTCGATGGCTGGGGTGCCCTGGCCCTTATTGCCGTAGTCGGCTGGGGATTGGAACGGCCATGAGGCGGGGAGCTGATAGTGCTGCCAGATGCGGTGATAGAATTCGCGGGCGAGACCGCCGATGACGGCTTTGTTGCCGGTGTCGGTGAAGCCGAGGCCACCGGAGGAGAGACCGCCGAGATGGGTATCGGGGGAGATGATGACGGTGGATTTGCCCATGCGGCGGGCCTGGACGGCGGCGATGACGGCGGCGGAGGTGCCGCCGTAGATGACGACGTCGGCGTGTTCGGCTAGGGAGACGGCGGGGAGGGCGAGGGCGAGGAGGACTGGGAAGCGCATGGGGATTCAGCGAGGGCGGCGGGGTGAGGGGAGGTCGGAGAAGGGAGGGCGGTCGAAGGCGAGCCCGTCGTCGGCGACGCGAGGGTCGCCGGCGGCGCGGAGCGAGTCGAGGAGCTGGCGGGAGAGGGAATCTTTGGTGGAGGCGTGGGCTGGGTCGGCGGCGAGATTGACGAGCTGGGCTGGATCGGAGCGGAGATCGTAGAGTTCTTCGGCGGGGCGTTTGGCGAAGGCGAGGTCGTAGAATTTCTGCCACTCGGGCTGGCGGCCGTTGAGGATGAGCCATGCTTTGGTGGGGCTGGCGTCCATGTCAGCGAAGGCGATGTGGGTGTTAGAGGAGAGTGCTTCGGCGGAGGGGGCGTCTGGGGATTCGGCGGCTTTGGGATTTCCCATGGGCCAGCGATCGGGAGCGAAGTTGCGGATGTAGAGGTGGTCGGCGGTGCGGAGGGCGCGTTGGGGGTAGGGGAGGGCGAGGTCGCGGGCGTTGGCGACGTGGCGTTCGCGGCCGGTGATGACGTGGTTGCGGGCTGGGTCGATGAGGCCGGATTTGTCAGAGTCGAGGAGAGGCAGGATCGAGCGGCCGTGCATGCCGGTGGGGATGGGGAGGCCTGCGGTTTCGAGGAACGTCGGGGCGAGGTCCATGAGGGAAGTGAAGTCGTCGATGATGCGGTTGCCGGGGCGGCCGGGGAAGCGAGCGGCGAGGGTGACGGCGGTGCCGAAGTCGTAGAGATTGCATTTGCCGCGAGGCATGCCGGGCATGCCGTGGTCGCCGCTGATGATGACGAGCGTGTTATCGAGCTGGCCGGAGGATTCGAGGCGTTTGAGGAGGATGCCGATGGCGGCGTCGAAGGCCTGGATTTCGCCGAAGTAGTCGGAGAAGTCCTCGCGGGTGGCGGGGACGTCGGGGAGGTGGGGAGGAATGCGGCCTTTGAAGCGAACGGGGTCGATGTTCCAGAGGGCTTTGCCGGAGCCTTGTTTCCATGAGCGGTGGACGTTGGTGGGGCCGAACCAGTAGAGCCATGGGGAGTTGGGTTGGCGGGCGGCGAGGAATTCGTCGAAGTTGGTGCCGATGCCGTCGAGGAGCTGGCGTGAGGCTTCTGGGAAGGGAGTGCCTGCGGCGACGAGGGCGGAGGCGTTTTTGGAGAAGCCGTTGAAGCGTTGGCCGTGTTTTTCGTAGGCGTAGCGGCCGGTGCCGAAGGGGGCGTCGGTTGGGTCGCCGGGGCTCCAGACCTTGAAGGTTTCGCCGATGTGGTGGCCGGCGTCGCGGAGGAGGAGAGGGAAGGAAGGGATGGTGCTGTCCCAGTAGGCACCCTGGAGGATGGCGCCGCGGCCGGTGCTGAAGAAGTGGCGGCCGGAGAGGAGGGCGCTGCGGCAGGGCGTGCAGGAGGGGGCGTTGACGAAGGCGTGGCGGAAGAGAGCGCCTTCGCGGGCGATGCGGTCGATGTTGGGCGTGTGGATGAGTTCGTGGATGGAGCCCTTGCCGTCGACGGCGGCGTAGGCGCTGGCGTAGCGGCCCCAGTCGTCGGCGAAGCAGAAGAGGATGTTGAGAGGGCGTTTGGGATCTGCGTGGAGGGGGAGGAGGGAGCAGAGCAGGAGGAGGGCGAGCCTGAGCATGGGGAGGAAGTGGGCGTGGAGGGGAGGAGGTGCGAGCCGGAGTCATATCCGCAGACGCGCGTGGGGTGGGAGAGGGGAAAGTGTCAGGGTTGGAGCATTCCGGCGCTTGACTGGGCTGGGCGGTCCGGCACCATGAGGCGATGACGATTCACTGGAGCCTTGGATTGAGTGTGCTGATGGTGACGGCTGCTGCGGCTGCGGCGGCGGGGGATGCGCTGCCGCGGATCGCGTTTGAGGATTTTGCGGGCGGGACGGGGGAATCGGTGCGGGAGATTGTGAGGGCGGAGCTGGCGAGGTCGGGTCGGTTCCGGGAGGAGGTATCGTCGCAGGGGTGGACGGTGCGGGCGTCGTCTTCGGCTGGGCGGATTGACGGGGCGCTGATGTCTGCGGGTGGGGCGATGGTGTTCAACAATCAGTATGACCGGATTGATTTGCGGGACAATGCGCATGCGTTTGCGGATGACATTGTGGCGGCGGTGACTGGTGAGCCGGGGATTGCGCTGAGCCGGATTGCGTTTGTGAGTGACCGGAGCGGGGCGAAGGAAGTGTATTTGTGCGACAGCGATGGGCAGCGGATTGAGCAGGTGACGCAGGAGGGAGGGATCTGTGGGGCGCCGGCGCTGAGTCCGGGGTCGGTGTTTCTGGCGTATACGGGGTATCAGTCAGGGTTTGCGGATGTGTATCTGGTGAATCTGTCACGGGGAGACCGGCGGCGGATCATCAGTGCGCCGGGGACGAACAGCGGGGCGGCGTTTTCGCCGGACGGGACGCGGCTGGCGGTGACGATGAGTCATGGGGGGACGCCGGATATTTTTGTGACCTTGATGGGGGGCGGGAGGCAGGAGCTGCTGATGGCGTCGCGGGCGGTCGAGGCGTCGCCGTCGTGGGCGCCGGACGGGCAGCATCTGGTGTTTGTGTCGGATGCGACGGGAGCGCCGCAGTTGTATTTGTGTTCGCGGCGGAAGCGGAAGCCGGAGCGGATTGACACTGGGTGGGCGCGGTGCACGGCACCGGATTGGTCGCCGGACGGGCAGCGGATCGCGTTTACGGGTTGGCGCGGCGAGAGGAAGAGTGTGGTGGTGTGCGATCTGGAGACGGCGGTGGTGAAGGAAGTGATGAGCGGGGCGGAGGATCCGGTGTGGGCCCCGGACGGGCGGCATCTGGCGGCGGTGCAGGGGAATGCGATTGTGACGTTGAATACGGTGACAGGGGAGAAGCGGCGGCTGGTGACGGGGATGGGGCGGGTGAGCGAGCCGACGTGGTCGCGATAGAGGGTTGGCGGGGAGGCGGTGGGTGTGCGATGGGAGGGGATGCGCGCTGTGATTCCGAGAGTGTTGGCGATGGTGTTGGCGATGCCGGTGGTGGCGGAGCCGCCGGTGGGGAAGGTGTCGGTGACGTGGAATGGACCGATGATTGAGGGCTGGCAGGGAGAGGGGCCTGATCCTGAGGATCCGGTGGCGGTGTTTGGGGCGGTGTTCGGGGCGTTGCCGGATGAGGTGACGGTGTATCCGACGGAGAATTACTATTATTGGGAGCTGCAGGCGGGCGGGCGGACCTTGAGGGGGAATCTGCGGCTGGCGTCGGGGAGGCGGGAGCGAGGAGAGCTGTGTTTTGGTTATGCGGAGGGAGTGGCGCGATGGGATGAGGAGCGGGAGGTGCTGACGAAGTCGCGGTGGTTTGGAGCGGGGGATGGGGTGGAGGTGAAGTGCGAGGGGGCGATGGCGTGTGTGGTTAGGTATGGTGGGAAGACGGTGAGGTTCCGGTTTGGGGAAGTGTCGCAGGATGCGCCGGAGGGACGGTGGCTGCGGGAGGGCGAGCGATTTGTGGAGCGGACGTGTGATGAGAGCGGGGTGAGGTTTCTGCTGATCTGCGACCGGGTGAGACGGGCGTTTGTGTGGGTGGTGGATCCGGCGGTGAAGCGGGTGGAGGTGTGCGATCCGTTAGGAGAGGGGTTGGAGATCGGGCGGCGGACTGGGTTTGTGTATTTCCGGGATGAGAAGGCGGGCGGGCGGAGGGTGCTGGCGGCGGTGTCGGATGAATCGGTGAGGCGGAACGACTGGCATGATGGGCCGTTTGACCAACTGGCGGACAATTATGCGGATCAGAGCGGGATCCGTGGTTATCTGGAGCTGGTGATGCCGTCGGTGCGAGGGAAGATCGACCGGTTTGGGAATTTCACGGATGACCTTGAGCGAGGGCGTGTGGCGATTGTGCCGTATGGGCGATATGGGGAGCCGGAGGAAGTGGTGCGGTGGCTGCGAGCGGCGCGGGGGCGCGAGTTGGAGGCGCTGCACGAGGCGCAGGGCGGGCTGATTGAGGAACTGCCGCGGTGAGGGCGGCGGGGTTAGGCGAAGGAGATGTCAGCAGAGACCGTCGAGGGCGTCGCGGAAGCGGGCGATGAGGTCTGCGGAGTCTTCGAGGCCGGTGCTGACGCGGAGGAGACGGGCGGGGACCCCGCAGGAGGCGGCCCAGTCGAGTTCGGTGTAGTGGGCGAGGAGCGTGTAGGGGCAGCAGAGCGTGAAGTTAGTGCCGAGGCTGGGGCCCTTGCTGACGCGGAGCCGGTCGTAGACGAGCGGGGTGAGGTCCTGATTGCGGAGAGTGAAGGAGAGGAGACAGCCGCGGCCGGCGCCGGGGCGGAGGATTTCGTCGAGACCGTCGCCTTGGCGAGGGTACCAGACCGAGTCGATGGCTGGGTGCTGATCGAGCCATGCGGCGAGGGCGGCGGCGCTGGCGTGGGATTGGGCGACGCGGGCGGGGAAGTCGCGGGCGTTGGCGGCGAGGGCGACGGCGTCTTCGCACCAGAGCAGATCGTCCGAGGATTCTGCGGCCATGGCGGCGCGGAAGGCGGCGTGGTGAGGGGAGTCCGGGTTGATGACGAGGGAGCCTGCGAGGACGTCGCCGGTACCGGAGAAGGATTTGGTGAGGGAAGTGGTGACGAGGTCGGCGAAGCGGAGGGCGTGGATGCTGACGACGGAGGCGACGGTGTCGTCGACGACGAGAGGGATGCGGGCGTTGCGGAGCTCGGGTGCGAAGGCGCTGAGACGGGCGCTGCGGAGGAGCGGGTTGCTAGGCATTTCGCAGAAGACCGAGGAGATGCTGCGGGAGGCGGCGAGGGTGCGGATTTCTGCTAGAGCGTCATCGTCGGTGGAGGCGAGGAAGCGGACACCGGAACCGAATTCCTGCTGGACCTTGAGGGCGTCGACGTAGGGGAAGTCGAGCTGGAGCGAGGGGAGGCCGGGGAGGGCGGCGGTGACGAGGCGGTGGGCGGCGGCGATGGCGGCCATGCCTGAGGGGAAGAGGAAGACATCTTCCGGGGAGGTGCCGTGGAGGGCGGCGAGCTGGGAGCGGATGGCGAGGCGGGCGGTGCGGCCCGCGGATTCCATTTCCGGAGTGGGGGGCCCGTGACCTGCGAGGAGGTGAGCGGCCATGCGGCTGCTGAGGGTCTCGCCGCAATAGCGCCAGTATTCGCGGGCGAGTTTGCGTTCTGATTCCGGGAAGACGACGGCGCAGGCTCCACCGTGGAGGTTTTCGAGGCGGACCGGGAGTTGGGAGCGTGCGGCGACGTAGGCGAGACAGCGTTCTGCGGAGGCGCGGGAGGGGTAGACGATGCAGCCTTCGCCGTCGGAGGCGCAGCGGGAGGCGGTGGAGTTGAAGAGCCTGGTGACGAGCGGGTGGCAGAAGAAGCGCGGGTATCCTGACTGGAGCTTGGCGGCGAGTTCCGGGCGGCCTTCTTCGTAGTCGATGACATCCTGCCATGAGGGCATGGCGACGGAGACCGCGTGCGGGGAGTCCGGGAGCGGGACGCCGAGGTCAGCGGGTTGCCATGCTGGATTTGTCAGGAGATCGCGCATGGGGGGCGGCGTCAGAAGCCGAGTTTAGCGGCGGTGGCGTCGAGAGCGCTGATGAGTTCGGCCATGGTGGCGTCGGTTTCGTCGCCCATGTTAGAGATACGGAACGTGGTGCCTTTGATTTTGCCGTAGCCGCCGTCGATGGCGAAGTTGAAGTCCTTTTTGAGGGCGGAGACGAAGGCAGCGGTGTCGATTTCGCGGGTATTGTGGACGCAGGTGAGGGCTTTGGAGCGGAAGCCGTCTGGCGGGAGGTAGCCGAAGCCGTGGCGGTCGACCCAGTCGTGGACGAGGCGGTTGAGACGGGCGTGGCGCTCGAAGCGAGCGTCGAGGCCTTCGGCGAAGATTTCGTTGAGTTTGGATTCGAGGGCGTAGATGAGCGGGATGACCGGCGTGCTAGGGGTCATGAGGTTTTCCGCGTTTTTGCGGAACTCGATGAAGTCGAAGTAGTAGCCGCGGTCCTGCATGGTGGCGGCGCGTTCGAAGGCGCGGTTGCTGGCGGCAAAGAGGGCCATGCCTGGTGGGAGGGCGAGGGCTTTCTGGACGCCGAGGAGCATGACATCGAGGCCGAGTTCATCGAAGGGGATGGGGACCGTGCTGAAAGAGCTGACGGTGTCGGTGATGAGGAGGACGTCGGGGTATTTTCTGACGACCTCGGCGATTTCGCGGAGCGGGTTGAGGACGCCGGTGGAGGTTTCGGAGTGGACGACGGTGATGGCGTCGAATCCGCCCTTGGAGAGAGCGGCGTCGACGGCTTCCGGGGTGATGGGCTGGCCCCATGGGACGCGGAGGGCTTCGGCTTGTTTACCGCAGGCGAGGGAGACATCGTACCATTTGTCTGAGAAGGCACCGCAGCAGCAGTTGAGGACCTTTTTGGCGACGAGGTTGCGGATGCTGCCTTCCATGACGCCCCATGCGGAGGAAGTGGAGATGAAGACTGGCTGGGAGGTGACGAAGAGCTGCTGGAGCATGGGCATGATGCGCCCGTAGAGATTCTGGAAGTCCTTGCTTCGATGGCCGATCATGGGTTGGGTCATGGCGGCCATGGTGGCGGCGCTGACTTCGACTGGGCCGGGGATGAAGAGTTTGGTGTGTGGCATGGGGGGGGAGGAAAGATGAGGAGGAAAGATGAGAAGGAAAAGGAAGGGAGGTCAGGGGGGAGTGGGGGCGGGAGGAGCGGCGGTGGCGTCGTCGAGCCAGATGCCGTATTTGAGGGCGAGTCTGCTGACGAGCGCCGCCGCGGCGCGGCCGCGCGGGCCGGGAGCCTTGGACATCTTCTTGGCCATCTCAACGGCTTCTTCGAATTTTCCGTTGGATTCGAGGAGGCGGAGGGCTTTTTCGCCGGCGCGGTGGAACCAGTATTCTTCGGGGCCTTCGGCGGCGGGTGGGGCGCTGAGGACGAGGTGATAGGCGTCGAGGGCGTCGGTGGAGCGCTTGAGTTGTTCGAGGCAGACCCCTTTGCGGACGATGGCCTCGTGTTTCCAGACGGAGGAGGCGGCAGGGTCTGCGGCGACGGCGTCGAAGGCGGCCATGGCGTCCTTGATTTTGTCCGGGGCGGCGTTCTGGGCGACGAGGACCTCGCCGCGGAGGCAGAGGGCCTGGAAGCGGACGGAAGCGTCTGGTGGCGGGGAGTGATCGAGGATCCCGGCGAGGTACTTGAGGGTGGCGGCGTGGTCGCCGCGGCGGAGCGTGACGAGAGCGACCTGGAGACGGGCTTCGAGGCTGAGGGGGCCGTTGCGTTTATGGACCTCTTCCCAGAGGGCGATGGCGTCGTTTTCGGATTTCTGGCCGAGGGAGAGGAGGGCGGCTTTACCGGCCCAGTAGAGAGCGGCTTCAGCGAGAGGGTGGAGGGGGTCGTCCTTGGCGAGGGATTCGAACAACTGGCGAGCGGCGGCGAAGTTCTGGCGGCGGAACTGCATTTCGCCGAGCTGCATGCGGAGGGGGCTGCGGCGTGAGGATTCCGGGTGGGAGGCGATGAAGGCTGCGGCGGCCTGAGCGAGGGCGTCGTCGCCGGAGACGGCACCAGTGGCGCGGACCTCGAGCCATGCGGCGGTTTCTTTTTCAGCTGGGGAGACCGCGGCGGCGGAGGCGGCGCTGGCCCATTGCTGAGCGGCTTTGGGGTCGGGGGGCTTTTCGGTGAGGGAGAGTTCGACGAGAGCGGTTAGGGCGTCGAAGTGTCTGGGGTGGCCGGGGAGGGCGTCGACGAAGGCTTTGAGGGAATCGCGTGCGCCTTCCTTGCCTGTGGAGGCCATGTAGAGGGCGCGCTCGAGGTGGAATTCGGCGGCGGCGGTGCGAGCGGCCGGGGTGTTAATGCCGTCGATGATGCGGAGCGGTTCGGAGGGGTCGAGGATGCCGGAGCGGAGGTCTGCGACGGCGGCGTTCCATGCGGCGGCGGTGCGGGCTTCTGGTTCTGAGGCGTCGCGGGCGGCGGCGGTGAAGCTGGCGGCGGCGGCGGTGAATTTGGCGTCGTCGTAGGCGGTGACTCCTTTGAGCCATGAGCACCATGCGCGGAGGACGGGGGTGGCGGCGAGCGGTTCGAGAGTGGTTAGGGTGCGGGAGGCGGCGGCGCGGTCACCGGCGGCGAGGGCGGTGCGGGCTTCCTGGAGGATGATCCATGGGAGGAGAGCGCTGCCGGAGTTGGAGGCTGTCAGGCTGCGGCAGATGGCGAGGGCGTCGGCGGGTTTGCCGGCGGCTTCGAGGGCGGCGGCTCTGGCGAGATTGGCGAGGGTGCGGAGGTCGGGTTGGTCGGATTCGGCCCAGCCGCGGAGGTAGCTATCGGCTTCGGCGCGAGGCGGGCGGTTGAGCCGGCTGAATTCGTCGAAGGCGGTGACGAGCGTGGAGCGGGCGGGAGGAGGGGATTGGCCGATGAGTTTTTCGAGGACCCCGAGGGCTTCGTCGGGCTGGTTGCGAGCGGCGAGGGAGCGGGCCATGCCGAGCATGGCGGCGTGCTGGAGTTGAGGGGTGATGCCGCGGCCGCCGTCGGCGAGGGCGTCGAATTCTGTGAGGGCGTCTTCGGGTTTGCCTGCGGCCAGGGCGAGACGGGCGCGGAGGTAGCGGAGCGGGGCGGTGAACGCTGGGGGTGGAGAGGAGAGTGGGGCGATGAGAGCGGCGGCTTCCGCTGGGCGGTTGGCGGCGAGCTGGAATTCAGCGGACCAGAGACGGGCGCGGGCGGCGGTATCGGGGGCGGGATTTGTGAGGAAGGGAGCCAGGGTGGCGACGGCGAGGTCTGGATCACCGGCGGCGGCCATGATGGAGGCGCGGGAGAAGGCGGCTTCGGTGGCCCATGGGAAGCCGTCTGCCGGGAGCGTGGCTAGGGCGGCGAGGGCGTCGTTCCAGCGGCCGAGGCCTGCGAGGGCGATGCCTTGCCAGAAGGCGGCGTCGGGGAGGCCCTTGAGGTCCGGGTGGGCGGCTTCGCGGAGGGCGTCGGCGTGGAGGCCGGAGCGGACGAGGGCTTCTGTGAGGAGGAGCCGGGCGGCGGGCTGGGGGCCTTTGGCGGAGGCGAGGAGTCTTGAGAGACGGGCGGCGGCGACGTCCGGGAGCTTGTCGCGGAGTGCCTGAGCGGCAGCCCGCGCGTCCACGGGTGTGGACGGCGCGGGCTTTGGCTGCGAGGGTGTTGAGGTGTTAGGTGGTTTGGGCGGGCTCTGACGTGACTGCCCCGGTGCGGCGTGAGGGACCGCGAGGGAGAGGAGCAGGACGGCGGAGCGGAGGCGCATGAGGTGGGCGGCGACTGGGCGTGGTTAGAGCCCCTTGTCGGTGACGGCACCTTCTGAGGCAGTGGAGACGAGTCTGGCGAATTTGGCGAGGACCCCGCGGGTGTAGCGGGGTTTAGGTTGTTTCCATGCGGCGAGCCGGGAAGAGATTTCTGTTTCCGGGATATCGAGGGTGATTTTGCGTTTGGCGGCGTCGATGGTGATGGGGTCGCCGTTTTTGATGATGGCGATGGGGCCGCCGGAGAAGGCTTCCGGGGTGATGTGGCCGACGACGAAGCCGTGGCTGCCGCCGCTGAAGCGGCCGTCGGTGATGAGGGCGACTTCCTTGCCGAGGCCCATGCCCATGACGGCGCTGGTGGGCCCGAGCATTTCGCGCATGCCAGGGCCGCCGCGAGGCCCTTCCATGCGGATGACGATGACGTCACCGGCTTTGATTTTGCCGGAGGTGATGGCTTTCATGGAATCTTCTTCGCTGTCGAAGACGCGTGCTTTGCCGCTGAAGCGGCTGCCTTCCTTGCCGCTGATTTTGCCGACGGCGCCGCCTGGGGCGAGATTTCCGTAGAGGATGGCGAGGTGGCCGTCTTTTTTGATGGGGTTGGAGAGTGGGCGGATGACCTCCTGGCCTTTTGGGTAGGGTTTCACCTTGGCGAGATTTTCTGCGAGGGTTTTGCCGGTGACGGTCATGACCTTGCCGTCGAGGAGGCCAGCGTCGAGGAGCATTTTCATGAGAGGGAGCGTGCCGCCGATGCGGACGAGTTCCCACATAACGTATTTGCCGGAGGGTTTGAGGTCGGCGAGGACGGGGGTGCGTGCACCGACCTTCTGGAAGTCATCGATGGAGAGTTTGATGCCGGCCTCGTGGGCCATGGCTGGGAGGTGGAGGACGGCGTTGGTGCTGCCGCCGAGGGCGGTGATGACGGTGATGGCGTTGAGGAAGGATTCGCGGCAGAGGATGTCCGAGGGTTTGATGCCTCGTTTGAGGAGGTGCATGACGGCGGCTCCGGCGTCGAAGCAGTCCATCATTTTCTCGTCGCTGACGGCGGCCTGGGCTGAGGAGTTAGGGAGGGAGAGGCCGAGGGCTTCGATGGCGCTGGCCATGGTATTGGCGGTGTACATGCCGCCGCAGGAGCCTGGGCCTGGGATGGAGCATTGTTCGATATCGGCGAGGGTGGCGTCGGAGATTTTGCCGCTGGCGTGCTGGCCGACGGCTTCGAAGACGGAGACGATGTCGACATCGCGGCCGTCGTGGCAGCCTGGTTTGATGGTGCCGCCGTAGACGAAGACGCTGGGGCGGTTGAGACGAGCCATGGCCATGACGCAGGCGGGCATGTTTTTGTCGCAGCCGCCGATGGTGACGAGGCCGTCGAACATTTCGCAACCGGCGACGGTTTCGATGGAATCGGCGATGACTTCGCGGGAGACGAGGCTGTATTTCATGCCTTCGGTGCCCATGGAGATGCCATCGGAGATGGTGATGGTGTTGAAGATGACGCTTTTGCCGCCGGCGGCGTCGACGCCTTTGGCGGATTCGAGGGCGAGCTTATCGATGTGGATGTTGCAGGGAGTGACTTGGCTCCATGTGCTGGCGATGCCGACCTGGCTTTTTTTAAAGTCGTCGCGTTTGAAGCCGACGGCGTGGAGCATGGCGCGGGAGGCGGCGCGTTCCGGGCCGTCGACCAATTGGCTGGAGAACTTGCGGGTGTCGGAGGGTGCGGGGGAGGCAGGGGACTTCTTCCTTGAACTCATAGGGGGTTCAAGGTGCATGGGGCGGGGGCGGCGTCAAGACATGGGACGTGGCGGCGGGAATGGGTGCTGTCGGGAGTGGCGGGCGTTATTTGGAGGGATGGGTGGCTGGTGGGCCGTACCATGGGCGGTCGTTTTCGCGGAGGTAGAGTGGGGCGAGGGAGGGGTCTGTGGTGGGGATGAATTTGGGTTCCGGGCCATTGTGCATGACATCGACGAGGAGGGTGGGGCCGTCTGGGAGGCGGACCTCGTTCCATGCGTGGGCGCCGGAGAGCGGGTCGGAATCCGGGACGTGGTAGTTGCCGCGGACGAGGGCGGTGGGGAGACTGGCGGCGTCGCCGAGGATTTTGAGGAGGAGGGAGCGGTGGCGGCAGACCCCGCTTTCGCAGTGGTCGAGGAGAGCGCCTAGCATGAGGGGTTTGCCGGCGAATTCTTCGGTGACGTCATCGACGTATGCGGCGAGCCATTTATCGGATGAGTCCGGGGTATTGAGGTCGTGGACGTAGGCGACGAGTTTCTGGAGACGTTTACGGGCGTCGGGTTCGGATTTGGCGAGCTTGGTGGCCCATGTGATGTAGGAATTGAGGACTGGGTCGGCCTTGCGGTCGACGAGGAGGATTTCGCGGCCTGAGGAAGCGGTGCCGTTTCTGGAGAGTTTCATTCTGCGGCCGCCGTCGATGTAGCCGTCTGGGATGGGGACATCGAAGTCGATGCGGTGGGATTCGCGGAATGTGCGGACGACGGATTCGGCGTCCGGGGCGAGAGTGACGGAGTCGGCGTGGGGCGGGAGGACGGTTAGGGAGAGATCGAAGAAGAGATCGCTGCTGGCGGGATCTGACTGGTGGACCTCGACGGCGAGCGTGTTGGTGGCACCGGGTTTGAGGGCGGTTGCTGGGAGGGGGATGCGGAGGTAGTAGCCCTCGTTGGAGTCGGAGAGGGAGCGGAGGGCGGCGGTGTCGGGTTTGAGTGGGCCCTTGGGGAGGTTAGGTCTGGCGATTTCGGTGCCATTTAGGTAGATGGCAGCGCCGTCGTCCATGGCGAGGAGAGCGTAGACGCGTTCACCGGGTTTGAGGTCGCGGAGTGAGAAGTCGCGGCGGAACCATGCGGTGATGGGTTTTTTGTCGGCGTTGTCGCCGAAGGTGAGTTTGGTGGCGAGCTTGGGTTCGCCGTAGCCGAGCGGGGAGTTGCCGGACTTCCAGTCGGTGGATGGGAAGCCGGGGGTGTTCCAGTTCTCTGCGGGGGCGGCTGGGCCGTAGAGGTATTGCCATGAGGCGTTGCGGAAGAGGGACTCGGCGGGAGAGTGGAGCGGAGCGGCGAGCAGGCTCAGGCAGGGCACGAGGAGACGGCGGGAAATCCACATGGGGCGGATATAGGGGAGACGCGGAGGGATTGCAAGGTGAGGGGATGGGGGTGTGGTGAGGGACATGGAAGCGGATGGGGGTGGAGCTTGACGGTGGGCGGGGTGAGTGGTGAGTCTGGGGGTATGACGAGAGGATCCATGATGAAGACGCGACGCGAGTGGTTGCGAGCGGGCGGGCTTGGGGCGTTTGGATTGGGGTTGAGCGGGTTGCTGGGTGGTCGGGTGGTGGCGTCGGGCGGGGTGGCGAAAGGGGCGACGTTCGGGCGGGCGAAGTCGTGCATTGTGTTGTTTCTGAGTGGCGGGCCGCCGCAGCATGAGACGTTTGATCCGAAGCCTGAGGCTCCGGCGGACGTGAGGGCGGGATTTCGGGCGATCCGGACGACGGTGCCGGGGATGCAGTTTTGCGAGACCCTGCCGGAGACGGCGAAGGTGGCGCATCATCTGGCGGTGATCCGGAGCATGTGCACGGACATTCATTCGCACTCGACTAGCGGGGCGTACATGCTGACGGGGTATGAACCGGCGAGCAAGGCGGAGAACGTGCCGCCTGGGCCTGAGGATTGGCCTAGTCTGGCGGCGGTGGTGGGGGCGATGAAGCCGAGCGACCGGTCGCCGTTGTCGGCGGTGGCGTTGCCGGATGAGATTTACAATGACGGGCACATCGTGTGGCCTGGGCAGAATGGTGGTTTTATGGGATCGAAGTGGCATCCGACGCTGATGAAGTGTGCGCCGGAGCGATTACCGATGAAGATTGAGGGACTGACGCTGGAGGAGAGCCTAACGAGTGTTCGGCTGGAAGAGCGGTTTGATCTGCTGCGGCAGATGGACGGGCATTTTGCTGCTGGGGTGAGGAGCGGGGTGGTGACGGAGATGGGGGACATGCAGCAGCGGGCATTTGATCTGCTGCATTCGGATGCGAGTCGTGCGGCGTTTGCGCTGGAGCGTGAGCCGGCGGTGTTGCGGGAGGCGTATGGGGGGCATAAGTTCGGGCAGAGCGTGCTATTGGCGCGGCGGTTGGTGGAGGCGGGGACGCGGTTGGTGCAGGTGAACTGGCCGAGGGAGGAGGAAGGGAAGGAAGTGAAGGGGAGTCCGTTGTGGGATACGCATGCGGACAATGCGGGGCGGGTGAGGAACGTGTTGTGTCCGCAGTTTGACAGGACGTTTGCGACGCTGGTGAATGATCTGCATCAGCGTGGGATGCTGGAGGAGACGCTGGTGGTGGCGATGGGTGAGTTCGGGCGGACGCCGAAGCACAATGGGAATGGTGGTCGGGATCACTGGGGATCGGTGTTTTCGGTGGTGATGGCTGGTGCGGGGATTGGTGGCGGCCAGGTGATCGGGGCGAGTGACCGGATCGGGGCGTTGCCTGAGGATCGGCCGGTGCGGCCGGCGGATCTGGCGGCGACGGTGTTTCACCTGCTGGGCGTTGATCCAGCGGGGGAGTTTCTGGATAGCCTGCAGCGGCCGCGGCGGGTGACGAATGGCGGGGTGGCGCTGAAGGAACTGGTGGGGGTGTGAGGTGAAGGGGGGGTGCGATTTCTGACTGACTGATTTTACCTTATGAAGTTTTTGAAGCTGATGCTGCCGCCACTGGTGATGGCTGTTAGTCTGTTGCCTTGCGGGGCGGAGGATGTGGTGATTCCGGCGGGGGTGGGAGCGGTGATGGAGAAGTATTGTGTGGATTGTCATGAAGGTGACGATGCGGAGGCGGGTGTGCGGTTTGACGGGATGGAGACGATGGGGAAAGCGGCGATGCTGCATGTGCTGAACCGGGTGGAGGCGCAGATGTTTTTCGGGATGATGCCGCCGGAGGGGAAGGGGCAGCCGTCGGGGGAGGAAAGGCGGACGCTGTTTGAGTGGGTGCAGGGGGAATTGCGCCGGGAGAATGCGTCAGGGTTGGATGCGAAGCGGAGCGCGCCGGAGGCGGGGAACTGGGTGGATCACGATGTGTTATTCGGGGGTGGCGACGGTGGCGGGAAGGCGTTCACGGCGGGGCGACGGTGGCTGGTGAATCCGCAGATTTTTCTGCAGCGGGTGTTTGATGTGTTTGATCTTGATGCGAGGGGTCGGGATGGTGCGAAGAATGGGTTTCGGGGGCTGACGATACCGATGGCGTTGCCCGAGCATTCCGGGGTGCGGGACTATGATCTGGCGGTGCTGAATGGCGGTCATCTGGTGACGATGCTTACGAATGCGGAGTGGATTTCGAGGAAGCAGATTCGGTCGGCGCGGGTGAAGGCGGGGGAGTTGAAGGCGGATGAGTTTGAGAACAAGGCGGACCGGTTTTCGCCGGTGACGGCGAAGGCGTTCGAGGTGATTGTGGTGAAGCAGACGGAACCGACGACGGAGGAGATTCATGAGGCGATCCGGACACAGTTTGAGCGCGTGCTGCGGCGGGAACCGACGGCGGAGGAGTTGGTGGCGTATGCGGAGCTAACGACTGGGGCGGTGGCGCTGGCGGGGAATGCGGAGGGATTGCGGCAGATGCTGCAGGCGGTGCTGCTGGAGTCGGAGTTTCTGTACCGCATGGAGTTTGGCGGACGTGAGCCTGATGAGGACGGGCGGAGGATGCTGACGCCGCGGGAGATGGCCTTTGCGATTGCGTATGCGGTGGGGGACCGCGGGCCTGATGGGGAGTTGGATGCGGCGGTGCGGGAGGGGAGGCTAACGTCGAGGGAGGATTGCGAGCGGGAGGTGAGGCGGCTGCTGGCGGATAAGGTGTACAACAGGGGCGTGATTGATCCGGCGCTGAGTGGCGAGCATCATGGGGAGTATTATGTGACGCCGCATCCTAAGGTGGTGCGGTTTTTCCGGGAGTTTTTTGGTTATCCGATGGCGGTACGGGTGTTCAAGGACACGCAGCGGAGCGACGGGATTTACCGGGTGCCGGACCGGGGGACGTTCGGGACACCGGGGTTCCTGGTGGTGGAGGCGGATCGGATGGTGGCGCGGGCGGTGGAGGCGGACAGTCGGGTGTTTGAGACCCTGCTGACGACAGACGAGTACTTTCTCTATCACAATGTGGAGAACGAGAAGGGTGCGGCGATGATTGCGGGGTGGCAGAAGGTTTACGAGACGCTGAAGGGGACGGCGTGGCGGAGTGAACCTGACAAAGTGGCGGAGGAGCATCAGGAACTGCTGAAGACGCATGTGGTTGCTGCCGGAGTCCGGGGGAAGGCGAAGGGCAGGGGTGTGCATGAGACGGACCTTGTGCGGCTGATGAATCTGTTCGAGGATACCTTCGGGCGCGGCGGGCGGCCGTTCACGACATTTCCGTGGGCGCATGGGAACCGCTTCTGGCATTCGCCGATGTACAACCTGCCGCGGATGCCGGTGGAAGGTGGGTACGGGACGGAGGAGGTTTTTGATTACCATCCGGTGCAGCCGTTTCCGATGGCGAACCGGCGTGGGATCCTGACGCATCCGGCGTGGCTGATTGCGCATTCTGCGAACACGGCGACGGATCCGGTGCGGCGCGGGAAGTGGATTCGGGAGAAGCTGCTGGCCGGGAGTGTTCCGGATGTTCCGATCAATGTGGATGCGAAGATTCCCGAGGATCCGCACAAGACGCTCGGGGAGAGGTTAGGGATGGTGACGGGGCGGGAGGCGTGCTGGAAGTGTCATGTGCGGATGAATCCGCTGGGGATACCGTTTGAGATTTACGATGACTTCGGGCGGTTCCGGACGGTGGAGAGCCTTGAGCATCCGGACAACGTGGTCGGGAAGGCGAAGGGGAAGTATGGCGGTGAGTTGTACCGGACCGTGGCGTTTTCGAGTGCCGGGAGCATTGCGGGAACTGGTGAGACGGGGGTGGACGGGGAGGTGAAGGATGCGCTTGAGCTGGTGGTTCGGCTGGGGAGGTCGACTCGGGTGCGGCAGTCGATGATCCGGCATGCGTTCCGGTTTTATCTGGGGCGGAATGAGGTGCCCAGTGATGCGCGGACGCTGAGGGAGGCGGACCGGGCGTATGTGGAGAGCGGCGGGAGTTTCAAGGAGGTGATTGTTTCGCTGGTCACGTCGGATTCATTTCTGTATCGCAAGTGAAGGCCGCAATTCAGAGGATTACAAAGCAACGACGAACCCAACGACGAACCGGAGATCTGCCATGATGACACGAAGACAATTATTGAGTCGAGCAGGGATGACGGCGGGTGGCATGAGCCTTGCGCCGTGGCTGCGAGCGGAGCTGGGAATGCCGGTGGGTGGGAAGCCGCCGATGCGATTTATTTTCATGCATAAAGGGAACGGGTTGTTTCCGGAGGTGATGGTGCCGCCGTCGTTGGCGGGTGAGGATGCGGCGAAGGAGATGGCGAAGCAGGCGTTTTCGGTGGATTTGAGCGGGCACGAGCTGCCGGAATGGATGCGACCGGTGGCGGCGCACAAGGAGAGCCTGACAATTCTCCAGGGGCTGTCCGGGATGATGTGCACGACCGGGCATCACACGTGGCAATCGTCGATGGGGGTTTACCGTGCGAACGAGCGGCCGAGTTCGATCAAGTGGGCGACGGTGGATTTTGAACTGGCGCGGCTGTTTCCGTCGCCGTTCGAGCACATTGAGCTGGCGTGTTTTCCGGATGGTGGCGGGAATGCGCGGGGGAACATCGAGGGGATTGATGTGGGGTTTTCGGCGCGCGGGGCGGGTCAGCCGAACTATGCGTTCGGGTCGCCGAAGGTGGCGATGCGGGAGTTATTCAAGTCGGTGGCGGCCGATCGTGATGACCAGACGAGGTATGCTCTGGAGCGGCGGTTGCTGGAGTTTACGGCGGGGCGCGAGACTGCGCTGAGTGCGGGGATCAGCGGGAGCGAGCTGCAGAAGGTGGCGCAGTATGCGGAAGCGGTTGGTGAGATCCGTCGCCGGCATGAGCGGGTCGATGGAATGGCTGAGGCGATCCGGAAGCATCTGCCGAAGCTGGACGCGAAGTTCTTTGCGGATGGGCTGACGACGCTGGACCGTCAGCGCGGGCATACGGAGATCCTGCTGTCGACGCTGATCACGGGCATGACGAACGTGGTGACGTTCACGGTGGATGAGCTGGGCACGCCTTACACGGGATTGCCTGGGCTAGAGGGGGCGGGGCCGGTGAATCTGCATGATGTCGGGCACGGGAAGTCGGTGGGGGCCGTGTCGGCGCTTGAGGTTAGGGCGGCGGTGCGGACGCAACACATGACGCTCGTGGACACGATCATTGCGAGGCTGAAGGCGGTGCCTGAGGGAGATGGCAACATGTTTGACAATACGATGCTGTTTTATTTCCCTGACAATGGGGAGACGCATCACAGCAACGGGAGGGAGTGGCCGTTTCTGGTGTTTTCGGGCAGGAATGCGAAGCTCGATATTGCGGGGCGGTACATCCGTCTGCCGGGTCACGGGGAGCCTGGGCACAAGACGCTAGGAAACTGGTACACGACGATTCTGAATGCTTACGGCAATCCGATCCGACACTTTGGGGATCTGGACATGGGGCTGGAGAGCCGGAAGGTGCCGCAGGTGGGGGCGATCGGGGAGTTTCTGGGGTGATGGGGGTGCGGGTGGGGATGGGGAAGGTTGGCGGTGCCGCTTGACTTTGTGTCGCAAAGTGAGTAAGGGGGACTTGAGATGAACTTTGCGAAAACGATACTGCTTTGGATTGGGGTGATTTTGAGAGTGAGTGGAGGTGCGGCGGAGGGATTGCCGCTGCCGACGGCGCATGTGATCCGGGAGATTGACGGCTGGACGGTGAGGGTGGACGAGCGATTGCTAAGGGGTGAGCATGCCGGGGTTGGTGGGCGGGCGCTGAGGTTGCTGGAGTCGCGGCTAGTGACGATTTCGTTTGTGGTGCCGGAGAAGGCGCTGGTGAAGCTGCGTGGGGTGGTGGTGCAGCTAGATTATTCGCATGGGGAACTGGTACCGATGCAGTATCATCCGGATGCGGGATGGCTGCGGGAGAATGGTTACAGCGAGAAGTTGGCGAAGTGCGTGCATATTCCGAGTGTGGCGGATTTTCTGGATCTGCGGGGCATTCATGGTCAGCCGTGGGTGGTGCTGCATGAACTGGCGCATGCGTATCACGATCAGGTGCTGGGGTTTGAGGATGAGCGGGTGGCGGCGGCGTGGCGGAAGTTCCGGGATGGAGGTAAGTACAGGAATGTGCTGACGGTGAGCGGGCAGCGGGGCGAGCATTACGGGCTGACTGATGAAAAGGAGTTTTTCGCCGAGATGACGGAGGCGTACTTTGGATCGAATGATCTCTATCCGTTTGTGGCGGGTGAGCTGAAGGAGGCTGAGCCGGAGATCTACGGGTTGCTGGGGGAATTGTGGGGATCGTTGCCCGGGGAAGCGGTGGCGGTGGTTCCAGTGGAGGAAGACCTTGCGTTCTTCGAGAAGAAGTACGGGATGAAGATTGATGGCGTGAGGCCGAAGGAGGAGTATGAGGATCCCGATCAGTTTTATGGGGCGATCGCGGAGGTGCTGGGGATTCCGGAGAGAGCGCGGGAGGCGGCTGCGAAGGAGTTCGGGTGGAGGGAAACGGGTGGGAAGGTGTTAAAGGTAATGGTGAAGGGCGGGCCTGCGGCTGGTCAGAGTGAGGGCTGCTGGGACGTGATGATGCTGCGTTATGCGATGGACGCGAAGACGGGAAAGCCTGATCCGGCGAGCATGGAGCAGCGGATGGTGCAGATCGGGTACGATGGCGCGGTGCGGTTTCCGCGGGTCAAGGAGAAGTGAGAGGTGTTAGTAGATGGGGTGATCCGAACTGCGGTGTGGTGGTCGAATCAGTTTTCTGAGTGCAGCAGGGCCATGCTGACCGGCGCAACTTCCGATTCACCGTTTGTGATTCCGGCTGGCTGAGCTGGGTGCTCCACGACCTGTCGTCGGATTGCGGGTGTGCCGGATTGACTAAAATGCCACTGAGGGCAAAATGCCATCATGATCAAGACGCAAGTGCAGCTTCCGGATGAGCTATACTACAAAGCCAAGGCGATCGCGGAGCAGCGCGAGTGGTCGCTCGCCGAGGTGGTGCGGCGAGGCATCGAATTCATGGCCCTTGCCTATCCGGTGCAGGAGACGACGGGAGGGTGGGAGCTTCCCATCCTCAAAGGGAGCGCCTTTGACCCGAACTTCGACAAACTGGATCTCAAGGCGCTCTCCGACGATGAGGAACTCCACCGTATTTGAGAATGATCGGCATTGATACGAATCTCCTGCTCTATTCGCTCAATCCTGCGTCAGAGTGGCATGGCAGCGCGGTGAGTTTCCTGCGGGAGAATTTCGGGGTTCCGTCGGTGAGGGTCGCTATTGCGGATTACGTTCTGGTAGAATTGTACACGCACCTGAGGAACCCAGTGGTCATGGCGCAGCCGCTTTCAGGCGCAGCGGCCAGAGATTTAGTGACCTCATACTGGAAGATACCCAACGTCATGAGAATTGAAAATGCCCCCATCATGGACGGGGTATGGGCACTGGCTGGGGGCAAGAATTTCGCCCGCAGGAGAATCTTTGATGCACGGCTCGCCCTGACGTTGCGTCACTTTGGAGTCACCCATTTGGCCACTTCGAATGTGAAGGACTTTCAAGGGTGGGGATTCGAGAGAGTCTGGAATCCGCTTCTTCCATGATGGCGGTGCAGTATGGATTGCGAGCGTGTTGATATTGGCGAGCGGTGTATGGAAGGGAAGGTTGATTCTCCGTTGTCGGAAGCGGAGACGGCTGAGGGTGTGAGTTCTGCGGTTGGTTTGGTCAGGGGAGGGAGAAGACGGTGCGGAAGAAGGTGGGGGTGGGGGAGGTGGGGATGAGGTAGGAGATGGATTCGAGGGAGGCGGAGGAGGAGCGTGCGGATGGGGTGAGTGGTAGTGGGGACCATGAGGCGAGGTCGGGCGAGGATTCGATGCGGAATCCGACCTGGGGGCCGATGGCTCGGGTTAGGGTGAGCTGGGTGCCTGTGGGGGTGGAGGTGGCGGAGAGGATGGGTGAGGAGTCCGGGACGAGGGGGAGGGAGCCCATGGCGTACTCGGCTAGGGCGGAGCGGCCGTCGCCGTCGGGGTCATCGGGGTGGGGGTTGGCGGCGAGCCATTGGGAGAAGGTGGGAGATGAGGAGGTGCCGGGGGTGGTGATGGTGGCGGCGTGCCAGTTGAGGCCGTTATGGTGCCATGGGTCGGAGGCGGCGGCAGGGGAAGGAGTTGTGAGGACGAGGGTGGGGCCTGAGCCGTCGGGTTCGGAGGGCCATGGGAGGGCGTCGTCGTAGGCGAACTGGCGGATGGTGGCGGAGGGGGAGGAGAGCGTGAGGGATTCACCGCTGTTGGAGAGGCCGGTGTCGTTGGTGAATTCGCCGGCGATGGGGAGGCCTTGGCCGTAGCGGGCTGTGAGGGCGGCGGCGTTGCGAGCGACGAGGACGCGGGTGCCGGGGGCGAGTTGGGTGATGGGAGAGTTCTGGGAGAAGGCGAAGGTGATGCCTTCGGTGAAGGCGAGGCCGGGGAGGTCGATGGTCTGGGTGCCGACGTTAAGGAGTTCGATGAATTCGAAGTCGTCGCGGTTGGTGGAGACGGCGATTTCTGCGGGGGTGGAGGGTTCAGCGGGGTGGTAGTGGATGCGGGAGACGACGAGATTGGATGGAGAGGGGGGTACGGAGTCGACCTGATAGAAGGCGGAGTTGAGGCCGGACCAATCGTTGTTGAGGAAGGCGCGGGTGCGGATGGTGCGTGAGGAATCGAGGGTGAGGAAAGGACCGGCGGATTGGATGGAGGCATCGAGGGCGAGGTCGAAGCTGAGGTCGTCGTCGGCGGGGGCGACCTTGTGGATTTCGACGGCGATGACGTTAGGGCCGGGGACGAGGAGGGAGGGGGGTGCGGTGGCTTCGAGGTAGACGGTGGATTCCTCGGTGCCGGCGACGGCGGCGGTGGCGGCGGTGGCCCACGTGATTGGGTTGGTTGGGTGGAGATTGGAGCGCATGACGTCGCGGCCGTTGAGGTAGACGACGGCTCCGTCGTCGCGGAGGAGCCGGATGCGGAGGGCGAGGGTGACGGAGTCGGCGGGGGCGGAGAATGACCGTCGGAAGTAGGTGGTCATGTAGCGGTTAGTGGTGAGGGGTCCGTAGCCGATGACGGTGCCTTCGTCGCCATCGCCGTAGCCGAGCTGGCCTGCGCCCTGCGGCCATGAGGAGTCGTCGAAGCCTGTGGAGGTCCATGAGGCGGCCGGAGCGGAGGGCGTGACGAGGTAGCGCCATGTGCTGTTTCTGGGGATGATCGGGAGCGTGGCGGTGGGAGGGTTGAAGATGGAGGCGCGAGGGGAGACTGATCCGTTAGGGAGCCGAGGGTCGGAGCCGTCTGTGGTGTAGTAGATGGTTCCGGAGGGGGCGGTGATGCCGATGGCGGTGCCGGGGGTGGCCGGGCCTTGGTTTCTGGTGAAGGAAGGCTGGTCGATGGTGGGGTAGAGCGAGACATTGCGGAATCGCTGGAGTTGTTTTGGCCACATGACGTCCCAGAAGCCTGAGCCGGGGAGCTGCATGAAGTTCATTTCGGCTAGCCATGTGGTTTCGCGTTTGAAGGCCGGGGACTGTTTGGAATCGCCCCAGCGGGCGCTTTCACCCACGATGGCTTTGTCGATGCGGCTTTGGATGGAGGCCCAGCGGGCGCGGCTGTTGGCAGCCGTGAGCAGGCCGCCGTTCTGGTAGAGAGCGTGGACCCGTTCGCGGAAGCGGAATCTGAAGGCTGGGCCGCGGCGGAGACGGTCGTAGAGGATGGCGGGGGAGTTGGCGGCGTTGACGAGTTCGAAGGTATTTGGGAAGATGTGGGAGCCGTTGCGGGTGGTGTTGTCGTTGGAGATTTCCTGATCCCATGGGATGAAGTGCCAGCCGTCGCTGAGCGGGCCGCGGCGGCGGAAGGCCCAGTAGTTGTGGTCTGGCCAGTCTTCTGCGCCGCCGGCGATGTGGAGGATCATGTAGTCGATGAAACTCTGCATGTGGAGGAGAGGCGGGGCGGAGGCGTGCGGGGAGCCATCGGGGTTGAGGCCCTGGACGAGCCAGTAGCCGGCGTCGGTGGAGAGCTGGGAAGGATTGGTGTTGGCCATGGCCATGAGCTGGTCCCATGCGGTGCGGTTGCCGGAGGCGAGTTCGGCGAAGTCCTTGATGACATCGTACTCGTCGGGATCGCCGCCGAGATAGGAAGCGGCGAAGTCTTCTTCCGGGCGTTCGGTGATTTCGTAGAGGCCCCAGTAGAGCCCGTTGAGGAAGAGGTGGACGTAGCGGGAGTGGCCGGAGAGGTTGCCGAGGTCGCGCATGGACTGGCGCATGTAGGCGTCGCGCATGTAGGTGCCCTTTTCGTTGACCCAGCGGGGCGGGCCGTCGACGACGGGCCATGAGTCGGTGGAGGCGCCGCGGAGGAGGAGACGGTTGAAGGAAGTGATATTAGAGTCCGGGAAGACCTGTTCGTTGAGTTTCGGGTCGCCGTAGCTGCGGCGGAAGTAGAGCCGGAGCGGGTGTTTGGGGGTGAAGCCGTGGTCGCGGCTGGAGTTGCCGTGGCTGCGGATACCGGCTTCGGCCTGCCATTGTTCGGAGGGTTGCTGAGGGTTGAAGAACTCGACGGAGACGACCTTTTCGCTAGCGAGCCCGCGCTGGCCGGTGTTGTAATAGACACCGGAGGGAGCGCCGAAGAAGTCGGCGGGATTGCCGGTGATGCTGAGGGTGGGGAGCGAGCCGAGAGCGTCTTCGAGCGAGTATCCCGGGAGGGTGGAGTTGACGACATTGGGATCGACGCCGTAGTCGGCGGCGGTGCCGCCGGTCCATGTGGTGGGGAGACCGGGCTGGGAGTTGGACTGGGAGCGGACTCTGGAGGCGAAGAGATAGGATTGTGAGTCTGGAGGGCCGCTGATGAAGCCCGGGCGGAACGCGGAGACGCGGAGCGTGGTGGAGGTGGTGACGTTGAGAGTGAAGGTGGGGCTGGATCCGGGGGCGGGTGGGGGGACGAGCGTGCCGTTGGTGAGGGTGGGGGCTGAGCCGTTGGTGGTGTAGGCGATGGTGGCGTCGGGGGTGGGGCAGGACACGGTGACGGGGAAGGGAGCGGCGAACCAGCCGCGTCGGACGCTGAAGGAGACGTCGTCGACGAAGCCGGCGAAGGCACCGGCGTTAGGAGCGCCCGGGGTGGGCGTGGTCATGTAGGCTGCGTCGAGTGAGCGGATGTCGAGAGCGGCGAGTTCCGGGGCGAAGAGGAAGTCGGAGCTGGAGGCACTGCTGTTGAGGGCGTGGACGGCAAGGAGATTGACGCCGTTGCGGAAGAGGTGACGCCATGGGGTGAGGTCGATGGATTCGAGGCGGACGGCGTCGGTGATGGGGCGGTCGGACAAGGCGGCGGCGTTCCATGCGGGGGAAGGCGGGGCGTTGCGAGAGAGGATGGTGGTGCCATTGAGGGCGAGGACGAAGCCGTCGTCGTAGCGGACCCGGAGGGAGAGTTCTTCGTAATCTGCGGGAGGGCGGGAGATGAGGAACGGGATGCGGAGCCATGCGGAGCTGCTGATCCCTGACATGGAGGCGGCGGTGTTAGAGACGGCGAAGGCGGCGACACCGGAGAGGGAGAGCGGGGATGCGCCGGTGGAGAGGGAGAAGACCTGGGCGGCGGTGAGGGCGGCGCTGAAGATTGAGGCGTCATCGATCTCCCCGGTTAGGTACTGGCTGGGGGCGTCGTTGGAGAAGCCGAGGTGGAGTCTTTTCTGCCAGTCGAAGTTGGAGAGGTTTTTGGCTCCGGAGGCGACGAGGGCTCCGTCGACGTAGAGCTTCTGGCCGCCCTGGGTGCCGCCGTAAACGTGAGCGGCGTGGTGCCATTTGCCGTCGGCGTAGGCTTTGCTGGTGGAGCCGATGGTTTCGTCGTTCCATGTGCGGGCGCGGATATTGCCGCCGGAGAGGTAGACGTGGCGATCGTGGCCGCCGGCTCCGAGTTCGCCGTCGCTGATGGAGAGGAGGCCAGCGCCGGGATTGAAGGTGCGGAACCAGAAGGAGGCGGTATAGGACGTTTCGGAGACGTCGAGGGGTGCGCTGAAGTGGTCGCCGTCGGTGCTGGTGAAGGCGAGGGAATTACCGGCGCCGATGGCGTTAGGAAAGCTGGTGCTGGAAGCAGGGCCGTTGAGGGTGGCGGTGATGCTGCTGATGGCGTCGACGGGGCCGGAGTCGAAGGACCAGTAGGCTAGGGGGCGGGGGCCGGAGGGAGTGGTTTGCCAGCCGACGGCGGCCTGGACGGGGGACCATGAGGAATCGTCGAAGGCGGGGTCCTGCCATCGGGAGGCGGCCTCGGCGGCGGTGGGGATTTTCCAGCGGGCGGAGGTGATGGTGCGGACGAGGAGGTCCTCGGTGGTGAGGTTGCCGGTGCCGTAGGAGACGTCAGGGCGCTGGCGAGGGTAGAGGGGAGCGAAGCTGCTTTCGATGGAGGTGCCGTCGGGTTGGACGAGAGCGAGGAATTCGCCGGCGCTGTCTAGGGAGAAAGACGTGTGGAGGGGAGCGAGGGGAGAGGAGCGGTCTTTTCCGGAGCAGAAGACGACGAGACGGGTGCCGGGGGGGAGGGAGACGGCGGGGAGGCGCCACTGGCGGAGGTCGGCGGCGTTGTCGGTTAGGAACCAGCCGTCGAGGGAGACGGGGTCAGGGCCGGTGTTTTCGAGTTCGAGCCAGTCCGGGTGGTCGCCATCGGCGTCGGTGAGGCCGCTGGCGTTGTCGGCCATGAATTCCGAGATGCGGAGCGCGGAGTGGAGCGGGGCCGAAGTGAGCAGCAGGGAGAGTGCGGCGCGGAGAAGGGGGGCGGATTTCATGGCTGGGGAGGCATTGCCGCGGATTGTGCCGGAATCCGGCGGGTGCCGCAACGCCTATCCCGGGAGGGGACGGTCCGCATCGCAAAAGCACCGGAAATCCGCGAAATGCGGGTGCAAAACCGAATCCGGAGCAGGTGGGATGCGCCGTTCATCGATCGGCGACCGATGGCCCCGGGTCATGATTATAGATGGATACAACTGCAGCGACACATCGGATTGCGGCTCAGCGGGGTCGGAATATCAATTAAATGCATAGGGGAAACTCTGATTTGAAAACCTAGAATTCATTAAGACCGAGGATTTGGAGAGCCGAACCGGATTCGTGTGAGTTTTCGGTTGCGATGACGGGCTGCAATTGCTACATTGGAATTCGTATACCTCTATATGAAAAACTCCGCCGAAGAACTCAGGTGCTCATTCCAAACGGCTGACGGCAGCTGTTTTTCTCCCCGGTCGGTTGGTGCTTCTGCGCCGGTGAAGCCTGGCCATCGGTTTGCGGAAGGAATATTCTGCGGACGGAGCGGTATTGTCGTCAGGTTAATGGCGATGGGCCTTGTTGTCAGTCTCGGCCTTGATTCCAGAGTGAATGCTGCGGTGAAGACGTGGGATGGTGGCGGAGGGAACGCCAACTGGAATACTGCGGCCAATTGGGATGGGGCGGGTGGCGGAGCGGTGCCAGTCGCGGGTGATTCTCTTGTGTTCGCGGGAGCGACGAGACTTTCGAATTCGAACAACTTCACGGCAGGGACCTCATTCGATGGGATTTCATTTGCCTCAGGGGCCAGTTCCTTCACGCTTGCCGGAAATTCCGTCGCTCTCACGAGCGGTGTCACCAACAGTTCTGGAAACCTTCAGACGATCACGCTGCCGATTTCGATCGCTGCGACGCAGACCTTCAATACTGGATCGGGTGGATTGACTCAGGGGGCGACCGGTGCGGGTTCCCTTGGGCTGATTTCTGGGGCGGGAGGCCTGATCAAGACCGGTTCCGGAACCCTGACACTCAACGCGGCCAATAGTTACCTTGGTGCGACAACGATTAGCGAAGGCCGACTCTTTCTGAGCAACTCTGGCGGGGGTACGCTGCCGAGTACCACGGCGGTATCGGTTGCGTCCCTTGCGACTTTTGACATTGGTGACCGTTCTCACACGGTGGGTTCCATCAGTGGGGCTGGATCGATTGTGGGGAACGCTTCGAACAATCAGTTCACGGTCGGCGGGAACAATGGGTCGACCTTGTTTTCGGGCAATATCACATTCACGACGGCTGGCAATCTCATCAAGAATGGCACTGGAGTTCTGACACTTTCGGGCACGAACACGAGGATGACGTCACAGGTGAATAACGGAACACTTGTCTTTCAGAATCAGGCTGCCAAACCGACTGGTACGGCGACGGTTGCTGCGGGTGGCACGATCGGGCTTGGAGTTGGTGCGGTCAGCGGGGACTACAGTGCGGCGAACGTCGCTGCATTGTTCAACACAAACACGCTGACAGGATTTTCACTGAACGCGGCTTCCGGGGTGGCGATTGACACGACAGCGGGCAACTTCACACAGGGGACGGCGCTCACAGCGGCGCGGGCCCTGACCAAGCTTGGAGCCAATGCGCTGACGCTCAGCGGGACAAACACCTACAGCGGAGCGACGACGGTCAGCGCCGGGACACTGGTGGTAGGCAATGGCACGAGCGGTTCGCTTGGCAGCAGCTCGTTGGTGACGGTGAAAAGCGGAGCGAAGCTTGCGGGCAATGCCGGCACCATTGGCGGAGCGGCGTCGATCGAAACCGGAGGCAGCCTTGCCCCGGGGTCTGCCACGACAGGCAGCATTGGCCTCGTGACGATGAGCAGCACGCTGAGTTTCGTGGCCGGATCGGTCTTTGACTGGGATATCAATACGGGAGCGGGAACCTACGACCGGGTCGGTTTGGGCAGCAACAAGCTTTCGGTGATCGACGGGGCGATCTTCAACGTGGCGAGCAGCACTCCATTTTCCGATCTTTACTGGAGTGTCCCGCGCACTTGGACGGACATCTTCGGAACGAACGACATCAGCGGCTTCGATGTTGCGCATTTCACGTATTCCGCGGGAGGGGTTGCCGTCGGCGCTCCGAGTTCGGGATCCTTTTCTGTCAGCGGGAACAATCTGATCTGGAACGTGTCATCGGTTCCAGAACCTGCCAGCACGGTGGGAGTGCTTGGTCTTTTCGCAGGCAGCCTGATGCTGAGGCGCAATCGGAAGCGGGCATGAGCGGTGTTTCGAGGGGCTACTCGGAGAAGAGGAACGGATTATGAAGGCGACGGTTTGAAAGCGAGGGTCGGGGCGTGCGACGAGCCTGGGAGACTGGGGAATCATAGATTCCGATGGGCTCACATTGCCGCGAGTGGCGATACGGCCAGTGCGGAAGCGGCTGTGCTCTAGCACGAACGGTGCATGCCGGGAGAAGGATTGTTAGTGGCCCTGCATTCCTCGTGGGGCCGGGTTCACGGGACTTTGAGTTCGCGGAGGGCGGCGGAGACGAGCGGGGCCCAGCGGGCGTAGGCGGTGGCGTTGACGTGGAGACCGTCTTTTTCGAAGAGGGATGCGTCGGGTTTGCCGTCTTTGGCGAGGAGGGTTGGGGCGAGGTCGATGAAGCGGAAGCGGTCCGGGGCGGACTTGGTGAAGTTGGCGATGCGATGGTTGGTGTCTTCCTGGAGCGGGCGGAGGTGCCAGCGCTGGATGCTGGGTTTGATTGAGAGGAAGACGATAGGGACTTTGGCTGGGAGGGCGGCGTCGAGGGTGGAGACGAAGGATTTGAAGTCGTCGGCGGTTTTCTCTGCGGAAGCGCCTTTGGCGGCGAGGTCGTTGTCGCCGGCGTAGAAGACGATTGCGCGGGGTTGGAGTGGGGTGATGAGTTGGGGGATGAAGGCGGTGTTGTCAGGGATGGTGGAGCCGCCGAAGCCGCGATTGACGAGGGAGAGGGAGGGGAAGTCGCGGGAGAGTTTCCAGAGACGGATGGTGGAGGAACCGGCGAAGAGGACAGCGTTTTTGGGAGGGGCTTGGGCGGCGTCTTCGGCGGCGAGACGTTTAAGTTCGGAGGCCCAGCGTTTTTCGGGTGGATCGGCGGCGAGGGCGGGGGCGGCTAGGGAGGTGGCGAGGACGGCGGTGATGAAAGAGCGGCGGGAGGGCATGAAGGAAGTGAGAAGTGAGAAGTGAGAAAGGGAGGGCCGGAACGGAGGAAGGGAGAAGGAAGGGGGGAGGAAGTGAGAAGTGAGAAGTGAGAAAGGGGATTTGGAAGCTAGGAGGAAGCGGTCAGGGTTTCTTGGTGGCCTTGTCTTTGAGGGCTTTTTCGATGGCTGGGGCGAGGTCTTCGCCGCGGATGTTTTTGTTGGCGAGGATGGTGCCGGTGTCGCCGTCGACGAGCATCATGTGGGGGATGGCGCGGATGCCGTAGAGCGTGCCTGGGGCGGTTTTCCAGCCCTTGCCGTCGAAGGCCTGGGGCCATGACATGTTTTTTGCGGCGGTGACCTTGGCGATTTTGGCTTCATCGCCTTCCTTATCGAAGCTGATGCCGAGGATTTCGAGACCGTCCTTGTGGAAGCGGTTGTAGGCGGCGACGACGTTAGGGACCTCGGCGAGACAAGGGCCGCACCATGTGGCCCAGAAGTCGAGGAGGACGATTTTTCCTTTGTAGTCGCCTGGGAAGGAGACGGATTTGCCGTTTGTGAGGGTGGCGGTGAAGCCTGGAGCGGTGCGGCCGGGGCTGAGGTCGGGGCCGGTTGGTTTTTCGGCTTTGGGAGCTTCGGCGGGGGAGAGGGTGAACTTGCCGTCGGGGGTGAGATTGGAGATGGCGAACCATTGATCGCCGAGCTGGAACGGACGGAAGGATGAGACGACCTCGCCGCGGCCGCCTTTGCCGTTGCTGTCGAGGTCGAGCCAGAGGCCTGCGGCTTCGCCGATGGATTCGGGTTTGGAGATGAACTGACCGAGGCAGGGCATGTCGAGGAGGGCGGCGGGGACCTTGCGGCCGTCGGGGAGGGTGGCGGTGCCGGTGAGGGCGTAGTCGCTGTAATAGGTTAGGGGTTCCTTGGGGGCGTTGCCTTTGGGTGGGGCGCCGCGGTAGAACTTGAGTTGACCGCGGCGTGGGCCGCCGGGGAAGGGGACCTCGACGAAACCGGAGGCGTGCCATGTGATGGATTTCTCACCGGAGGGCAGTTCGTTTTCGGTGCGGGTCCATGGGACTGGCGGGTTGTTATCGAGTTTGCCGTCGCCTTCGGTGTCGATGGTGAGGGATTCGGGCTCACCGTTTTTGTAGGTGGAGACGAGGGTGAATTTCCGGGCGGAATCGCCGCGGCCGATTTCGAGGGTGCCCTTCGAGCTTTGCGCGGTGCCGTCGGAGGCGTGGGTGATGTCGAGGACGACGTGGTGGGGGCGGAAGCCGAGCCGCCAGTCGCTGACGCCCGATTCTTTCCAGTCGGTGAGGGCGATTTCGGCTGGGGCTGAGGTGATGGCGGCGGCGAGGGCGAGGGTGGAGCGCATTGGAAGTGAGAAGTGAGAAGTTTGAAAGGGGGAGGATGAAGGATGACGGGAGGAGACGGAATGGGTGTGGTTGCTGAGGCTTGGCGGATGCTGAGGTGCCTGGGTGGGCCGGAAGACGTTATGGGAGATGCCAAGTCGTATAGGTTCATGTGACCACTGGCTTGTAGAGGTTGCGCTCGTGCAGTTTCCGCAGGGATTGGAGGCGGCGCTGGACCTCGATCCAGCCCTCGGCGTCAGAGAGCAGGTTGCATTGAGATTTCGCGCCATCGAGCATCCATGTGTAAATGTCGTTGCTCAACTCCAATGCTTCGTCGAGGCGCTCGTCTGGCGTCATGGCGCGCGCGCGTTTGACCTTTTCGGCGTAGATGGCGTCCTGGAGTGCCTTCGATTCAGATCGGCTTGGATCGGGGTTCATGGGGGTCGAGATGCTCAGCGGGTCTTTAGGGGAATGTAGCGGGGAAAGCGATGGGGGGCAATGGCGCAGGGGAGGGGTGCGTTGGGTGAGCGCGAGGGTTTTGGGAGAATGGGTGGGCGGAAGTCGGGAGGAGGCGGGTGGAAATGGCTGAATGTCGAGGGGGTGGGGAAGCGTATGGTGATGGCGGGAGCTGGGAGATTCTTGATGGAGGATCGGCGGAGAGTCGGAGGCTTCCTGAGTTTCGATGATCAAACCCTGATGATTGCCATGATTTCGATGTTCCGTGTTTTCCGTGATTCCATTGGATTGGCGATGCTGAGTGCGTCGGTGGCTGGGGCTGCGCCGTGGAGTGGGTGGCGTGGGGCGGATGGGACGGGGATTTCTGCGGAAACAAATCTCCCGCTGAAGTGGAGTGCGAGTGAGAATGTGAGGTGGAAGACCGCGCTACCGGAGCCGGGGAATTCGACGCCGGTGGTGAGCGGCGACCGTGTGTTCATCACGCAGGCGGTGGGGGATGAACGGCTGGTGATCTGTTATTCCGTGAAGGATGGGAAGGAACTCTGGCGCAACGGGGCGAAGGGCGTAGCGAAGGAACCCAGCCATCCGACGAATCCGTATTGTTCGGCGTCGCCGGCGCTGGATGACGGGCATGTGTATGCGTGGTTCGGGTCGGCGGGGCTGTATTGTTTTGATTTTGAGGGGAAGCTGGTGTGGCGAATGGATCTTGGGGAGCACCGGCATGAGTGGGGGTATTCGACTGGACCGGTGGTGCAGGGCGGGCTTTGCTATCTGAATTTTGGGCCTGGGCCGCGGAGTTTTCTGCTGACGGTGGACAAGGGGACTGGCAAGGAAGTGTGGCGGCAGGATCTGGGGAAAGTGGAGGTCACGATGCCGCGGCAGGATGGTTTTGGTGCGAAGGATGGGGTGGTGGGGTCGTGGAGCGTGCCGCTGCTGATTGATGCGGGAGACCGGCGGGAGTTGATCATGTCGTGGCCGGAGCAGGTGCGCAGCTATGATCCGCTGACTGGCAAGGTGCTCTGGCATTGCGGCGGGCTGAATCCGCTGGTGTACAGCACGACGCTATTTGGTGAGGGTTTGCTGGTGGCGATGGGAGGTTATGGAGGCAGTACGGTGGCGGTGCGGCCTGGTGGCAGCGGGGATGTGACGGGAACGCACCGTGTCTGGCATGAGCCTCGCGACAGCGGGCACATTGGGTCCGGGATTATCCGGGATGGGCACATTTATGTGATGAACATGAATGGGATCGCGCAGTGCTATGAATTGAAGACTGGCAAGACCGTGTGGAAAGAGCGGCTGAAGGGGCCTGCGGGCAATTCGGAGTCGTGGTCATCGATGGTGCTGGCTGGTGACCGGTTGTATGTGCCGAATCAGGGGAGTGACACTTTTGTGGTCCGGGCGTCACCGAAGTTTGAGGTGATGGCGGTGAATTCGGTTGGTGACGGGATGACGAATGCGTCGCTGGCGGTGAGTGATGGGCGGATTTTCCTGCGCACTCATGCGCATTTGTGGTGCATTGAGTGAGAATGAGATAGGGCTTGTTCGGAGAGGCGGGTAGGCGCACTCCGTGCGCAGGGAGAGCTGTGATTCTCCCGGCAGTCCAGAGCTTGCGGCGCTCTTGGTCGGAGAGGGGTGGAAATAGTAAATGGTAAATAGTAAATAGTGAAAGGGGGGAGCGGTTGGTGCCGCTCCCCCCCTTGGTGGATGGTGAGGTGGTTAGGTGTGGTGTGGGTTATGGGGTGACGGTGACGCGGAGGCGGGCGAATTTTCTGGCGTCGGTGAGTGGGATGGTGAGGGTGATGGTGTCGGAGGTGCCGTTATCGGTGACGGTGACGCCCTGGGTGGAAGTGGCGGTGGTCAGGCCGACTTGATAGAGATCGCCGGCGGTGTTGGGGTCGCTGGTGGTTTCGATGGCGATGGCGACGTCCTGGGTGAGGGAGCTGTCGGAGCGAACGAAGGAGAAGATGAATTCGTCGCTGGTGGTTCTGGCGACTGGGCCGCCGCTGTTCGGGATGGTGGGGTTGGAGCCGAGGACGTATTCGACGGCGTCGGCGAGGCCGTCGCTATCTTTGTCGTCGGACGGGACGCCGGAGAGGGCGTAGGTGGTGACGAAGGCGGAGAAGTCGTCTTTGACGAGGAGGATCTGGCCAGTGGCGGAGAGGTAATCGAGCGAATAACCGGCCGGAACGCCGACGGCGTTGAAGGTGCCGCCGATGGAGTTGGGGCAGCTGGCGAGGACGTAGGAATCGGCGGTGGGTGGATTGACGATGGAGAACTGGAGGGTTGCGCCGCCGACGTCGAGGAAGCCGTTAGCGGTGATGCGGTCGGCGGTGGGGCCGTCGATCTGGCAGAGGTAGGTGCCGACGATGGAAGTGTTTCCGGTGGTGAGGGTGCCGATGGCGGTGTTGCCTGGGGCGATGGTGCCGCCGGCGTTGACTGTGGGGCCCTGGGAGACCGTGCCGGTTCCGGCGAGCGTGCCGCCGCTTTCGACGGTTACTGGGGAGCTAGGCAGGGTGCCATTGATCTGGAGCGTGCCGCCGAGGACGGTGGTGGCGCCGGAGAACGTCATACTGCCGGCGAGGATCTGGGTGCCGGGGCCGGTTTTGGTGAGGACGACGGTGCCGCCGCCGGTGCCGCCGTCGATGTTGCGGATCATTCCGTTGAAGAAGTAGCTGGTGGAGGCGGCGGTATTGATGATGAGGTTGCCGTCCGGATAGGCGGTGGCGTCGTTGAAGCCGCGGTTTTCGATGGCGACGAAGCCGCCGACGCCGTCGGAGACGAGCCCGCCGATGGTTTCGGTGAAGCCGTTGAGGCGGAAGTAGGTGTCGGCCTGGCCGACGTTAGCCCATGTGATGATGCTGGTGTCAGCGATCTGTTCATTGCCTCCGAGGACGAGGCCGGAGGTATTGGCGACGAAGGCGAAGGAATCGAGGAAGATGTTGCCTGGAATGGCGGTTTCGCCGGGGTCCTTGGCGAGGATGAGACGGCCGATGCCTTTGAGGGTGGTGGTACCGGAGTAGGTGTTGCTGGCTCCGGTGAGGCGGAGCGTGCCGTTGCCCTGTTTGGTGAAGCCGGCGGTGCCTGCGATGGGCTGGGCCATTTCGGTGGTGCCGGAGGCGATGTTGATGACGGGAGAGGCGGATCCGAGGGTCAGCGTGCTGCCGTTGAAGATGTAGCCGGCGGAATTGACGATGACGCGGTCGGCGGTGATGGGAGCGGCGAGCGTGACGGTGCCTGCGGTTCCGCCGAAGATGGCGGACTGGCGCTGGCCGGCGTTGTCCCACGGGACATTGGTGACGCCGTTGTCGGTGGACCAGTTGGCGGTGGAGAGGACGTCCCATGTACCGGAGCCGCCGGTGATGGTGCTGTCGCCTGCGGCGATGTCCCATGTGATGGTGGGCACGGAGCTGGCGACGTTAGGATTGGTGCCGTAGGCGACCTCGTAGCCGTCGGTGTAGGTATCGCCGTCGGTGTCGGCGTTGAGGGGCTTGGAGCCGGTGTTGGTGGCGCTGACGTAGGTGCCGGTATCGGTTTCGACGCCGTCGGTGAGGCCATCGTTGTCGGTGTCGGCTTTATTGGGGAGCGTGCCGCGCTGATATTCCTGGACGTTCGGGCTGCTGTCGCTGTCGAGGTCGCCGGCGGCGTCGTTGACCCCGACGACGAGACCGTAGAGGGTTTCCCAATCATCGTCCATGAGGTCGTTGTCGGTGTCCTTGGCTGGGACGATGATGCCGAAGAACTGGGCTTCGGCGACCTGCATGGAGTTGGCGCTGGCGGCATTCTTCACGGTGGTGAAGGTCATGCGGTAGGCCCTGCAGATGGTGGTGTTGGTGAAGGAGACGATAGGGCCGGCGGCACCGCGGGCGACGGGGAGGGTGACGGAGCCGCTGCCGAGGAGCGACCAGATGCCGAGGTCGTTCATGCCGTGGATCTGCCATGTGGCGGGGTCGCGGACATCGGCGTCGTTGGCGGTGGTGAGCTGGAAGCTGTCGATGATGGAGCGACCGGAGGCGGGGACGACGAAGAAGCCGGAATTGTTTTCGCCGAAGTTGAGGTATTTGGTGGCTGGGTTGCCGTCGATGGTGCGGGTGACGATTTCGCCTGCGGCGATGGCGCTGTTCCAGCCGGTGGCGAGGACTGGGTTACCGGGTGAGAAGATGGGGGTGCCGGTGCCGCCGGTACCAGTGGTGAGCTGGATTTCGGCGATCTGCATGGAGTTGGAGGTGCTTAGGTTTCGCACCGAAGGGAAGACGATCCAGTAGGAGGAGAAGGCGGTAGAGTTGGTGAAGTTGACGGGTGTGGCGACGGTGCCGCGGGTGGTGGGGAGGGTGAGCGTGCCCTGGGCGATGAACGTCCAGTTGTCGGCGAAGCCGTTGCTTTTGTCGGCGCTGGTGATGGGTTGGTTGGTGCCGAGGATGATGTAGCTGGCGGGGTCGCGTTCCGAGGAGTCGTTGGCGGTCGTTAGGATGAGACTCTGGGCGGCGGCGGCGGTGGTGGGGGTGACGATGATGCCGGAGGTGTGGCGGCAGAAGTTGAGGTATTTGGTGGCGGGGCTGCCATCGATGGCGAAGCCCGGGGCCTCGCCTGCGGGGTAGTTGACGGCGACGAAGGCGGTGCTGCCGGGGTTGCCGCCGGCGGTATCGAGGTCGTAGGCGAAGATGGGGTCGCCGGGGGCGAGGAGGGGAGCTGCGTGGGAGGCTGCGGAGGCGAGGAGGGAGGCGGCGGTGAGGAGGATGCGGTGCGCGCGGTAAGGGGAGTTGGTGTAGGAGTGGGATGATGGATTCATGGGGCTATGGGGTTTGGAGGGGTGGGTAGAGATGATTGGCCGGAAGAGGGCGGACGGCATGGGAAGGCGAGCAGAGGCCCTTTGGGAATCTGGTCGGCGGGAGGGAATGGGGGAGTGATTGCCCTCGTAGAGGCATTCAGGCGCAAGGAGCAACTGGTGCGCCAAACGATCGTGAATGTTTGTTGAGCGGGTGCTCAGGCGCCGAGGCTGCGTGCTTCGGCGGAGATATCGCCGTCGCATTCATCGAAGGAGATGATCATGGGGCGGCAGCAGATTTCGCAGTCGTAGTCCCATTCTGCGGGGAGTTCTGCGAGGGAGGGTGGGTGGACGCCGAATTCCTCGAAGCAGAATGGGCAGATGACGGGGACCATGGGGATGGCGAGCGGCGGGCCGCTGGGGATTACTGGAGGTCGGAGACCATGACGGAGCGGCGTTCGCGGCGGCCGAGGACGCGGGCCTGCTGGATGACGGCGGCGGTGGATTCCTCGAAGCGGTAGCTGGCGCAGTTCGGGCAGGTGTGGGCTTTGACGACGATGATGGAGTCGCAGCCTTCGCAGATTTTGTAATTTGCGGGATTTTTGACGATTTTGTCTGCCTGTTTGGCTCGGTCCTCGGGGGAATCTGAAAGTGGTGCCATGTATTTGATTGGGGTACCGTCGTGCGGGGTGGGGAATTTTCAAGTTTCGTCGGTGGGGAATTCCGGGGGGGTGTGGTGCCGTGGATGAGGGAGTGGGAATTGCTGGTGCGGGGTCGGGGAGCGTGGGTAGAGAGGAGGGGTGATGAAACGAACTGTTTATTTTCTGATGGGAGCGGCTGCGGTGGCGGCGGCGGAGGTGCCTGTACCGCGCGTGCTGGAGGGAGGGATGAAGATTGAGCTGGTGGCGAGCGAGCCGGAGATTCGGACGCCGGTGGGGATCGCGGCGGCGGGAAACGGGGACTTATTTGTGGTGGAGAACAACACGCACCAGGTGCGGCCGGATTACAGCGGGCCGAAGAGTGATCGGATTCGGCGGTTTCGGAAGGGAGCGGGGGGCGGGTGGGAGGCGACGACGTTTGCGGAGGGGTTCCGGAATGCGATGGTGCTGAAGTTTGATCCGGACGGCGTGCTGCATCTGACGCAGCGGGACCGGTTGGTGAAGCTGGAGGATGCGGATGGGGACGGCGTGTGTGACCGGGTGAGTGAATTGGTGAGGTGGGAGACGAAAGGGGATTATCCGCACAATGGGATGAGCGGGATGGCGTGGAGTGCGGACGGGTGGATTTATGTGGGGAGCGGGGAGAACTTGCAGGAGAAGTACACGGCGGTGGGGGCGGACGGGAAGAGGATCGACTATACGCCGGGGGGAGCGAATGTGTTCCGGGTGAGACGGGACGGGAGTGGATTGGAGGTGGTGGCGACGGGATTGTGGAACGGGTTTGGGCTGACGTTTGACGGGGCGGGGCGGTTGTTTGCGGTGGATAACGATCCTGACAGTTGCCCGCCGAATCGGCTGCTGGAGATCGAGATGGGGAGTGATTACGGGTTCAACATGGCGTACGGGAGGGCGGGGGTGCATCCGTTTCAGTGCTGGAACGGGGAGATTCCGGGGACTCGAGGGATGGTTAGCGGGGTGGGGGAAGCGGCGACGGATGTGATGGATCTGCGGGTGACGGGGTTTCGGAAGGCGGGGTTGCATCTGATGGTGACGTCGTGGGGGGACAATCAGATAGAGACGTATGGGTTAGTGAATGGGGTGCGGGGGCTGGAGGTAGCGGATCGACGGGTGGTGGTGAAGGGAGATGCGGGGTTCCGGCCGGCGTGTCTGACGGCGGCGGCGGATGGGAGTGTGTATGTGACTGACTGGGCGGATCGGGAGTATTCGGTGCATGGGAAGGGACGGATCTGGCGGTTGAGTGCGACTGGGGCGGCGGCGGTGCGTGCGGAGGAGGCGGTGTTAGCGAAAGTGGCGGTGGCGGAGGAAGTGATGGATGCGCAGGTGGCGGCGGCGGTGGCGATGCGGCGCGGGAAGGCGGCGGCGACGGAGGAGGGAGTGCGGGGATTGTTAGAAAAAGGTCCGGCCGGGGCGGTACGGGTGGCGATGATGGTGGCTGGGGAGAAGCGGATGGGTGGGTTGAAGGGGGCGGTGGAGGCGGCGCTGGGGCGTTTTCCGGCGGATCGGGATCTGTTCCGGACGGGGGTGGCGGCGCTGGAGATGATGGGCTTGGCGGAGGGTGCGAAGCCGGAGGGGCAGATTGACGGATTTCTGGTGAGGATGGTGGGGCAGCGGGAATTGCCGGCGGCGGTGAGAGGACTGGCGATGGTGTCGCTGGGGAACTGGGAGGCGGCGTCGCGGGTTCTGCTGGATGCGTTAGATGAGCAGGATGATGCGGTGGCGGCGCTGGCGGCGCGGGCGCTGGGAGGGATCGGGCAGAAGGCGGTGGTGGAGGCCTTGCGCGGTGTGGCGCTGGATGGGGGGCGCGGGCTGGCGGTGCGGCTGGAGGCGTTAGGAGCGCTTTCGGGGAGAGACGATGCGGAGTTGCTGCCGTTGCTTCCGCTGCTGGAGGAGAAGGCGGCGCCGGAGCTGGTGCGGGAGGTGGTGAGGACCTTGAGGGGAGCGGTGGGGAATGGGGACGTGCGGGCGGCGTTTGAGCGGATGAAGCAAGGGGATTTCGCGGTGCAGGCGCAGGTGGCGATGGCGCTGGGACGGGTGTCGCCGGAGATTCGGCCGGCGAATGACGAGCAATGGCGGGAGGCGTTGCGGAGTGGTGGAGGGGATGCGGCGGCGGGGAGACGGGTGTTTTTCAGTGCGGCGGCGATGTGCGGGTCGTGTCATGTGGTGGAGGGACGGGGGAAGGCGGTGGGGCCGGATTTGAGTGTGATTGGGCGGACGGTGGATGGGGAGAAGCTGTTGCGGTCGGTGCTGGAGCCGTCGCGGGAGGTGGGGCCGCTGTATGGGATGCGGGTGGCGACGCTGAAGGATGGGCGGGTGCTGAGCGGCGTGCTGGCTCCGGTGCAGGATGCGGGGCGGTTGGATCTGGTGGTTGCGGGGGGATTGGTGCAGAGTGCGCTGAGACATGAGGTGGCGAAGGTGGAGACGGTTTCCGCGACTCTGATGCCGGATGGGCTTGAAAGTGGGCTGACTGTGCAGGAGTTCCGGGATCTGATGGCCTGGCTGGCGACCCTTCGCTGAGCGGGTGAAACTTATTTGAATTGAGACATGAAGTGCCGAGAAACTGTGATGCTGATGGTGGCTGGGGTGGTGATGGCGGGGTGCCGGGCGCATGCGCCGCTGGCGGATTTGAAGCTGGAGGAGCAGGCGCAGCCGGGGGTGGGTTGGCGTGCGGCGGGCGGTGGGAAGAGTGATGCTGAGCCGACGGCGTGGCTGGATCAGTTTGACGATGAGAGTTTGAGGCGTGTGGTGGGTGAGGCGGTGGCGAGCAGTCCTGATTTGAAGGCGGCGGCGGCGCGGATGGCGCAGGCGGAGGCGCGAGCGGTGCGGGCGGGGGCTCCGCGGTTTCCGACGTCGGGGTTGGGGTTGCGGACGAATGAGGATTGGCGGCAGGTGGTGGCGGGACCGGGTGCGGTGATCCGGCAGCAGCAGAGTGTGTATGCGTTGAACGTGGATATTTCGTGGGAAGTGGATGTGTGGGGGCGTGTGAGGAACAATGCGAATGCGGGGCGTGCGAATGCGGAGGCAGCGGCGGCGGATTATGCGGCGGCGAGGCTATCGCTGGCGGCGAACACGGCGCGGGCGTGGTGTAATCTGTTAGAGGCGGAGTGGCAGACGCAGCTGGGGGAGAATACGGTGGCGAGTTTCCGGCGGAATCTGGCGACGGTGGACAGTCAGTTTGACAAAGGGGTGCCGGGGGTGACGGCCTTGGATGTGAGGTTTGCGCGGAGCAATCTGGCGTCGGCGGAGGCGAATCTGGAGAACCGGAAGCGCGGGAGGGATGAGTCGCGGCGGGTTTTGGAGGCGCTGATGGGGCGGTATCCGGCTGGGGAGGTGGCGACGAGCGGTCAGTTGCCGAAATTGCGCGGGGAGATTCCGGCGGGGCTGCCGTCGACGCTTTTGCTGAGGCGGCCGGACATAGCGGCGGCGGAGCGGAGGACGGCGGCGGCGCTGCAGCAGGCGAAGGCGTCGAGGAAAGTGCTGCTGCCGACGTTCCGGCTGACTGGGGATGCGCGGACGATTTCCGAGGATCTGGCGGAGTTGATAGACACTGACAAGATCATCAAGAGTTTTGTGAAGAGCATGTCGCAGACGATTTTCCAGGGAGGGGCGCTGAGGGCGGATGTGAAGCTGGCGGATGCGCAGGTGGAGGAACTGGCGCAGCGTTATGCGTCGGTGGCGCTGACGGCGTTCCGGGAAGTGGAGACGGCGCTGGCGGCGGGGGTGTTTCTGGACGGGCAGATTGCGGCGCTGCGGAAGTTTGCCGAGGAGTCGAAGGAGGCGGAGAAGCTGGCGGTGTCGCAGTATGAGCGCGGGCTTGCGGGGATTTTGAATGTGCTGGAGTCGCAGCGGCGGGCGTTTGATTCGCAGAGCGCGCTGATTCGAGCGGAGAACCAGCGGTTGCTGAACCGGATTGATCTTTGTCTGGCGTTGGGAGGAGGGTTTTGAGGTTGGGTGGGATTTTCAGGTGGTTAGTGGTGTTGTTTTATGGATATGAATACCGAGCGTTAGTGGCTTGGGGAGGAGACAAGGCCGGGACGCTTGCTACGGTGGCTTGTACGGAGACAAGGCGGGGACGGCCTTGCTACGGTGGCTTGGGGGGTGGGGGGTGTTGGGGGGGGAAAGGGAACCGCGAGTCCGTGGTGGGAGGTGCTTGCGGTGGTGTGGGGGATGGGTTTGAGGCTGGGGGATGAATGTGAAGACCCGACTTGCTGTGCTGGCTGGACTGCTGATGGTTTCCGGACGTGGATCCGGCGAGACGCCTGCGGTGGCGGGAGTGGCTGGGAATGGGTTGTTCGAGGTTGGTCCGGAGTATCGGATGGATCCTGATTTGAAGGATCGCGGGGCGTTGAAAGGGAAGCAGTTTGAGATTCTGATGAAGTTAGCGGACAGCAAAGTGTTTCGCGGGGATGACGGGACGCTGGAGCCGAAGAAGAAGCCGGTGCGGGAGGTGAGGAAGGTGACGGTGTATGTTCCGGCGGCGTATGTGGACGGGACGGAGGCTCCGCTGCTGATCATTCATGACGGGCCTGGGCCGCTGGGACTGGTGCGGCATGCGCTGGACAACCTGACAATTTCGAAGGATGCGGGGAGAAGGCTGCCGGCGTTTGTGGCGATTGCGGTGGAGAATGGTGGTGATGACGGGAAGAACAGCGAGCGTGGGCTGGAGTATGACACGATGAGTGACCGGCTGGCGCGGTTTGTGGCGGAGGAAGTGCTGCCGGCGGTGCTGGCGGATGGGAAGGTGAGGGCGGCGTATCCGAAGCTGGCGTTTACGAAGGATCCGTGGGGTCGGGGGGTGATGGGCTGCAGTTCCGGGGGGGCGGCGGCATTGAGCATGGCGTGGTTCCGGCCGGATCTGTTCCGGAGAGTGGTGGCGTATTCGGGCACCTTTGTGGATCAGCAGGATGACGATGCGCCGGAGGAGAAGCAGTTTCCGCTAGGGGCGTGGGAGTATCATTCCGGGATGAAGCTGATTGAGAAGAGCGAGAAGAAGCCGCTGCGGGTGTTCACGCATGTGTCGGAGAATGACAATCGGGCGGGTGATCCAGAGGAGACCTATCACAACTGGGTGATGGCTGGGCAGCGGACGGCGGAAGCGTTTCAGAAGAAGGGGTACGAGCATCGGTATGTGTTTTCGAAGAAGACCGGGCACTGTGACCGGCGCGTGTTCGAGCAAACACTGGCGGATACGCTGGTGTGGTTGTGGAGCGGGTGGCCGGCGAAGTGAGGGATTGGAGAGGGGGATTGGAGAGGGAGGTCAGCGCGGGGTGATGCGGAGCCGGAACCAGCGGTTGGCTGGGGAGGTGATGGGGTTGGCGCTGCGCCAGCCGAGGAAGAGCGAGCCGTCGGGGCGACGGGATCGTTCGAGGAGGACAGCGTCGGGTTGCCATGAGACGAGATCGCTGGAGGATTCGGCGGAGATGGTGATGTCGTCGGTGGCGTGGGGGACGGCGATGGACAGAGTGAAGAACGGTTCCGGGCCGCGACCGGCGTCGAGGATGGCCTGGGAAGGGGTGATGCGGGGGGAGGAATCCGGGAGGAGCGGGTGGGATCCGAGGGCGTATTCGGCGAGGGTGGAGAAGCCGTCGCCGTCGGGATCGGCGGAGGGATCGGAGAGGGAGAAGCTGAGGAGGTAGGCGGAGAGGTTCCGGGAGTCGGAGGAGCCGGGGTTGCCGTTGGTGGAGGAGCCGCTGCGCCAACTGGAGGGGAGCGAGTGGTCGGGTAGGGAGGATGGGGCGATGAGGACGAGCGGGAAGCCGTTGCCGTCGGCTTCGGCGGGCCATGGGGAATTGTCGTCGTAGGTGAATTCGCGGATGGCGGTGCCGGTGCCGAAGCTGAGGCGGATGGATTCGCCGGCGTTGGAGAGATTGTTACCCTGTTCCCATGTGCCGGCGACGATGGCGTTAGGAGGGAGGGTGGGGTAGCGGGCGGCGAAGGCGGCGGGGTTGCGGACGACGATGGCGCGCTGGCCTGGGGCGAGGGTAGGGGCGGCGCTGGTGGCGAAGTCGAAGTCGATGCCCTTGGTGAAGCGGACGGCGGAGAGGTCGAGCGTGATGGGGCCGACGTTGAGGATTTCGATCCATTCGAAGTCTTCGGGGTCGGTGGAGACGAGGGCTTCGGAGCTGGACGGGTCAGGCGGGTGGTACATGACCTGGGAGACGACGAGGGAATTAAGGTAGGGAGAGATGTCAGGTGGCGCGGTGGTGAACTGGGTGGGGGGGCTCCAGTGGCTCCAGCGGCCATTGGCGTCCTTGTGGCGGACGCGGGCGCGGCAGACGGTGTCGGGTCTGACTGCGGAGGCGGGGATGGTGATGGATGGGGAGAAGGCGGGAAGTTCCGGGGAGAGCCATGCAGCGTCGATTTCGTAGAGGCGCGGGGTCTGACGGTTGAAGCGGTTGAAGCCTGGGGCGGCGGGGTCGGTGATGGGGGCGATGCGCCATTGGATGGCGGAGAAGGCTGCGCCGTTGCGGCCGGAGAATGGGGAGGAGGAGAAGGCCAGGG
>JAIXPK010000433.1 GCA_027486335.1 Verrucomicrobiaceae bacterium | reverse complement strand
GGGAATGAGGCGCGGTCGATGGCGAAGGTGGCGGGAGGGTTTGGGCGGGGGAGGGTGGTGGCGGTGGTGAGGGTCGGAGCGGGGAGGGGATCCGGGGATGGGTGGAGGAATTCGAGAGTCAGGGAGACGGATTGGTTGGGATTGAGGGGTCTTGCGTCGGTGATGGCGGGGGAAGGGGAGAGGGCGTTGGAGGCGTTGTAGAGGGATGTGCCGGGCGGGACGGAGGTGGAGAGAGAGAAGCCGCCGATGGGGCGCAGGGCGATGTTCTGGATGGTGACGGGAAGTTCCCAGAGACCAGTTAGGGCGTTGAAGGAAGGGGTGTTCTGGGAGGTGATAGCGGGGGCGGGGAGCGGGGGGACGGTGATAATGAAAGAACGCTGAGCTGAAGCACCGGAGTTATCGGTTACGGAGACGGTGATGGTGGCGGTGCCGCTGAGATAGGGTGCGTAGCTGATGGCGAGACGGCCTTGGGGGTCGAAGGAGAGAGAGGAGAAGAGGGCTGGGTTGGAGTTGGCGGTGATGCGCCATGTGAGGGAGTCACCGGCGTCGGGGTCGGAGGCGAAGGGGGAGAAGCTGATGAGTTGGTCGGCGGCGGAGTTGGAGGCGGAGATGTTTGGGATGGCGGCGGGGATGACTGGCGGGTCATTGACGTTGATGACGGAGACGGAGGTGGACCAGAGGGACTCGCGATTGAGGTTGTCGCGTACGCGGAGGGAGATGGTTGAGGTGGGGGAGATGGGGTCGGTGGGGGTGCCGGAGAGGGTGCCGTTGGAGAAGGACATCCATGCGGGCATGGTGAGGGCGTCGATGACGATAGTGGCGTCGGGGTCCGGGTGGACGGCTTCCGGTTTCCACGACCACGGGACATCTTCGGTGGCTGGGGGTGGAGGGGATTGGACGAAGGCGGGGAGGGTTTGGTCCATGACCGGGACCCATGAGACGAACGTGCCGGGGAAGGTGGAGATAGTGTTTGGGGCGAATCTGGATTCGCTGGCGAGGCTGGTTTGAGAGATGGCGACCTGGCCGTTACTGGCGGCGGGGCCGGCTGCGATTTGGAGGTTGTCGGTGCCGCCGATGGCGAGGTTGAGGGGATTGAGGGCGGTGGGTGGGGTGAGCGAGCGGAGAGGCGAGCCGTCAGGATTGAAGGATTGGTAGGCGCCTTGAGCGAATACGAAGAAGGTGCCATTGGAGTCGACGGCGAAGGCGTCGCAGGGAGCGGCGAGCTGAAGGGGGACCGGGGTGCCCCATGAATCGGAGGCAGGGATGAAGGTGCGGACGATGTTGCTGCTGTTGATGCCGAAGATGGTGCCTGCGGGAGTGGTGGCGACGCGGGATGGGAGCCACTCGTGGGGGAACGGCCGCCATTCGCTGGAGAAGAGGTGGAAGCGGCCGCGGTTCATGACGGCCCAGTCGCCGGAGAGACAGAGGTCGCCTTCACGCCATGAGGAGCTGGTGCGGATGCCTGGGAGGGGGCGATGGGTCCATGAGCCGATGCTGGGGTCGAGGGTGGTGAGGAAGACCTGCGAGCTGGTGGAGCCGAAGGCATGATTGAGGGTGTGGAGGCGGCCGATGCGATCGACGGCGGCGCCGCTGGTGCGTGCTAGCGAGATTGTGGGGATAGTGTCTGGAGGCAGAAGGACCGCATAGGCTTGTTGTGGGGTGGTGGAGCTCAGGGGGGGGGCAAAGATGCGGAGAGCGCCGGCGCCGCTGATGAGGAGGCTGCGCGGGGAGAATGGGGGTGGGGAAGTGGTGGGTGGTCCGACCCTGAGCGTGAAGGGATTCGAAAAGACCGAACTGGTGCCGGATGCGACGCGGACACTGTAGGAGCCTGCGGAAGAGGAGCCTGCGCGGACGATGGGCAGCAGGCTGGAGGTGGCACCCGGGATGGCCTGGTCATTGCGGAACCATTGATAGGAGAGGGGAGGGTTTCCGTGGGCGAGGACCTCGAGGACGGACTCGCCGAGGAAAGGAATGCGATGGGACTGGGGGCTCCTAACAATAGAAAGACTGGTGGGGCTGGAGGAGTGGAGGAGGTTGAGGACTGGTGAAAAGGTATGGAAGACGGGAGGGGTGGAAGTGGGCTTGGTGATGACGATGAGATTGCCGTCGTGAGATTGGAGGATGCGGACGGGGACGCCGGGAAGGGCGGCGGCTTTCTCGCGGGTCCATGTGGATGACCAGCGCTGGACGATGGTGGCACTGGATGCGGCGGGTTCGAGGGAGACGAGTTGATTGCCGAGCCAGAGCATGTCGGTTGGGCGGATGCCGATGTCGCGGATGGCGGTGAGGTCGTTTGAGCGGAAGAGGGTGCCGCTGGCGAGGGCGATGAGATTGCCGTCATTGCTGACGCGGATGGGGCCTGATGGGTTGAGCAGATCCGTGGTGGTGGACTCGCGGCGATTGCCGATGAGGCCGTCTGTGGTGATGGAGTCTGAGAGGAGAGTGGCTGGTGACAGGGAGCGGAGGGAGTACAACTGGCGATTGACGGGATCCCATGCGAAAGCTGAAGCGGAGGCGATGCCGGTGGTGGAGGAGAGCGGATCGCCGGTTAGGGAGAAGACGGAGTGGAGGGGGGTGGCGGCGGGGCCGTGAGCGGCGAAGAGACTGTTGTTTGTCAGGGAGATGTTTCTGAGGGGAAGGTCGACGGATTTGAATGGAACAGGGAACGCGTCGGGGTCGGAGAGGTCGAGTTGGGAGACAGTGCTATTCTGGTCTGCGAGGTAGATGCGGTCGGAGGCTGGGTGGTGGGCGATGAAAGCGGGGGAGGAGCGGAGGTAGAGACCTGCGGTGTATTTCCGTTCGGAGGGGGACCAGCGGAAAAGGCCGAGGTGGTCGCGGCTGAGGATACGGACGTCGCCGTTGCGGTCGATGAATGCGTCGGAGGGGGTGTATACGAGAGTTGAGGGGTCGTTGTAGTGGTCCTGGGAGGGGATGTTGAGGGAGGCGAGGGGGATGGCGGAGGCGACCATGCCATTGGGAGCGGTGGAGGCTGGGCGGAAGACGATGACGTCGGTGCCGTTTACGGAGATTCGTTTTGCGGGTTGCTGGGCGACGGAGACCGGGGCGGTGCCGACGGAACCGAAGCGAAAGGATCTGATGTTGTTGTTGAGGAGGGCGATGGGGGTATCCGGGCGGGCGAAGGTCACATCGTCGAATGCGTCAATGGAGGGGAGTTGATAGAGAGTGGAGGAGGTGAGGGTTCTGCCGGATTCGTCGATGATGCGGCTGCCGTCCGGGAAGATGCGGGTGTTAGGAGATTCCTGGATGCCGGGGAAGGTGGTGCTGATGCCGCTGGAGGCGATGGTGCCGTCCGGGGCGAGGTCGAGGAAGCCGGTGGCGTTGGGGAAGCCGGGAGCGTTGCGGTAGAAGACCCTGCCGGTGGCGGGGCTGACGCTGGGGCCGACGAAACCTGAGGGCGTGGGGAGGGACTTGAGGGGGAGAGCGGTGTGTCGATCGAAGGTGCGGAGGAGACCGTCGTGGATGCCGAGGATGCTGGCGGTGGTGAAGACGGCGGAGATCCAGTTGGGGGAGGTGATGAGGGTCTGGCGGTTAGAGCCGTCGAGGTTCCAGCGGATGAGGTTGCGGTCTTCAGCGGCGTAGATGGCGGAGTCGTCGACCCAGAGAGCGGAGGCGGGTCTGGACATGGGGAGAGGAGGGAGCCAGTGGCGGGAAGAGAGGTGATAGCGTTCGATGCGGTCCGGGGAGGCGAAGGCGAAGTACTGAGTGCCTGAGGATTCTGTTGAGAGATTGAGGAACGAACCGCCGATGCCGGGCGGGGTGACGACGATGCTGGCAGAGAAACTGGAAGAGATTCTGTTTACGACGGTGATGCGGAGGGTGAGTTCGACGCCTGGGGTGGGGTTATCGATGACGGCGGAGGTGACGTCGGGGCCGAGGGTCTGGAGAGGAGACCAGTTCCATGTGATGGGGGAATAGGATTCGACGATGGTGGCGGCTTCGTTGGTGGAGTTGTCTCGCCATGAGAGGGTGATGCGCTGCTGGGTGGCTATGGCGGAGAGGTTGGTTGGCGCGAATGGCCCGGAGGAGGGGTCTGTGGGGGCGGGGATGGCAGCGGAAAGGTCGCCTGGGGTGGCGCCGTTGATGGCCTGGATGCGGTAGAAGGAGAAGCCTGTTCCGGGGGCCTCGACGTAGGAAGTGGTGTTGGGAGGGACGGCTATGATGTTTGGTATGCCGTCGATGGAATTGTAGCGGAGGATGGCGAAAGCGGTTTCGTTGGAGGCGTTATCCTGCCATGTGAACGTCCTGGAGTTGCCTGGATAGCCCCGGACGGTGAAGTTGTAGGGTTCGCCGACTGGTTGAGCCGGGGATGTGAGAGTTGAGATAGAGAGTGCGGGGGACGGGGGTGAGGGGAGGGTGCCTGAGAGGGAGGAGGCGCGGAACTCGTAGCGGGTGCCTGGGGTGAGATTGCTGATGGTGAGTTGTGTGGTGGAGGAGGAGACGGCGGGGTACTGGAGCCATGGGTTATTGGAGCCTGCGATCCGTGATTCGAGGAAAGTGGACGAAGCATTGTCGGCCGGATGGGACCATGAGAGGGTGATGCTGGTGGTGTTGCGGGCGAGGGATGTCAGGGAGGAGGGGGCCTGAGGGGTGGGGTCTGAGTAGAAGGAAGGGATGAAGGCGGCGTCGGTGAGGGTGAAGCGGGGGCGGCCGTGGAGTTGAGTGATGACGAGGTAGCCGGTGCCTGCGTTGAGGAGACGGAGGGGAGAGCCGGAGAAGCGGAGCGAGACGGCGCTTTTGTCGAGCAGAGGTGCGAGCCAGCGCTGGAGGAGGGTGGTGTCTGCGCTGGGGCGGATGGACGCGACGTCATTACCGATCCAGAGGAGATCGGTCATGCCGTCCGGGAGAGTGCTGGTGAGGGTGAGATTGGATTGGGAGAGGATCTGGCCTGAGGCGAGGGCGATGCGCTGGCCGTCGGGACGGATGCGGACGGGAGTGGAGAAGGTGACAGAGGGGGTGAATTCCCTTGTGAGGCCGGGGACCATGGAACCGTCTGGGCTGATGGTGCGGAAGGCCATGGTGGGGAAGGTGGTTTGGACGCGGTAGTAGATGCGGCGGGAGAGCGGGTCCCATGAATGATCACGTTCTGTGATGTTGGAGGTGAACGTTGAGAGGGGTCCTCCGGTGAGGTCGAAGACGGAGTGCCAGCGATCGAACTGGCGATCGCCTGAGACGTAGAGTGAGTCGGGGGTGGCGATGAGAGCGGAGAGGGCGAGCTGAGGAGCTGGTTCGATGTTTCTGAACGGGAGTTCGGCTGGGGCCGGGGCGGAGAGGTCGATCTGCCGGATGAAGCCTGAGGCGTAGGCAGTGTAGAGTCGCTGAGTTTCGGGGGAGAGGGTGACGCGGGCTGGGACGCCGAGGAGAGGGATGGAGGGCAGGTAGGAGCGGAGGGAGCGGGACCAGCGGAAGATGGAGAGATGTTTCCGGGAGAGGAGGCAGACGACGTCATCATTTGCGGAGAGGATTTCGTCCGGGGTGTAGGCGAGGGTGGAGGCGTCGATGGGTTGGTCTGGGACGGGAGAGCCGAGGGAGGCGAGGGGGACGGATTCGATGGTGAGGCCTGAGGTGGCGAGGCTATTTCTAGCGAAGACGAGTGCGTTGGTGCCGTGAACGGCGAGTCGGACCGGCTCGGTGGAGGAGATTGTGAGGGAGGCGGTCTGGGTGAGGAGGTTGTTGTAGGCGTGCAGCTCGTTGTTTCTGAGGATGATGGGAATATCTGAACCGAGGAAGGCGAGGTCAGTGAAAGGTGAGCCGAGGGAGCCGAGGTAGAGAGCGCTGTCGGTGGAGTAGATGGAGCCGCTGTCATCGGCGACGCGGCCGCCGGAGGGGAAGACGAACGTGCGGGAGGAAAGGGGGCGAGGGCCTTCATTGGGGCTGACGCCTTCGCGGGCGAGGGTGCCGTCGCTGGAGAGTTCGAAGAAGGAAATGGCGGCAGTGACTGCGGAGTGATTGGTGGAGAAGAAGGCGCGTTGGAGGAGGGGGTCGAAGCTGACGCCTAAGGAGGCGAGGTTGAAGGCGAAGGAAGTATTGAAGGAGCGGGAGATGGCGCCGGTGGATTTTGTGAGGGAAGTCCAGCCTCGAGGAGAGAGTCTGACGAGGAGGAAGTAGTTGGTGGCGAAGAGGGCGGCGGCCGGAGAAGACATCTGGCGGAGGAGAGTCCTTGAGGAGCCGTCGAGGTTCCAGCGGATGATGTCAGAGCCCTCGGCGACGAAGAGGCCGGAGGAATCGATCCAGAGAGCGGTGGCTTGAGCGTTGAGAGGGACTGGGGGCAGCCATGAGGAGGCGGCGATGTCGTAGCGTTCGATGCGGTGGGGGGCGTTGAGTGCGAAGTAGTAGATGTTGTCGTGGCGCATGGCGAGGTTGAGGAACTCGCCGCCGACGCGGGGTGTGGTGATGGTGACGATTGCGGAGCTGGTGGAGCCGGAGGGGTTGGAGGCTCTGACGCGGAAGGAGTATGAGGTGAAAGGGGTGAGGCCTGTGATGACGGTGGAGGAGGAGTTGAAGCCGAGGGTGGCGACGGTGGACCACGAGGTGACGGGATTGGAGGAGCGTTCGATTTCGAAGGACTCCTCGTTGAGGGAGTTATCGGTCCATGTGAGGCGGACGGAGGTGGAGGTGACCTCGGAAAGGACGGGCGTGCCTGGGGCGGGTGGCGGGACGTCGGCTGGGTGGGTGGTGACGGCGAGTGGGGAGGAGATTTCGCCGTTGGTGGGTCCGTTGAAGGACTGGACGCGATAATAGAACGTGGTGCCCTGGGGGAGTGCGGAGTCGGTGAACGTGGTGACGTTTGCTGGGACGGAGAAGGAGGTGGCTGGGCCGTCCGGGGAGGAGGAGCGGAGGATGCGGAAGCCGGATTCGTTGGTAGCGTTATCGGACCATGAGAGGGAGATGCTGGTGGCGAAGAGTCTGGTGACGGTGAGATGGTAGGGTTCGCCGAAGGGTTCGTCCGGCGAGCTGAGGGTGCGTGCGGTGACGATGGAGGAGGGGGAGGAGGCGAGAGACTGGGAGATGGCGCGGATGCGGAATTGGTAGGAGCGGTCCGGGAGGAGATCCGACTGGGTGGCGGCGGTGGTGCCTGCGGGGAGATCGAGGCCCTGGGACCACGGGGAGTTAGAGTTGGCGATGCGGAATTCGATGCGGAAGAGGTCTTCGTTGTCTGACTGATCGGCCCATGTGAGGGAGACGCTAGTTGAGGAGCGGGTGCGGACGGCGGGGGAGCCTGGGGCGAGCGGTTTGAGAGGAGACTGGTAGGCGGTGGAGAAGTTCGGGTTGAGGAGGTGGATTCTTGGGGAGCCGTCGACGGAAGTGACGATGGCGTAGCCTGAGGGGAGCGGGAGGATTCTGAGGGGTGTGCCCGGGATTTGTGAGCGGATAGTGTCCCATGAGTAGCTGGAGTCCCATGATTGCAGAGCGGTGCTGGTGCCGTTAGAGCGGATGGAGAGGAAGGCGGTGCCGGACCAGATGCCGTCGGTGGGAGCGATGGGGAGGGTGGTGATGCGAGTGAGGCCGGTGGCGTTGAAGACGACACCGCTGCCGATGACGATGCGGTTGCCGTCGGGGCTGATGAGGATGGGGGGTGTGAAGGAGAACTCGCCATTGTAGGGGGATTCGATGATCTGGCCGACGCGGCCATCCGCGCCGATGACCTCGTAGAGGAGGTCGCGCGGGGTGGTGTTTTCGCGGAAGCGGTACATGCGGCGCCTGACGGGATCCCAGCGGCGTGAGGAACCGGTGTGGGAGACGGTGGTATTGTTGAGGACAGCGCCGAAGCTGGAGTGGACGAGAAGATTGCCTGTGGTGGTGGAAGAGTGGAGCAGGTCAGCGGCGGCGGCGATGCCTTGAGCTGGACCGGGGAGGCTGGCGAAGGGGATGTCGACGGGGTTGGGATTGAGGAAGTCGATGCTGCGGATGGCGTTGGGTTCCGAGTGATTGACGAAGTAGAGGCGGTCGAGTTGGTTGGAATAAGAAACCGCAGCGGGTTCCTGCGGGAGCATGAGGGAAGGCAGGAACGTGCGGGAATCAGGGGAGAAGCGTACGATGGTGCTGTTAGGGCCGCTGACCAGATGGATGATGTTTCTGGTGTCGACGAAGGCGTCGGTGACGGGGAATCTGGTGCCGGCGAGGTCGAGGGAGCCGTCGGAGGGTGGTGGGGCACCAAAGGAGTCGAGGTTGATGATTTCGACGGAGGGGGTGGTGGGGGCGGGGCGGAAGACGAAGGCGTCGATGGCGGTGACGGCGAGGCTGACGCCGGAGGTGGCTAGAGTGATGCGGCCGGATTCTTCGAGGGTTGGGTTGAAGGCGATGAGAGCGTTTCCGGCGAGGACGATGGGGATATCGCCGTTCCATGCGATGTCGGTGACGATGGGGCCGAGGCTGCCGAGGTAGGTCATGGAGCCGGTGGAGTAGACGGAGCCTGAGGAGTCGACGACGCGGCGGTCGTCGGGGAAGACGAAGGCGCGGGTGGCGGTTGGGTAGGTGCCTGCGTATGGGCTGTTGGTGGGGCCGGAGATGGTGCCTGAGTCGGAGTAGCTGGCGGCGGCGAGGTCGGGGGTGGCGACGCCTGAGGTTCGGCCGAAGAGGCGGTTGATGCGAGGGGCGAGGGAGGCACCGTAGATGGGTTCGCCTTCGATGCGTTTGTATTCGATGATGGTGGCGGTGGTTCGGTTCAGGGTGGTGACGCGACCGGAGGGTCCGACCGAGTGGGTGGCGATGATGAGATTGCCGTCGACGAAGACCCTGTCGGCGGTGGAGGCGAGAATCCCTAATGAGGATTCGCCGGTCCACGAGGGGGAGTAGTTGTAGAGCATCCAGCCGTAGGCGACGACATTGCCGGAGGCATCGCCGGTGAAGGCGGTGGCGCCGTTGCGGGGGAGTGTGACGTCAGGCAGCCATGACCTGGTGGTGAGGTCGTAGCGGCGGATGAGGTTTGAGTAGAGGAAGCGGACCTCGTTGCCGAGCCGGTGGGATTGGACCCATGGGGTTTGGGCTGATCCGGTGGCGGTGAGGAGCAAGAGGAGGAGGAGGATCCAGTTGCTGAGGGAGCGGGAGCGAGATGGAGCGTGGGATGGGCGCATGGGATCTGGCGTTTGGGCCGATCCTGGCGCGGAGAGGGCTTTCGACAATCGCGAAGGCTAGTGGATTGAGGGGTTGGCGAGGGGTGGGGCGGCGAGTGGCTGGGTCGGCGGAGGGGTCGGTCAGGAACCGGCGAGGCGTTTGACGCGGTAGAAGCGTGTGCCTGAGCCGGGGGGTGAGGTGGTGCGTGGGGCGCCCTGGTCGAACCACTGGGTGGAAGTGCCGGCGGCGCGGATGCGGGAGAGTGAGTCGAGCCAGGTGAGGCCGTCGTCGCTGTACTGGATTTGATAGGAGGTGCCTGGTTCCGAGGGGAACTCGAGGAGGAGCGTGCCTTGTGAGGGGAATGAGGCGCGGTCGATGGCGAAGGTGGCGGGAGGGTTTGGGCGGGGGAGGGTGGTGGCGGTGGTGAGGGTCGGAGC
>JAIXPK010000502.1 GCA_027486335.1 Verrucomicrobiaceae bacterium | reverse complement strand
GGTCATCAGGTGTATTCCAGGACGACAGTGCGCCCGTCTCCGAGATCGATTTCCGGGGCTTTCCAGCCTGTGCCGGTGGTTTGGTCCCAGAGTTCGGGCGAGTCGGTCGGGGATTCGTCCTCGTCGGCCGGAATCAAGGCTCGGCGACTTCGTGAAAACACAAGCGCACCATAGCCCCACCCCCAATCCAATCAGTTCGGATTCCCCTCGTTCCGCCAAACATCGATCGCTCCATCATCGGTCTGCGTTTCGACGCCGACCTCGATCCATTGCAGAAACGTGCGCTGCCCGTCACCACGACGATGACAAATCGCGTTCCCCATCCTCGTCTCTCCTCGCTGCGTCATCCCAATTCACCGTGAGTTGTTTGTCCACTGACGACACGCCGGGCTCTGCCCGGCTCTCCTCGACCTTCATTCCGTCGGGTAATCACCGTCCCCGACCGTAAACGCCACCCGCTGTTCCCGGGCCGCTTCTTCACTCCCCGCACGCACCAACCTCTCCGCATCCGTCTCCTCACTCCGCTCCGGCCGCTCAGGCACCTGATGGCCGGCAGCATCCACCGACTCGTCCCACAACTCGATCTCCGCCGTATCCCGACTCACCTCCGGCGCCGGATTCTCACCGCCATTCGTCGCCGCATCTTCCATCACCTCAGCAGTCAGAGCGCCGGGATCGCCCAAGGCATCCGTCGAATTCATCAGCATCTTCATAGACGCACACGGTACCCCGCTCTCCGTGCCCGCCTATGGGGTCTACACCCCAGCCTGACGCACCGCCCATCGTCAGTCTGTGGCTTGCCTCACCGCTGCGTGCTTCGAACTGAGCGGATGTGATCGCTGTTTCCACCCAGGCCTTGTCGGAGGACAACCCTCGGCGTCGGCTTGGTTCGGCTTGTGACATAATCAACAAACAACGCCTCGACCCCTTTGGCTCGTCGCCGAGTGTTCTCGATATGGCCCAGTTCACGACCTCCGCGATTCCAACCGCTTTTCCTTCTACTTTTGCAGCCGGTAGAATTGCGCGGGACTGCTCGTGGCAGGGAAGGTCATGAGCCATTTGCCGTTGACGCTTCCGACGGTGGTCGCGTTGCTGGTCGTCCAGGTTTTCAGGTCGCTACTTTGCTGCCCGGTCCACCCTTCGAATCGGGCTGGCCAGACGATACTCGTGGGATTGCTGCCGTTGAAGCCCACCACCGGCTTGTCGTTGCTGGTGATGGTGAAGCTTTGTTCGGAGGCCCACGGGCCGCCGGCGAGGCCGCCGTCAACGGCCTGCACGCTCCAGTAATAGGTGCCGGGCGGCAGCTTCCACCAGGTGCCGAGGCAGTGGCCGACGTTGCCGCGTTCGGCCACTTTGCGCCAGCCGTTGTTGACGTTGGACAGGGGCGAAACGATGTCCGTGCCCTGCGGCGTGGTGCCGATGCGGACGTTGTAGGTCAGGCCGTTGACCGGCGTGATGCCGTCGCTGGCATTGCCCCAGCGCAAGTCCACGCGGCCGGCGCTGACGGTGCTGGCGAGGGCCGTGGGCGCGGTGGGCGGCGTGTTGGCCGGGATGTTCAAAGTGTTGCGATAGACCGCCGGGGAGTAATCCTGAACGGTCGGATAGGCGTTGAGATTATTCGGGGTGCCCGCCATCGCGATATCGAGGCGGCCGTCCTTGTCGTAGTCGCCCAGCACCACGCCGCCATCGCCGCCCGGGTTCAGGATGGCCGGAAACTTGTAGTCAATCGGGGTGAAGACGCCATTACCGTCGTTGCGCAGCACCAGCGGGGGGAAGACGACCGCATTATCGAAGCCACTGCCGCCGCCGGTAAGCACGATGTCGTTGCGGCCCTGATTGAAGATGTCAGCCACGGCGATGCTGGCCTTGAAGTAGTTCGGCGGCAGCACCCAGTTGCTGTTGGTGAAGTTGCCCGTTCCGTCATTGAGAAGGATGCGCATCCGGGAGGACTTCAGCGAGTTTTCGACGGTCAGCAGGTCGTCAAAGCCATCGCCGTTGAAATCCGCCCAGACCGCGTTGGCCCCGCCGCGCTGGGTTGATGGATCAAGGACGGGGGAACCAAACGCATTCCCCAAGCCGGCCCAGCTGGCGACCGGCGTGTAGCTGCCTTCACCATCGTTGCGATAGACCGTCGCTTGGGAAGTGAAGTTATCGGGGGAGTTGTAAACGTAGAGATCCTTGAATCCGTTATTGGACAGGAATCCCCCGGCCATGGCGTAGCTGGTCGACGCGAAGGCAGTATTCACATCATTGCTGTTCGAGTCGTCGAGGAACTTGAGCGTGTTGAAGGTTCGGAACGTGGCCGCGCCATTGGTAATTCCCGACCGCCGGTAGATGAGCTGGGTGCCGGGCTGCGTCGGCAGCCCTCCGTCGAGATTTTTCAGGCCGGAGGACAGCAGAAACTGTGGGACGCCCGAGTGATCCAGATCGCCTACGATGGCTCGGGGATAATTGGGATACCACGCCTCCTCCGGCAGCGTGAAGATTTGGATTGCGCGAACCAACATAAGAGGCGTCGAACCGCTCTGGCCATACGTGATGATGGGGCGCTTGGAACCCATGGTCGCGATTTGGTTTTCGTAGGACCCCGCCCACAACATGTCGGGAACGTTGTCCCCGTTGAAATCGGAGGGCAGCAGCACCCCGTCCCGACCGCCACTGTAGCTGTTCGTGGTGGAACCCATGTACCAGTAATTCTGCCCCGGCCCGGGATAGCCGAAAGCCGTCGAGTTCAGCATCGGGTTGTAAACGAAGCCTGAGGCGGTCTCGAGGTAGCCCGTCGTTTTGCCGCCCATGGTGGCCAAATCCAGGTAGCCGTCGTCGTTGGAGTCCACCCAGCGCAGCGAGTCGGTCATCAGGCGGGTCGGGCCGAAGTTGCCGAGGGCGGCCGACATGACCATCTCAAAGACGGGGGAATTGACAGACAGGCCGCTGGAAGTGGAGGTGCCGGAGGCGTTTTGCGCCGTCACCTGCCCATAGAGTGTCGTGGCGCGATCTACCGAGAGGGTGACGTTGATGGTGAAGCTCACCGGTGTGCTCGACGCCGGGATGACTTGCGTCGCAATCGCGCTGAAGCTGGTGCTGTCGCCCAGACGGCAGGTGATGGTGGTGTCCATGTTCGACGTATTCACCGTCCCAGAGAAGGTATACTGGGCTCTCGGTGCCGCGCCCGTAAGGGTGAGCGCGCTCACCTTCGGGCCCAAGGTCCATTCCTGATTGGAACCCCCGGTGGAACTCCACTGACCCACCGCCGTGCCCCCGGTCATGCTGTTGCCGAAGTTATCAAGGAGCTGCCCGGTGACGGCATTGCGGATGACATAGGACGAACCGTTGGTCACCTGGAGATACCACTGCTGATTCGTCGCGCCGGTGTAGGCGCTGGTGGTCAACTGAGCGAAGGTCGTCGGACCGGACAGGGCCAGTCCGTTGCCCACATTGACGAAGGAGAACAAGCCGTTGCCAAGGGAGGAGAACTGCCAAAGCTCGTTGTTATTGGTATAAGCCTTCTGAATCGTTAAGTTGAAGGCGCCCGCCGACAGCGCCAGTCCGCTCAAGCGGTTTATGATGCTGTAGCTACCGCCAGCCACGACGGGGATAGCGGACCCTTGCGGCGAATTGGCGCCGGCGACCCCGCCGCTCAGCGCCGACACGACATAGTAATACTGCACGCCGGTGGCGACGGAGTTGTCCGTGTAGCTCGTAGCGCTCGTGTTGGCGATCAATGCATAGGGTCCGCCGCTGGTCGTGGCACGCTGGACGTTGTAGCTGGCCGCACCGGCGCTGGCCGGCCACTGCATATTCGCTTGCCCTGCACCGGAAAAGACCGAGAGGCTTGCCGGAGCCGGCGCTTGGGCGTGAACCGTGGCCGGCAGCAATCCGGCCAGACCCCCGACCAGCAGCACGAGGCCAGTTACCCGGAGAGAACCTCGGACACAGAGCGAGGAGCGGTTCGATCTTAGAGGTGTGAGCTTGCTGAGCATTTCGGAATGAATGCGGAGGAACATTTTTGGCAACTACATTTGTGCTCACGGGCATCCCACAGCGAATGGACCTTTAGCGTTAGATAGCGCGTGACCAGTCGCTGAATCGTGTTGGATTAGTGGTGTTATCCTAAAGAGGAAAATGAATCACTGGCCGAGACGGCGCAAGTGACACACACATTAAGCGTCATGAGCACGGCAGCGGCCATGATTTTTGCGCAGAATGGGACGACGAGGCACCCGTCACCCGGGAGGGCCAGCTCACCTTCTTTTTCCAGTTCCTCCACACCGGCGGCCGATGGGAGCGATTCCTGCGCGACTGTCCCCTCCACTAAACCGGCAATCGCGGCAGCGGAGCCCGCCGCATCATGGGCACCGCGATCCTCGGCATCCTCAGCGGCCACCGGCGCTATGCTAACATCAACGCCGTTCGCGGCGACGGCATCAGCCCCCGCCTCCTCGGCTCTGGTCGTCGCACCGTTGTCAACCGGCAGCCAGCCCGAATACCTGTCGAGCAGGCTGAATTTCGCCCGAGCAACCGAACCCGAAAACCCCCGGACATGAACCCAAGCACCAATTACATGGGCGATCTTACCCTCGCCCTCACGCTTGTCTGCGGGGACATTGGATCAATGGCGGACGGAAAACAACGGGCCACAACAGTAAACCTCACATATCGCGGTGGTGGAAACTCCAGTCATTCGAACCGGAACCCACAGAAGGCAGCCCATTGCGTGTTCCCCGGGTGAGGTTCCCACAGGTTGATCAGGTAGAGGTCGTGAATCCCGGAAACCTTCTGATTCAATGGCAGCACCGCGTCCGTCGGGCCGTCGGCGGACGGGACAACGAGCACACCGAGCAGCGGGCCATCAGGGGCATCCAAACGCACCTCAACCTTCTTTCCGCCAGCAACACCTGACCACGTATGGCATTGCGCCTTCAGCCGTGTGACTCCCGTGCGAAAGTCAAGGCGCTGATAGCCCACACTGACCGGACCACTCTCCGTGCGAGTCAGCCGCATGAGTCCACCTTCCTGGTCAACGATGCCTTTGCTGAATGAATAGTTGATAGGATCGATCGGCTTTGTCGCAAGGCGGGGTGGGTCCAACTGAACCTTACCCCCATCACCCACTGGATAGAGGTACGCGCTCGGAATCCTCTCCCGATCGATGGAAAATGACTCCCAGTTCAGGCTGCATTCCGGATTCTCGGCGGTGGTGCTCAAGTCGAGACGAATGGCATAACGTTTGCCTGCTTGCAGCCGGAGCGGCTCTGTCACCCATGAATTGCGCACCTGGTTGTACCAACTGCCGATCACAAGCTGGCCATCCAGCCACAGCCGAACTCGTCCCGGTGCATAGACACTGAAAGAGAAATCCTCGGTCAATGGCGCTTCCACTTCGCCGACCCAGCGGGCCGAGAAATTCGTTTTCAGTCCGAGTCCAGTCGGGCCATCGGTCCACACATCGGACTGCATCTGATACCAGTCGCGTCGAATGAACCAGACCTGCCGCTCGATGCGCTCAAGGGCAGGCTTCCCTGCCAGGTCGGGATTGCTGAAGTAGCTGCCTTTCAAACCAGAGCCTTCACGTTTGGCGGCGACGGCTGGCGCTGGCAGGTGGATCTTGATTTCCTGACGCTCCCAGCCATCCCACCCGGTGATGCGGTAAACCGGAAGGCATTGCCAGCCGTTGGCGAACCAATAGACCTCGCCTTTGTATTCCACAACTTTACCAGGAATCTCATGGTCGAAATTGAGGATCGAATCATCCTTGCCCGGCGCAGTCCTGAACCAGTGGTAAAACACCTCGGACAATCCATCGGCCGCGCGGTGGTCCAGAAAATCCCCGGCATAGAGTCCGTCCTCGGTCCACGCCGTGGCGGGCCGCACGGAGCGGTCGCAGACGACCACCGTGTTGCGAACATGACCGACCAGGCCGGTCGCTTCATGGAACTCGCCCGGCGGACTGGGATTCACCGTGTCCATCGTATGTCGGACCGAGTGACGCCCCGCGATCCAGGACGGCTTGCCGTCAGATCCCAACTGAACCACGCGCACTTTGCCGATCCGGTTTGTCGGAAAGTAAGGGCCGGGCGTGTTTCAGATCCCACGTTTCGATGAGCTTTCCCGAGACCGGATCGGTGATCATCGCCTTGCCATTGTGTTGCAGGAATATCAAACGGCCCCCGGCCATCGCCATCGCGACCGCACCCTGAGCGGGTTGGAATTGTTCGCGTTCCCAACTCCGTTGAGTCCCGTCGAGAGACTGCTTGAGGAGAATCGGAACGAACTCCGGCGTCTCGCCTGCGATGTAGAGCGAGTCGCCATCGATGGCGAGCGCCGAAACGCCGCCGTGACTTCCCACCCATTGCCGGCCGGATCGTTGATAGGCAGGATCAGTAAGCAGCATCCCGGGATTGATCCCGAGCGCCGTGATGTATTTTGCCGTAAAGCCCGGCGTGCGCAGCACGCGGACGGTGTAGTTTCCCGGCGCGGCGCTCACGCCGTCGCGGTCCAGGCCATCCCATTCGAGGACATGCTTGCCAGCACTCAGCTTCCCGCCATAGAGCAGCGGACGAATGTAACCGTGTCAGCAACCCATCACCCTGCCGTGACGACTGGCGCGCGGGCGGCCTGCCAGCGGCTCGGCGTCAGGGTCTTCGCCAGCTCTGCAACCTTGTCGGGGTGCGCCGCGGCGAG
>JAIXPK010000123.1 GCA_027486335.1 Verrucomicrobiaceae bacterium | reverse complement strand
TCGTTGCCATTGGCCGAGTTGGTCTGGAGCAGGCTGCGCCATGAGCCCCGGCTGCCGGGAGGCGACAGGATGTCCATCACGATCGTGTAGCGGTTGGTGAACGTGCCGCCGCCATTGGCTCCGATGCCATGGGTGCAGCGCAAGCGACTGGCGGGTCCGGCGACCGTGGTGATCACGCCGGAAGCTTCCCGCCCGGCGTCGTCGGCCTGTGCCGCCAGCCATTCCGGGGCATCGCCCTCGATTGCGAGATCCTGACCGATGGTGGCATGCCCGGGATCGTCGGCCCGGTCGAAAAGCCACAGCCCGACGAGATTGGCCGACGGCGGACGCGGAAGAGTCGTGAAGCTCCAGACCGGCCCTGTGGTCGTGCCGGTGGCGCTGATTTCATCGACCCGCCAGAAGTAGGTGGTGCCCCACGCCAGATTGCTGCGGGCGAGGAGGTCGGACGTGCGGACCCCGAGATCGCTGCCGGGGACGCTGGTCCCGAAAGAGACCCGCCGCTGCGTGGCTCCGAGGCCTGTGACCCAGCGCAGTACGAGATCCGGCGGCACACCGGTGGCACCGTCGGCCGGAAACGGAAGCCGCGCCGCCGGTGTCTGCGCTGGCTGGAGGCGGTTCATGGCCGCTGGATAGTCGTTCTCGACATAATCGACGCCAGACACCGCGGCAGCGCGCATGGCGTCCGGTGTCAGGATGGTGAAGATCTCGACGATCATCCCCTCCTCCTTGGCCCGGGCACAGAAGCGGCTGTCCACCGCGCCACTGCCGGCCGAAAAACTGAAGCCGATGACGCCCTGCGCTTTCAGCCCGGTGAAGTATGCCGGGTCCGTTGACCATGAAGCGTCCGGTGCACCCCACATGAGGCGCGCCTGCGGAATGACCGTTCTGATTTCCGCCGCAGAGGCGGAATTGGTGGTCCAGAACCAGAGATCCGTTAGAGGAAAGCCTGTGGACGCGACTGCGGAGAGAATCGCGTCGGCCTGACCATTTGTCTTCATGTCGAGAAAGATGATGCACTTGCCCTTCGCCACTTCGAAGACCTGGGCGAGGGACGGCACCCGTTCGCCGGCGAAGGCTGGGTCGTACCACGAACCCGCGTCGAGCGCCTGAAGTTCGGCGAGGGTCAGGTCTGCCACCGTGCCGGTTCCGTTGGTGGTGCGATCCACCGTCCCGTCATGGAAGGCGACACAGACACCATCGGCTGTCAGGCGCGTATCGACCTCGATGCCCTGCACGCCGTCGGCAATGCCGGCGCGGATGCCGGCGAGCGTGTTGTCAGGAGCCCGGTCGAAGGCACCGCCGCGGTGGCCGATGACGCCGACGCGCCGCACCATGGGCTCGGCGGGCGGCGGCGGATTGCCGGGAACGAGCGGTCCTGCGGCATGCGGACCACCGAGAGCAGCCACTTCGGCGGGAAAGAGCGCGCGGTCGATGAAGGCGAGGCCTGCGCAGTAGCCGGCGGCCGTCTCTCCGTCGTTGTCGGTGAAAAAGAGTGCTTCGCCGCCAAGGGACCAGCGCAGATCCAGACCGGAGCCGGTGGTGCCCTGTCCGCCGATGAAGAGGCCGTCGATGTAGCGCTGGCAGTGTCCTTCTCCGGGGGCGGCCCGGACGGTGATGACCACGCGGTGCCATGTGTCCGGCAGGATGCGGCCGAGATAGTTCCCGCTGATCCCGATACCGCCGGATGCGGCATTCAGAACGAAGAATTCGCCATCATCGCTGTTGTCCGGCGACGTCTGCCAGAGGCCGCGCCACTGAGCGTCCGAGGCCGCGGGGAACAGCACATCCATGACGATGGTGTAGTTCGAGACGCGGCCGTCGGGCTCGTAGGCGCCGTTGGGCATTGCCCCGTGAGTGAGGCGATAGCCCTGCTGCGCGGTGCAGGCGGGGAACGCCATCACGTCGGCATCGCCACCCGGCATCGGGGGCAGCCCGAGGGCGGCGGCCCGGCCGAAGGTTGTCAGGGACGGTCCCCAGCCGTCGGCCGCGGGATCATGATAGGCCAGGGAAGCCGGACCTCCCGTGGCGGCTAGCCGGTCCGCGGGATTGGCGAAAGTCCACTCGGTCGATGCCGCCGCCGCGGGCAGCACCAGAGAGGCCAGAATCATGGAAATGCAGATGGAACGCACGGGGCGACGCTACGGCTGCCCCGGCCCGGGCTTCAACTGAGGCGCGGCAACGTTCCCGTCACGCGGTCGCGCCGTAGTCCTGCGGACGGCGCTGTACTGGGGCTGGGTGGGGACTTGGGGTTTGCTAGGCTGGAGCTCAGGCCGGGACGGACTCTGGGTGCCCGGGCGGAGGTTGGTGCTTTTGAGGTCACTGGCAGGATGCCCGTGCCACCGTGGCATTGGGATTTGCTAGTTCGGAGACAAGGCCGGGACGGCCTTGCTACGGTGGCTGCCGCGGAGGAGACGGCGGGATCAGTCGATGAGGTCGAGGCGGCCGGTGCTGTCGCCGAAGCGCTCTTCCTTGACGCCCATGCGGTCGAGGAGGGAGAGGTAGAGATTGCACATGGGGGTTTCGCCGTTGAGGCGGATGTGGCGGCCGTGCTTGAGGGAGCCGTTGCCGCCGCCGGCGAGGATGACGGGGAGGTCGTCGTGGTTGTGGCGGTCGGGGTCGCCGATGCCGCTGCCGAAGACGATCATGCTGTGATCGAGGAGGGAGCTGTCGCCTTCCTTGGTGGCCTTCATTTTTTCGAGGAAGTAGGCGAGTTGGACGCTGTAGAACTCGTCGATGAGGGCGATTTTCTCGAGTTTATCGGGATCTTTCTGGTGGTGGGAGATGCCGTGGTGCTGATCGGGGACGCCGATGTCCGGGAACGTGCGGTTGGAGCCGTCGTGGGCGAGCAGGAAGGAGGCGACGCGTGTTGAGTCTGTCTGGAAGGAGAGCCAGAGGAGATCGAACATGAGACGGATGTGGTCCTTGTAGCTCTCGGGGATGCCGGTGGGCTTCTGGTAATCGGGGAGTTCGCGGGCGGCGCTGTTGGCGTTGCCGATGCGGCGTTCGATGTCGCGGACGGAGGTGAGGTATTCGTCGAGCTTCTGGCGGTCGGTGCGGCCGAGTTGTTTCTGGAGGGCCTTGGCGTCGTCGAGGACGAAGTCGAGGACGCTTTTGTTCTGGAGGTCGCGTTTGGCGCGGGCGGCTTCTTCTTCGGCGTTGCCGGAGCCGAAGAGACGTTCGAAGGCGAGACGAGGGTCGCGTTCCGGGGCGAGCGGGAGGCCTTCGCTTTTCCACGCGAGGTTGAATTGGTAAGCGCAGCTGTAGCCGCTGTCGCAGTTGCCGGCGCGGCGGGCTTCGTCGCAGCTGAGTTCGAGGGATGGGAGGCGTGTGACCTGGCCGACGGAGCGTGCGGCGATCTGGTCGACGGAGACCCCGGCGCGGATGTCGGCCCCGGCGGTTTTGCGGACCTGGGTGCCGGTGAGGAACGTGGCGTTGGCGCGGGCGTGGTCGCCGGCTCCGTCGCCGTTGGCGCGGGCTTTGTCGTGGGCGAGGCCGGAGATGATGGAGATGTCGCCTTTGACCTTGGCGAGAGGCTTGAGGGCGCGGGTGAGTTCGTAGTTGGGGCCGTCCTGTTTGGGCGTCCAGTGGTCCATGTTCTTGCCGTTTGGCGAGTAGATGAACGCCATGCGGAGCGGGAACTGGGATTTGGCGGCGGCGGCGGCGGCGCGGACGGAGCGCGGGGCCAGCGATTCCATGGCCGGGAGGGCGAGGAGCGTGCCGAAGCCGCGAAGGAAGCTGCGGCGGGAGAAGTCGGGTTTCATGGCGATGGGCTTGGGATGAGTCGCGCGGTCTTGAGAAGGTGACGGGCGCGGGGCCGGGAGTCTTTCAGAAGCAGTGTTCAGCAGGAGATACGCCGCTGGCGGGGATTTTCCCGGGAAAAGCGTCCGTGAGCACGGTCTGGGCCTCATGAAGGCTTCATGTGGCGGAGATGTGAGGCATTGGCATTCAGGTCACAGGCAAGATGCCTGTGCCACTTTGCTGCGTGAGCACGGTGGGTGTTGCTTTGCTGGTTCGGAGACAAGGGCGGGACGCCCTTGCTACTTTGCTGCGTGAGCACGGTGGGTGTTGCTGGTTCGGAGACAAGGGCGGGACGCCCTTGCTACAGGGGCTGCCGCTGGGGAGAGGGCGGGATCAGATGAGGATGGGGCGGATGACATCGCCGGAGACGTCGGTGAGGCGGAAGTCGCGACCGGCGTGGCGATAGGTGAGTTGTTCGTGATTGAAGCCGAGGAGGTGGAGGATGGTGGCGTGGAGGTCGTGGACGCTGGTGGAGTCCTTGATGGCGCGGAAGCCGAAGTCGTCGGTGGCTCCGTGGACGGTGCCGCCGCGGATGCCGCCGCCGGCGAGCCAGACGGAGAAGCCGTAGTGGTTGTGGTCGCGGCCGAGTTTGGACTGACCGGATTCGTTGAGTTCGACGGTGGGGGTGCGGCCGAATTCGCCGCCCCAGATGATGAGGGTGTCATCGAAGAGCCCGCGTTGTTTGAGGTCGGAGATGAGGGCGGCGATGGGGCCGTCGATGTCGGCGGCGAGTTTGGGGAGATTGCCGGCGATGTTGTCGTGGGTGTCCCATGGCTGGCCAGCGCCGTGCCAGAGCTGGATGAAGCGGACGCCGCGTTCGAGCAGACGTCTGGCCATGAGTGTCTGGCGGCCGTGGACGTGGTCGCCGTAGGCGGCGCGGACGGATTCGGGTTCGCGGGAGATGTCGAAGGCGTCGGTGGCTTCCGACTGCATGCGGAAGGCGAGCTCGAAGGAATTGAGGCGTGCGTCGAGGGCGGGGATGGCGGGGTGGGTGTTGCGGTGGGCGGTGTTGAGGGCGGCTAGGAGATCGAGCTGGCGGCGCTGGGTGGTTTGTGAGGCGTGGGGGCTGCGGATGTGTTCGATGAGCTTGTCGAGGTCGCGGTGCTGGGGGTCGATGAAGGTGCCCTGGAACGCGCCGGGGAGGAATCCGGCCTGCCAGTTTTCGGAGTCTTTGATCGGCATGCCGCCGGGGCACATGGCGATGAAGCCGGGGAGGTTCTGATTTTCCGAACCGAGGCCGTAGAGGACCCATGAACCGACGCTAGGGCGTGCCTGGACGCTGTCGCCGCAGTTCATGAGCATGAGTGAGGGCTCGTGATTGGGGACGAGGGCGTGCATGGAGCGGATGACGGCGATGTCATCGGCGTGGGCGGCGGTTTTGGCGAAGAGTTCGCTGATTTCGAG
>JAIXPK010000137.1 GCA_027486335.1 Verrucomicrobiaceae bacterium | reverse complement strand
GGTGCGGATTAGGAGCAGGGATGATCATGACGAGAATCAAGACATTGGTGGCGGCGGTGGTGCTGGCGCAGGGGCCTGTGTGGGCGGCGGATGGTGTTGGTGAGGGGAAGGTGGAGGGCGGGGAGATTCTCGGGCACGGGGCGGCGCGGTATCGTGCGGACATGGGTTGGGCGAAGGCTGATCCGGCGGTGGCTCCGGTGATCAATGCGCATGCGATGGCGGAGGGGAAGGATGGGAGGATTTATCTGGTGACGGATCATCCGCAGAATGACTTTGTGGTGTTTGAGAAGGACGGGCGGTATGTGCGGTCGATCAGTGCGGGGCTGGGGGGCGGGCACGGGCTGGAGATTTTCGAGGATGGGGGAGTTGAGTATCTGGTGCACATTGACTGCGGGTGGCATTTCAAGGCGGAGGGTTGGCAGCCGTCGGCTGGGCAGGGTCGGGTGACGCTGCTGACGACGGACGGGAAAGTTGTCAGGAAGTTTCCGACGCCTGCGGAGTTGAGCGGGACGGAGGCGAAGTTCATGCCGTGCGATGTGGCGCGGACGCCTGCGGGGACCCTGCTGATTGCGGACGGGTATGCGTCGAACCGGGTTTATGAGTTTACGCTGGAGGGGAAGCTGGTGAGGGAATGGGGCGGGCCGACGGGTGACGGGGCGACATTGAGCAATGCGCACGGGATTTCGATTGATGCGGAGGATGCGCGGGGGCCGATGGTGTGGGTGCCGTCGCGGGAGGAGAACAAGGTGAAGGCGTTCACGCTGGAGGGGAAGCATGTGGAGACGATCGAGCTGCCGGGGGCGTATGCGGGGCAGTTGGTGTTCCGCGGGGACCGGATTTACACGGCGGTGTGCTGGAGCCGGAAGGACGGGACGGGCGAGCGGCTGGGGAACTCGGGGTTCGTGCTGGTGCTGGACCGTGCGACGAAGAAAGTGATCAGTGCGCCGGGTGGGAGTGAGCCGGTTTACAAAGAAGGGAAGCTGCAGCCGATGAGCCAGGCGCAGCCGGTGTTCAAGCATTGCCATGATCTGTTTGTGGATGGTGCGGGGGATATTTATGTGGGGGAATGGAATGCGGAGCGGCGGTATCCTGCGAAGCTGAAGCTGGTGAAGTGAATCGAGGGGCCGCGGTTGACGGACTCTGGCAACTGGCGCGCGATGTGCTGGTGATGGAGGCGTCGCGGTGGCGCAGAGAAACGTTGTTATTTCGAACATGAGTCACGATACAGAACCTTCGCCGCAGCCGCCGGAAGCGCTGACGGGCATTGAAGTTGGTCAACCGGCCGGGCATGCGGCTGGGGTGGCGGCGGTGGCGTCGTCGTTCCGGCACATACTGATGCGGAGTGGGGTGGTGCGCGGGGTGGAGGGGATGCTGGCGATGAATCAGAAGGATGGGTTTGACTGTCCGAGTTGTGCGTGGCCGGACCCTGACGGACACCGTGCGGCGTTTGAGTTCTGCGAGAATGGGGCGAAGGCGCTGGCATCGGAGACGACGCTGGCGCGGGTGACGCCGGAGTTCATGGCGGAGTGGAGTGTGACGGCGCTGGCGGAGCAGAGTGATCTGTGGCTGGACAAGGCTGGGAGGTTGTGTGAGCCGATGGTGCTGCGGCCTGGGTCGGCGCATTACGAGGCGATTTCGTGGGAGGAGGCGTTCGGGCTGGTGGCGGAGGAGTTGAGGCTGCTGGCGACGCCGGATGAGGCGTTGTTTTACACGAGCGGGCGGGCGAGCAACGAGGCGGCGTTTCTCTATCAGTTATTTGCGCGGGTGTTCGGGACGAACAATCTGCCGGATTGTTCGAACATGTGTCATGAGAGCAGCGGGGCGGCGCTGAATGCGTCGATCGGGGTGGGGAAGGGGACGGTGACGCTGGAGGATCTGCACGGGGCGGAGACGATTCTGATTTTCGGGCAGAATCCGGGGACGAATCATCCGCGGATGCTGAGTGCGCTGCAGACGGCGGTGCGTCAGGGTGCGGAGATCATTGCGGTGAATACGCTGAGGGAGGCGGGGTTGAGCGGGTTTGCGCATCCGCAGGAGCTAGGTGGGATGTTAGGAGTGAGTACGCCGCTGGCGACTCAGTTTCTGCAGGTGAAGCCAAATGGGGACATGGCGCTAGTGCGCGGGATGGCGAAGGTGCTGCTGGAGGACGGGGTGTCGGACGAGGATTTCATCTGGCGGCACACGGAGGGGTTTGCGGCGTGGGAAGCGGAGGTGAAGGCGACGGCGTGGGAGGAGATCACGGAGTTGAGCGGGATCGCGGTGGAGGCGATCCGGCTGGCGGCTCGGACGGCGGCGCGCGGCGCGCGGAAGGTGATTTCGTGCTGGGCGATGGGGCTGACGCAGCACCGGAATGCGGTGGCGACGATTCAGGAGGTGGTGAATTTCCACCTGTTGTTAGGAGCGGTTGGGCGGACGGCGGCGGGGTTGTGTCCGGTGCGCGGGCACAGCAACGTGCAGGGGGACAGGACGATGGGGATTTTCGAGCAGATGCCGGAGAGTTTCCATGATGCGCTGGATGCGGAGTTTGGGTTTAAGTCGCCGCGGCATCACGGGCTGGACACGGTGGCGGGGATTCTGGCGATGCACGCGGGGAAGATCGGGGTGTTCTGTGCGCTGGGCGGGAATTTTCTGCAGGCGTCGCCGGACACGGAGTTTACCGCGGCGGCGTTGCGGCGGACGCGGTTGACGGTGCACATTGCGACGAAGTTGAACCGGAGCCATCTGGTGACGGGGAAGACGGGATTGATTCTGCCGTGTCTGGGTCGGAGTGAGGAGGATCTGAGGAATGGGGTGCCGCAGTTTGTGACTGTGGAGAACAGCATGAGTGTGGTGCATTCGTCGCAGGGGCGGCTGCGTCCGGCTTCGCCGCTGCTGCGCAGTGAGACGGCGATTGTGGCGGGGTTGGCGGCGGCGGTGCTTGGCGAGCGGAGCGGGGTGCGCTGGGAGGAGTTGGCCGGTGAGTATGACCGGATCCGGGAGCACATTGAGCGGGTGGTGCCGGGGTTTACGAATTTCAACGAGCGGGTGAGACAGCCGGGTGGGTTCTATTTGCCGAATGAGGCGAGGCGCCGGGTGTGGCGGACGACGAATGGGCGGGCGCAATTTGTGGCGAATCCGCTCAGTGCGTTCCGGCCGGCGGCGGGGCAACTGGTGCTGCAGACTTTCAGGAGTCATGATCAGTTCAACACGACGGTGTACGGGCTGAACGACCGGTATCGGGGGATCGGGAACGAGCGACGGATTGTGTTCATGAATCCGGATGACATGAAGGAACGGGGGATCGGAAAGCTGCAGCCGGTGGATCTGACGAGTCACTGGCACGACGGCGAGCGGGTGCTGCGGCGTTTTCTGGCGGTGCCGTATGAGGTGCCGTCGGGGCATTGTGCGGCGTATTATCCTGAGGCGAATGCACTGGTGCCGGTGACGTCGGTGGCGGAGATCAGCAATACTCCGACGTCGAAGGGGGTGGCGGTGACGATCGTGCCGTCTGTGGGGTGAGGCAGGGGAATGGGGGCAGGGGAATGTGGTGACGGAGGTGGAGGAGGGGAATGGCGGGGAACGGGGGTGGTTTTGGCCAATTGGACAGACCTCTTGGGGGTGCCGTCATGGCTTGGGAGCATACGGAGTCAATCGGCCAATCTGCGAGTCCCAAAGGCCACGCTTGAACAAACAAACGGTGCGATCTGATGATGTGGCGTCTGCCAAATCCTCACCCGTGCTGATCCCCAGCCTCAGCAAAACAACTGTGCCCGTTCCTTGTAGAGCAGCACCGTCCAACGCGACGATCCTGCGAAAGGCCGTTGAGTCTTCAAACAGATTGATGCCTTGGTATTCCATTCGGGCGGTGCTCTTGAATTCGATCTCAATGATGCACTGGGCCTCCGTTTCATACCGGATGAGGGGGTGTAATGTCTGTTCTGTAAAAGGCTTTAGCCTTGGGCGGCAAGCTCCTTCGGGGGCTGCGGCGTGAGGCGAGCGTAGCGATGCCGAACGCCGCAGCCCCCGAAGTGGGGGC
>JAIXPK010000225.1 GCA_027486335.1 Verrucomicrobiaceae bacterium | reverse complement strand
TGTCGCCCTTGTTCTGGGCGTGGAGAATGTTGAATCCGAGAGCGCCGGTGGCGAGACCGGCGGACTTGATGAAGGATCGACGAGAGGTGTGGTTCATGGGATTGGAATCCTTAACGGGGGAGTTTGGTCAATGCGAGGCAGTCAAGGTATGCCTGCGGGGGAAGAATTCAATCAGGCGGAGGGGCGGCGCGCCAGCGGTTTTTTCCCGGCATCACGGGAGACGGTTCATGGGGTGTTCATGTGAGCTGGGGAGGTGGGGAGAACTTTTTTTGCGGGGGTGCAAGGTTTCGGGGGGTGCGAGCGAAGAAGCGGGCATGAGTACCAGAACAACAACGACGACATGCCTTGCGCTGAGTGTCCTTGCCGCTGCGGTGGCGAGGGCGGAGACGATACAGTTTGATGATCAGGCGCCGGGGACGGTGCTGGTGAATCAGTATCCGGCGGTGAGTTTTCTGAGTGGGCCGGTGGTGACGGCGCATGCCTATGTGAGCAAGTGGCAGTGCCTTGCGCAGGTGGAGCCGACGACGGCGAAGAGCACGGATGGGGGTGGCGCGGTGGGGTTGAATTTCGGGGTGCCGCAGAGTCGGGTACGGCTGCGGGCTGGTTATGCGCTGGATCCCGGGGCGACGAAGGGCGGGCCGGCGACGATCACGGTGACGGCGTGGGGGTATGACAACAAGACGGCGACGTGGTATGTGGCGGGAACGAGTACGGGGACGGTGGCTGGGCCGGGGATATTCACGACGATCGAGGTGTGCCGGCCGTTCAGTGGTGACATTGCGGGATTGGACATTGAGGCGAGCGGGTCGCGGATCGAGCTGGTGGATAACCTTGAGTTTTTCAGTGATGCGGGATCGCCGGTGTGGACGGTGAAGTTTGATGATGTGCCTGCGGGGTCGCTGGTGACGGGGCAGTATCCGGGGGTGCAGTTTACGGATGCGGCGCGTGCGGTGGGTGCGGAGACGATGGGTGCGACGGCGGCGAGTGCGCCGCAGGTGGTGAGGGCGGATTATGGATCGGAGAGTCACACGCAGGATTTCAGTTTTGAGCTGGAGCCGCCGCAGGGGGCGGTGAAGCTGCTGACCGGTTATCCCGGGTCGGCGTGGGATGGGCATCCGATGACGGTGCGGGTGACGGCGTACAACAGCACCGGGGTGGAGTTAGGGAGGGTGGAGCGGACGTATGCAGCGGTGCGGCCGCTAACGGATCCTGTGTCGATCTGCCGATGGGACCAGCGGGACATTGCGAAGGTGTCGGTGCATTTTCTGGGGGCGGGCGGGATTGCGCGGAGTCTGGGTGGCGAGGAATGTTTTGATAATCTGCAGTTCGGGCCGGTGGATCCTGCGTCGCTGAATGACGGGACGGCACCGCAGGTGTACATTTCTGCGCCGGTGGGAGCGGATGTGAGTGAGGTGATGGCGACGCCGGATGACAATACGCGGACGTTTGCGCTGGATGCGTATTCGTTTGAGGACGTGAGTCTGGCGGAGATGTGGGTGACGCAGGAGAATGTGGCGACGGGAGCGGTGACGACGATTCCGCTGACGTTCACGCAGCGCGGGGAGATTCCGAGTTACACGCCGCCTGGGGGTGCGCCGGTGGCGGTGCCTGCGGGGTATGAGGTGCAGACGGCGACGACATTGATCACTTATGGGGCGGGGAGCTGGCGGTTCCGGGTGTATGCTAGGGATACGGCGGGGAATGTGTCGCTGGTGAGCGGGGCGAATGAGAGGGTGCGGTCGCTGGTGCCATTGGGGGCGTCGGTGTACACGCCGAATGCCGGGGAGATCACGTTCATGGGGTTGGCATCGGAGCCGTCGCTGGGGATGTCGTGGGCACCGCCGGCGTCGGCGATGGTGACTAACTACACATTGAGGGGCGAGCGTCTGCATCGGGACAGCCGGGTGATTTTTGTGAGGGGACAGAGCAGTGAGGCGCCGTGGAGCCGGGAGAGTTACATGGCGCCGGTGGTGAGCGGGTCGCTGAGGGGTGACCGGACGGCGGTGGAAGTGATCATTCCGGGGGTCTGCACGGATCTTGCGGCGAATGAGGGTGCGAATCAGTGGGAGATGTGGGTGAGGGATTTCTGGGCGCGTCCGGGAGCGGTGGAGTGGACGAAGCTTGGGAATGTGAGGGTGGGGCCGTGGTATCCGGAGATGTATGGGTATTCGTTTGCGAATGTGGGGGACAACTCGTTCGGGCTGGCGGCGTTTGACTGCATTTACGGGAGGACCCTGATGCTGGGGGGCGGGCGGAGCGGGATCCGCAATCCTAGCCGGATGCTGTTTGCGCCGGTGGGGCTGCCGATTCTGTCAGAAGGGGAAGGGCACTGTTTCGGGTTCAGCATGACGGTCTCGCATCTGAGGCGGGGCTGGCTGAATCCGCGGTTTTACGGGCGGCCTGATGCGGTGACGGCGAATGAGATTCCGGAGCTGGGGACGGACACTTACCGCGGTGGGGATCTGTTTGAGCTGGCGCTGCCGGGGAGTCTGTTTGCGCAGATTATGGCGTTTCACGGCGGGCAGTTGAGTGACGAGGTGATTCACCATGTGCTGGGGCAGATGAGCGGCGGGTTTTCGTGGCGTGGGAATCCGAATGCGACGCTGGAGCGGATCCGGGCGAATCCGCATGATTACATTGTGACGATGCTGTCGGTGGATGAGCTGTCGCGGTCGCATGTGCTGACGCCGTATGCGGTGCGGGACATTGACGGGACGATGTCGGAGATCCTTGTGTATGACAGCAACTTTCCGGGGAAGCCGGCGGCGAGTGGCGATGGGAGACAGAACTTCCTGCGCGAGGCGTGCCGCCATACGCGGATTCTGGTGAACCGGGTAACGAACACTTACAGTTATTGTCTGAACGATCCGTTCCGGGGGCCTCAGGGCAGGTATCTGTCAGGGACGGGGTTGTACACGATACCGGTGAACATGTTCCTTGGCGATCGGACGCCGCCGGGGATCGCTCGGTTGTTGGGTCGGGCGCTGGTGATGCTGGTGGCTGGCGATGCGCAGCCGCGTTATGAAGGGGCGGGCGGAGCGGTTGGGTTCAACGCGGATGGGTCGGAAGTGTACACGTTGAGCGGGGCGTATGTGATGCCGCTGAGTGATGGGATTCCGGCGACTGAGGGGGCGTCGCCGTTCACGACGGTAGTGCCGGGGACGGGGATCGGGCAGATTGAGGCGAAGGTGCGTTATACCGGGAGCACGGGGCATTTCTATGCGGCGGACAGCGGGGTGGTGTTTCAGTTGTCATCGACTGGAGCGGCGGCTGGGGAGACGGATAGGGTGGTGATTGACCGGGCGGTGACGCCGCTGGATGGAGTGGCGCTGATTCCGGGTGGGAATGGGCGGACGTGGTATCCGAGGGTAGGGATTGAGAGTGCGGACGGGAGTGCGCTGGCTTGGCGGGTGCTAGGGTTGCGGCTGGAAGCGGGCGAGCGAGTGGAGTTTGCACCACGGACGGGATCGGAGGGCGGCGGGGATGAATGGCTGGACTTGCGGAACCGGAGCGGTCGGGCGCTGGAATTCCGGCTAGTGCTGGAGCGGGGGACGGCGGCGTCGAGTGCGCCGGATGCGGCGAGTTACGGGCCGTTCACGATTCCTGCGGGGGGCGATGTGAGGCTTTATCCGCTGGCTGGGGGGCGGATGAATGTGGCGGTCGATGTGAATGCGGACGGTGTGCCGGAGACGGTGGACGGATTCAGTGGCGGGGCGCTTTACAGTGGGCACGTGGCGGTGGCGGGAAGCGATTGCGATGGGAACGGTGTGCCGGATGCGCTGGACATTGCGGAGGGCCGGGCGGCGGATCGGAATGGGAATCTGATTCCGGACTCGTGCGAGAGTGCTCCTGCAGCGGTGGTGACGCTGGTGGAGGTGAACCGGAAGGCTAGTGGCAATGCGGTGACGCTGTCGCTGGAGGGGACGCCTGGGACGACGTGGACGCTCGAGCGTTCCAGTGATCTGGTGAAATGGGCGGCGGTGGAGACGGTGACAATGACTGCGGGGGCGGTGAGCCGGACGGTATCGGAGCCGGCGGATGCGCCGCGAGTTTTCTATCGCCTGCGGCACGACTGAACCTTATGAATGCGGGTGCTTCCGCGGGTGCGCCACGAGCGGCCCGCGGAAGCGCTTTTTTCTGATCTGACGATGACTGGTACCACTACTGAAACTGCGGGCGGAGCGGATGATTCGCTGCGGACGCGGCAGAGCCTTCTGACGCGGCTGAAGGATTGGAACGACCATGCCGGGTGGCGGGAGTTTTTCGACACGTACTGGCGGCTGATTTACAATGTGGCGAGGAAGTCGGGGCTGGGGGATCAGGACGCGCAGGATCTGGTGCAGGACGTGCTGCTGGGGGTGGCGAAGCAGATGCCTGAGGGGCGGTATGACAGGTCGAAGGGTCGGTTCAAGCAGTGGCTGTGCGGGATTGTGAGGCACCGGATTGTGGATCACTGGCGGAAGCACGGGAAGGCGCTGGCGGTGACTGGTCCGATGCCGGAGCGGGATTCGCAGCTGGGGGCGGGGGAATCGGATCTGGAGCGGGTGTGGCAGAGCGAGTGGGCGGCGAGCCTGCTGACGGCGGCGTTAGGGAGGGTTCAGGAGAAAGTGAGTGCGCGGAATTTTCTGATTTATGATCTGAGTGTGGTCCGAGAGACCCCGACGGCGCGGATCTGTGAGATGCTAGGAGTGAGTGCGGCGCAGGTGTTTCTGGTGCGGCACCGGGTGGGGCGGCTGGTGCGGAGTGAACTGCGGAGTCTGGAGGAGGGATCATGACACGCACTGGTGATGAGCCGCCGCAGATTCCGGATCATCGGCTGAGCCATGTGATCGGGCGGGGGAGTTATGGGGAAGTCTGGCTGGCGGAGAACGTGATGGGGGCGGGGCGAGCGGTGAAGGTGGTGAGGCGGGACACGTTTCAGTCGGCGCGGCCATATGAGCGGGAGTATTCGGCGATCCGGCGGTATGAGCCGGTGTCGCGGAAAGCGGATGGATTGGTGCAGGTGCTGCATGCGGGGCGGATGGATGAGGCGGGGTTGTTTTATTATGTGATGGAGCTGGCGGATTGTGCGCCGGAGACGGGGGTGAATGAGACGGCGGGTGGCGGGGTGTATGCGCCGAGGACGCTGGCGGCGGATCTGCGGCGTGCGGGGCGATTGCCGGTGGGTGACTGCATTGCGATCGCGGTTTCGCTAGCGGGGGCGCTGACGTCGCTGCATGCGGCGGGGTTGGCGCACCGTGACATCAAGCCGTCGAACATCATCTTTGTGAATGGGCGGGCGAAGCTGGCGGACATCGGGCTGGTGAGCGAGCTGGGGGAGAGCCGGAGTTTTGTGGGGACGGAGGGGTATATTCCACCGGAGGGACCGGGGACGCCGGGGGCGGATCTGTATTCGCTAGGGCGGGTGCTGTACGAGGCGGTGACGGGGTTCGAGCAGACGCGCTATCCGGAGCTGCCGAGTGACTGGATTGCGCAGGATGAAGCGGGGGCGATGGAGTTTTTCGAGGTGGTGCTGCGGGCGTGCGAGGGTGATCCTGCGCGGCGGTATCAGAGCGGTGCGGATATGATGGCGGATCTGGCGCTGCTGCAGGGCGGGCGGAGTGTGAGGCGGGTGAGGCAGCTGGAGGCGCGGGTGGTGGTGCTGAAGCGGTGGGGGATGGTGGCGTTAGGGCTGGTGGCGATGGCGGGAGCGGGGGCGTGGCTGGCGCAGTGGCAGGCGCGGAAGGAGCGGCAGTTGAGGGAGCAGCAGGCGGTGCTGGTGTATGAGCAGGCGCTGACGAGTGCGCGGGCGGGGGTGCACAGCGAGGCGGCGGATGCGCGGCAGACGATGCTGGAGAGTGCGCGATTGGCGAACCGGTTCCGCCCGGGGACGCTGGGGCCGCGGAATGCGGCGATTGCGGCGCTGGCGCGGCCGGGGCTGGCGATGCGTCGGGAGTTCCGGGATCTTTCGGGGCGCATGGATGGGGGTGGTGCGGCGGCGTTCAGTCCGGATTTCCGATTGATGACGGAGGTGGATGGCGAGGGGAGGGTGACGGTGCGGCGGGTGGCGGACGGAGGAGAGGTGTGCCGGATGAAGGAGCCGCTGGATCCGAAATGGCACAGCCTTGATTTTTCGCCTGACAATCGATGGCTGATCGGGCAGACGGGGGAGCTGGAGCTGCGGGTGTGGTCGCTAGCGGAAGCGGCGCGGTCGTTTACGATTGGGCGTGAGGAGCCGTGGCAGGTGGCGAGTTTTTCGCCGGACAGCGGGTTGCTGGCGATTGTGTGGAACGATGGAGTGGCGACGGTGCATGATCTTGCGAGCGGGCGTGAGCTGAGAGCGTTTGAGGTGATGCCGCGGCCTGCGAAGCCGAAGCTGGCGACGTTTGGGTCGAGTCATGTGTTTGCGCCGGACAGCCGGAGGATTGCGACGGCGGTGCGGTTTCTGGGTGCTCCTGACGGGGGAGCGGTGAGGGAGGTCGGGCGGGTGATGGTGCATGATGCGGTGACTGGGGAGCGGCTGCATGAGGCGGAGCTGGCGACCGGGGTGGATGGGATTGACTGGAGTCCGCAGGGTGAGTGGGTGGCGCTGGCGATGGGTGACGGGGCGGTGCGGCGGTGGCAGCCGGGGGCTGATAGGGTGCAGGACTGGCTGGAGCATGATGCGAGGGCGCTGAGTGTGGATTTTCATCCATCTGGCGAGTGGGTGGTGACGAGCAGCTGGGACAGCACGACGAGAATCTGGAATGTGTCAGGCGGACCGCCGCTGATCCGGTTGAATGGCTGGGGTACGGGATCGTTTTTCAGTGCGGACGGGACTGAGCTGCTGCATCATGATGCGAGTCGGGGGTTGCGGACATTGTATGGATTTGAGACGTCGCCGGTGTGTCGGCAGCTGGCGGTGATGCGGGCGCCGGGGAGTAATTTATCGTCGTCGGCGCTGCTGGATGCTGCGATGGATGGGGACGGGACGCTGGCGGTGGCGGGGCGTGATGGATTGTGGCTGCTGCGTGAGGGCGGGAGGGGATTGGAGTCGGCGGGGCGGGAGTCGGTTTGTGTGAGGTATGCGGCGGATGGGTTATGGAGCGGGACGCGGAACGGGGTGGTGGTGCGGCCGCGGAGTGATGTGGCGAGTGACGGGCCGGTGGCGTGGGCGGAGGGTATGGCTGTGGATCATCTGGGGGTGTCGGCGGACGGGAAGCGCGCGGTTTTCAGCACGGCGAGCTGGGAAGCATGGGTGTGGAAGGACGGCAAGGTGGCGTCGGTTCCTGACGGAATTGATTTTGCGCACGTGGCGATTTCGCCGGATGGGAGGTGGGCAGTGGGGGGAGGCCGTGCGGTGCTGACGAGGGTTTGGGATCTTGATGCGATGACGGTGGCGGCGGATCTGCCAGGAGAGGGTGCGTGGGTGCATGTGGCATTTTCGGGCGACGGGCGGAAGATGGCGGCGGGGGATGCGCGTGGGTTACGGGTGTATGAGGTGCCGGGGTTCCGGCTGTTGTGGGAGTCGCGGCATCATGAGCCCGGGGGATTTGCGGTGCGGCCGGCGTTTTCAGCGGACAGCCGGATGGTGGCGGCGACGATGGAGATGCGGCAGCCGTGGTTGCTGGATGCTGGCACCGGGGAGGCGCTGGCGAGGCTGGATCATCCGTTTGCGGAAGGGATCACGCAGCTGTGCTTCAGTCCTGACAGCCGGAGGCTGGCGGTGCTGGGGACGAGGAGTTCGGTGTTTCTGTGGGATCTGGCGGGGCTGCGGGCGCAGCTGGAGAAGTTAGGAATGGCCTGGTGACGGTCAGCGGGGGAGGAGGGAAAGCATGGCGTCGCCCATGGCGTGGCCGATTCTGGTGAACCAGATGGCGCTGCCGAGGTAGTGATAGGCGTGGTCGCCGCCGGTCTGGGTCCACTCCTTGGTTTCCCTCCATTTCGGGTACATTTCTTCGGCGGCCTTGTCGACGAGGAGGTCGGTGCGGAAGGTGTGGACGGAGCCTTTGAATTCGGGGATGTCATTCATGGACAACTGGGCGTCGCGGATGGTGAGCATGGCACCGGAGGCGGGTTTGGAACCGTTCTGGCCCATGGCGGCGATGACGACGGGGAGTTGTGGTTTGGCGAGGTCGCGGCGGAGGTCGCGGATGAGGTGCTGGAGGTTGGAGGCGTACTCGTTTTCTGCGCCGTACTGGTCGTTCCAGCCCTGGAACCAGACGAAGCCGGCGATTTCGACGGGGCGGTCTTTGAGGGCGGGGAAGGTGGTGCCTGCGGAGGCGCAGGCGTTGCGGACTTCTTCGAGCATTTTCCGATAGGATGCGCCGTATTCCCTCTGGATGTCTTCGATGACGGGGAGTGGGTCCTTGCGGGAATGCTTTTCGTTTTCTTTGGTGACTCGTTCGCGGGCTTGCTCGAGTTCTTTGGCGATGACGTCGGCGGGGAGGCCGGCGGAGGGTGGGCGGAATTGTTTGAAGAGGGCGTGGCCGCCCCATGCGGCTTTCACGAGGAGGACGGGTTCGGAGAAGTGATTGCCCATCATGGTGCCGAATTCGAGTTCAGCGCCGGTGCGGCCCGGGGAGCCGAAGCCGAGGGTGAGGGGGCCTTTGCGGTCGAGGAATTGAATGAAGACGTCGTCGCGCTGGATCCACTGTTCGTCTTTGCGGAGATGGGCGAAGAGGTCTTTGGTTTTGGGGTCGGTGGCCTGATGATTGAACAAGGCGTCGGGGGCTTTGCCTTCCATGTTGGACTGGCCTGCGAGGAGGAAGAGCTTCACGGGAGGTTCTGCGGCGGCGAGCGGGGTGGCAGCAATGATGAGGAGGGGGAGGAAGCGGAGGGGATTCACGGGCGGGGCGGGGTGGAGGAGTTGGGGAGCAGTGTGGCAGTCGGGACGGTGGTGTCGTCTACGGATGAACGGCGGGGACGGGTTGAGCGGGGGCGGCAAGCGGTCACTTGCGCGAGGGGCGTGCGGGTTCACTGTGGTGGGCATGAGCCAATCCAGTACCCCCGTTGCCACCCGAACCGAGACTGACACCATGGGCCCCATTGAGGTGCCGACGGACCGTTACTGGGGGGCGCAGACGCAGCGTTCGCTGAAGTTCTTCAATATCGGGAGTGACGTGATGCCGCGTGCGGTGATCCGGGCGATGGGGACGCTGAAGAAGGCGTGTGCGATGGTGAATTGCGATCTGGGCAAGCTGGCGGCGGACAAGAAGGATCTGATCAGTGCGGCGGCGGACGAAGTGATTGCGGGTGTGCTGGACGATCATTTTCCGCTGCGGATCTGGCAGACGGGGAGCGGGACGCAGAGCAACATGAACAGCAATGAGGTGATTTCGAACCGGGCGATTGAGATGGCGGGGGGAGTGATGGGTTCGAAGACGCCGGTGCATCCTAACGATCACGTCAACATGTCGCAGTCGTCGAACGACACGTTTCCGACGGCGATGCACATTGCGGCGGTTGAGGAGCTGACGCACCGATTGATTCCGGCGGCGCGGCATTTCCGGGATGCGCTGGAGGCGAAGCGGGTGGCGTTCAATGACATTGTGAAGGTGGGGAGGACGCATTTGCAGGATGCGACGCCGGTGACGTTTGGTCAGGAGTTTGGAGGTTATGTGTCGCTGATCGAGCGCAACATCGAGCGGGTGGAGCAGACGCTAGGCGGGCTGTGCGATCTGGCGATCGGGGGCACGGCGGTGGGCACGGGGCTGAATTCGCACCCTGAGTTTGCGGAGCGGGCGGCGGCGTGCATGGCGCAACTGACGGGGTTGCCTTTCAAGAGTCACCCGAACAAGTTTGCGGCGCTGAGTGCGCATGATGAGTTTGTGTATGCGAGCGGGGCGCTGGCGTCGCTGGCGGCGTCGCTGATGAAGATTGCGAATGACATCCGCTGGCTGGGGAGCGGTCCGCGCTGCGGGCTTGGGGAGTTGTCGCTGCCGGAGAATGAGCCGGGGTCGAGCATCATGCCAGGGAAGGTGAATCCGACGCAGAGCGAGGCGATGACGATGGTGGCGGTGCAGGTGATGGGCAACGATGCGGCGATCGGGTTTGCGGCGAGTCAGGGGAATTTCGAACT
>JAIXPK010000019.1 GCA_027486335.1 Verrucomicrobiaceae bacterium | reverse complement strand
CGTCCGGCTCACCCTGACCGACACCAACGCCGCCAACACCCACATCTACGGCGGCCGTCTCTCCAACGGCAGCCCGGGCAGATTCGCCCTCACCAAAAACGGTGCCTCCACCCAGGTCCTCAACGGGCCCGCCACCTACACCGAATCCACCCTCCTCAACGGCGGCAGGCTCGTCATCAATAACTCCTTCACCTCCGCCATCACCGTCGCCGCCGGTGCCACCCTCGCCGGAAACCTCTCCTCCACCGCAGCCATCACCGCCACCGCCGCCGCCGCCCGAATCGCCCCCGGCGACTCCATCGGCACCCTCTCCGCTGCCAGCGCCAACCTCACCACCGGCGGCATCCTCGAAATCCAGGTCAACGCCGCCACCCCAGCCATCAACGATAAAATCGTCACCTCCGGCAACCTCAACATCACCAACGCCACCCTCAACGTCTCCGTCACCGGATCCGCCCCATCCGTCATCATCCTCGCCTCCTACGGCACCCGCACCGGATCCTTCGCCACCACCACAGGCATCCCCGCAGGCTACTCACTCGTCTACGACTACAACGACGGCATCTCCTCCAACAACATCGCCCTCGTCGGCCCCACCGACCCATACCTCGCATGGCTCGCCTCATGGCCATCCCTAACCGGCCCTAACCGGGCCCCGGACGCCGACGCCGACGGCGACGGCCTCGCCAACGGGCTCGAATTCGTCCTCAGCTCCAACCCCACCTCGCCTTCCTCCACCGGCACCATCACCACCTCCCTAACCGGCTCAACCTTCAACCTCGCCTTCCAACGCGCCGAAGCCGCCAAATCCTACGCCCTCTCCGTCGAATCAGGCCCCAGCCCGACCTCATGGACTTCCTCCCTCCCCATCCCCGCCACCACCACCGCCGGCCCACCAGTCACCGTCACCGACAACGGCACCAACCCCGATGACATCACCGTCACCATCCCCATCCTCGCAGGCGAATCCTCCACCTTCGCTCGCCTCAAAGTAAACATCCCCTTCACCCCCTGATCCCCTCCTAACCCTCACACCCGCTCTCACCCCAACCCACAGGGAGAAGGTCGCCAGACCTTCTCCCTGTCCCATTTCTCCCTCCCCGATACCTCTTCACCAATCTCAAATCTCAAATCCCCCTCATCTCCCTCGGCCTCCTCACCCTCCTCTACGAAACCCTCTTCGCCGGCATCCCCTATTGGGACGAAATGTCCGCCCGCTACAACCACCACGCCCACATCGCCTCCAGATTCTACCTCCTCGGCACCCCCTCCCTCCTCACCGGAATCACCACCGCCATCATCCGCCGCATCACCCGCTCCCCCTCCCACCACCAACCCAAATAATCCCGTACCCACCCATCACTCCCGTCAATCAGGTCAATCACGTCAATACCGTCCCCTCCCTCACAACTACCCGTACTCTCCATTCCCCGCACCATTCCGCCACCGCCCCCTCCCTCCCCCACCATCTCCACCTCGCCGCGGCTAATCACTCCCCACCCCAAAAAAAAGCGCCGCCGGAATTCCTCCCGACGGCGCTCGCATTAATCTTCAGATCCTTCTCACCTCACGGCTTCGCAGCCGGTGCCGCCTCCGCAGGCTTCGCCTCCGCCGGAGCCTCAGGCTTCACCTCAGCAGGCTTCACTTCTTCCGCCTTCTTCTCCTCAGGCTTCGCCGCAGGAATCTCCACCGAAACCGGCGGCGTCACCGCTTCAATCTTCCCAGGCTCACCAGCAGGAACCGAGGCCGGTGGCGCCGCTGGAACCGCAGGCGCTGCTCCCGGAACACCTCCCGGAATCGCCCCTGGCGCCGACGGCGTCGCCTTCTCCTTCAGGAATTCAGCCCGCTTCTTCATCACACCATCCAGCGTGTACTTGGTCACCACAAAGATCCGGTCCTTGTGCGACTGCTCGGCCGCCAGCTTCTCCTTCTTCTTTTGCAGGTCCTTCGCAAACGCCTCGTCAGCCGCCTTCTTCTGTTCCTCAGTCTCCGTTGGCTTGCCGTCCTTGTCAGGTGGCGGCGGCGTCCGCTGCTCCGCAAACTTCCCATCCGCACTGAAGCTCAGATAGTAGTTCTCCGCGGCAGCCGCGTCTGCACCAGCCGCCGCAGCAGCCTTCGCCCCGACTTTGACAGTGTAAGTGAAGCCATCAAACGTCTCGATCACCGCAGTGTGCGTCGGCTTGTCCAGCGCCGCCTTCTCCTTGTCTGCCGCAGGCGCAAGATCCTCGAACGCCGCATACGCAAACGCCCCTCCCGGACCAGCCGCCTTCGTCGCATCAAACTCCTCCCCGTCCTTCGGCGCATCCAGCTTCAACTCGCCACCCTCAGCCTCGCGGAACACTTTCCACGATTCCTCAGGCGTCGGCCCGGTCACCGCAATCGACTTCAGCTTCTCAACCTTGAAGAAGCTCTCCTTGTCGAGCCACGACTTCACCGTCGCATTCAGCGAGGCAAAACCCTGCACCGCCTGATAAACAATGCCGTCTGTACCCTTCACCCGCACAAACTGCGGACGAGGCCCGGCATTGAAGTCCATGCCGCCATCGCTCTTTGGCTCCATCGTCTTCCCGGCAAAGAACGTGACCGTATCCTTGCCCGCATTGTCACGGAAAGACACCATCTTGCTCCGCTCCGCTTCCGGCACATCGCTCGCAGGCTCGCGCAGCTGCAACCGTCCCAGCTGGCTCGCGCCCACGTTCTGAACCGACAGCACCTTCAACTGATGCGCCGCATCCCGCAGTTCGTTCACCGCCGTCAGGCTTGCCGGGAACCCGTCGCGCGACGGGAGCACCCACTTGCCGTCCTTGAACGCCACTTCGACGGAATCCTTCCCGTCCGAAATCGTGAACCCGGCCACCCCTTCCGGCTCAAACCCCTTCAGGATGCGGCTGCCCGCTTCCTGCGGCTTGCCCCCGATCGCGGCGTCACGACTGCGCATCTTCAGCGCGGCCGCGATGCCGGCGGCTGCAAGAATGGCGACTAGAATGATGAGTTGCTTGCTCTTCATGGCGTTG